>JALEGX010000015.1 GCA_022763485.1 Paracoccaceae bacterium | reverse complement strand
GTCCCGCATCAGATCGCGGGACACCGAAAAGGGCGAACAGGGCGCCAGTCCGACGCGACACATTGACCCCTCTGACGGGTCGTGAAAGTCATCCACGACCCGGATCATGTCCTCCAGGATGCGCGCCTCACTCTCCACAAGGTTGTCCGGTGGAAGCCCGCCATCACTTTCACCGATGCTCATCGCACCACGCGTAGGGTGGAACCGCAGGCCAAGACCCGCGGCGGCCTCAATCGTGTCTTCCAGGCGTGATCCATTGGGGTAGAGATACAGGTGATCCGAGGTCAGCGTGCAGCCCGAAAGCGCCAGTTCCGCAAGGCCGACCTGGGCCGACACGTTCATTTCCTCTGGCCCGAAACGCGCCCAGATCGGATAGAGGCGTTGCAGCCAGCCAAACAGCAACGCGTCCTGCGCACCGGGAACGGCGCGGGTCAGTGTCTGGTAGAGATGATGATGGGTATTCACCAGGCCGGGCGTCACAACACAGCCCCTGCCCGAAATGATTTCGCCGCTGCTGTGCAGGTTGTGACCGATCTCGACGATCTGCCCATCGCGCAGCAGCACATCCGCGCCGTGCAGCTCGTCCCGCGCATCATTCATGGTCAGAACGACGTCGGCAGATTTGATCAGGATTTCAGACATAGGCACACTCCGCTTTGACCTGCTTCGGTTACGAAGTGTTGAAATCCACCGACAGAAGGCAGGCAAAGGACTCGGCGGATGCCCAACCCTAATCAGCCAAGCCCCCCTGAACAAGAGAGATTTTCCACGTATGCCCTGCCCAGGCGTGCCCTGTCAGTAAGCCTTGAGGATCTCCAGCGCTGCCGCGTGCAGCTCGGCGTTCGCCGCCGCCACAACACGCCCGCCCTCATGCACGGGGCCACCCTGCCAGTCGGTCACGACACCGCCTGCGGCCTGGATCACGGCAATCGGAGCCTGAATGTCATAGGCATTCAACCCCGCCTCGATCACCAGGTCCACCTGCCCGGCCGCCACCAGCGCATAGGCGTAGCAATCCATGCCGTAGCGGGTCAGCCGCGCCTTCGCGGCGACGTCATGAAACCCGGCGCGTTCGGCTTCGGTTCCGACTTCGGGGAAGGTGGTAAAGATGATCGCATCCCGCAGATCTGTGATCCCGCGTGTGGCCAGCGGACGCTGGCCCAGCGGGCCCGTCATCTCGGCCACATCCGCGCTGCCGACAAAGCGTTCGCCGGTATAGGGTTGATCAATGACCCCAAGGAACGGGCCGTTTTCGTCCGACAAGGCGATCAACACGCCCCAGGTCGGCGTGCCGGAGATGAATCCGCGAGTTCCATCAATGGGATCCAGAACCCAGGTCCGACCAGAAGTGCCCTGGCTCTGACCAAACTCCTCACCAAAGATGCCGTCTTCCGGACGGTACTGCTGCAGAACCTCGCGCATCGCCTGCTCGGCGGCACGGTCCGCGATGGTCACGGGGTCAAAGCCGGCGTCGGCCTTGTTTTCGGCCCCAAGGCCGGCTTGACGAAAATGCGGGAGGATCGCGTCACGCGCCGCGTCCGCGAGCTTGTGCGCAATTTCGATATCAGAAAACACGGCAGAGGTCATACCCGCACGGGTGCCACTCTGCCGCGTTTTATTCAAGTGCAAATCTTGTCTGTGTCAGCCGATCAGGCGACGTCGCTCAGCACACGAGCAAGTTCAAACAGACGGCGACGCTGATTTTCGGGGATCGCATAGTAGGAGCGCACCAGATCCAGTGCTTCCTTGTGTCCCATCAGGTCGTCCGGCAACATGGACCCTGAGCCTTCGGCCTTCCCGGAGTCGTCCAGCCCTTCGAAGAAGAAGCTGACTGGCACTTCAAGCGCCTCGGCGATGTCCCACAGACGCGACGCAGAAATCCGGTTGGCGCCGGTTTCGTACTTTTGAATCTGTTGAAACTTGATACCTACCTGTTCGGCGAGTTGCTGTTGGGTCATGCCAATCAGCCATCGACGATGTCTCACGCGCTTGCCCACATGCACGTCTACGGGATGGGTCATGCGTATCTCCTCATTTTTCACTGGTTACTGCCCGCAATCCGGTTCAGAAACGTTATGCCCCCCTGAACCTATAGGGGAACACTGTTAACAGTCTCTGTTTTCGCCCTCGCTTGCGGTGCCTCACCACCGTGGTAAGTTTACGACCTTTTCAGTTGAATTCAAGACAGTTGATTCCCCATTTCCGATTGCAGAATCTTGAATACAAGTTTTCGCACCAAAACCATAGGTTGAATACTGCCACTTTTCCCGGCACATGCATTCGCCGCCGCGGAACCGAAATAGACCTCAAAATCGTTTGACTTTAGGTATAAATCGTCTGCTTACTCACGGAAAAATCGAGGTTTTAGAATGTTTGCATACCAAATCCCGAGCGCGGGAGCACACGCGGAACTGGTACAGCTTGCTACGCCAGAACCCGGCCCCGGGCAGGTCAAAGTTGACGTAAAGGCATGCGGCCTGAACTTTGCCGATTTGTTAATGCAAAAGGGAACCTATCAGGACACTCCGGCAGCGCCATTCACCCTGGGAATGGAAGTTTCCGGGGTGATTTCCGCCCTGGGTGACTCGGTTTCCGGGGTCGCGATTGGTGACCGAGTCGCCGTTTTCACCGGTCAGGGCGGACTGGCCGAACAGGGCGTCTTTGATGTAGAGCGCGTCATTCAGATCCCTGACAGCATGTCCTACGAACATGCGGCCGCCATGTTGATCGCCTATGGCACCAGCCACATCGCCCTGGACTATCGCGCCCGCCTGAAGCGCGGGGAAACCTTGCTGGTCACCGGCGCCGCGGGCGGTGTCGGGCTGACCGCGGTCGAGATCGGCAAACTGATGGGCGCGACGGTGATCGCCCATGCGCGTGGCGCGGACAAGCTGGCAGTTGCCAAGGCCGCGGGCGCGGACCACCTGATCGACGACAGCGAAGACCTGCGGGAGCGGGTCAAGGCGCTTGGCGGATCGGATGTGGTGTATGACGCGGTGGGCGGGGATGCCTGGAAAGCGGCGTTCCGCTCCTGCAAGCCGGAAGCGCGCTTGCTGCCCATCGGGTTTGCCAGCGGTGAGGTGCCCCAGATCCCCGCCAATCACCTGCTGGTCAAGAACCTGGATGTGATCGGCTTCTATATCGGGGGGTACATGAAGTTCCGCCCCGAGGTTTTGCGCGACAGTTTCTCAACCCTCATTCAATGGTACGAGCAGGGAAAACTGAAACCCCATGTCAGCCACGTGCTGCCGCTGGACCGCGCGCAGGAAGGGTTGGAGTTGCTGCGCAGCCGGAAATCGACCGGCAAGGTTGTCATTACCCCCTGAACGAAGGGCCGGATCGGCACTCCCGCTCCGACCTCTTGCATTTCCTCAGGCCGCATTCCAATGAGTTGCGGACAAAGGCGTGCTGACCTCCTTGAAGGCACGCCGCACCAGATCCGCAAGATCGGTCACCACCTGGCTGCCGGTGGTGTCAGCGCCGTAGAGGTTGATCCGCTGTACCGGCAGGTCGGGCAACGCCCCGCCGTGGTCGATCTTGTGCAGGTGCGGCGGCTCGGTGCCTTCCATCATCGTGTTCACGGCCAGATCCGCGCTGACCGTCGCCTCGATGGTGCGATCCGATTCCGTCTCCACCGCCATCTCCCATGGGATCCCTGCATCATCCAAAGCCGTAATGACCTTGGGCCGGAAGGTGCAATGCTTGCAGTAAGCCAGCCGAAGCGGTCGCTGACGCCAGACCGTTCCCCCAGGAGCACCAATCCACAACAACGGTCGGTTCGCCAGCGTTTCACTGTTTTCCGTCTCCGAGCTTTCGGTGGTCAGGATCAGGTCACACTCCCCTTTTGAAAATTGTTCCTTCAGCGCCATCGTGAAAGAGGAGATCAGCTGCACCTTGACCCGCGGATAGGCGGCGTTGAACTGCTGCAGCACCTTCGGAATGGCCGGATAAACCACATCATGCGGCACCCCGAGGATGATCTCCCCCTCAAATGCCTGGTTGGTCAGTCGCCCGATCACCTCATCATTCAACGCCACCATCCGTCGCGCATAGGCCAGCAGCTGCTCACCCGAAGCGGTCAGCGCAATCTTCCGACCCGACCGATCCAGCAGTTCCAGGCCCAGGAGTTCTTCCAATCGCTTGAGCTGCATCGACACAGCCGATTGTGTGAGGTGCAGGAACCCCGCCGCACGCGTGACCCCGCCATTGTCCGCCACAGCGACGAAAGAACGCAAAGTTGTGATGTCCAGATTTCTCATATCACGATCCTTGATCAAAGGGGTCACAAACATTCGTTTCCAAAATAAATCATACTCCCCCATATACATCAAGGAAATTGATGAAGGGACATCCACCCATCAGAATGTAGCGAAAGGACGCCGAACATGACCTATATTGCCCACAGCACCTGCCATCGCCCCGCTGCCCGCCGTAACTGGCTGCAGTCGATCACCCACGCTTTTGCGGTTGCGCGCCAGCGCCGTGCGCTCAAAGGGCTGGATGATACCGCTCTGACCGACATCGGAATCAGCCGCAGCGAAGCCGATGCCGAGGCCCGTCGTCCGCTTTGGGATGCCCCCAGCACCTGGCGCTGCTGAGCCCTGCCAGCCCCCTCTGACCGGCGGTGCGCGCCATGCGCCCGCCGGTTTGTCGCATTTGATCTGAATTTGCGTCTGAAATACTTGATAAATGCCGGGTTTCCCCCAATATCTAGGGCAATGTATGCCCAAGCCATCGGGCAAAGATCTAGGGATGTATGGAGACCAATTGAATGGCTGAATTCGACACGATCCGGACAACAGCAGCGGGCGCACGCACCGCCGCGATTGATGAGGGTCTGCGCGCGCACATGAACAAGGTCTATGGGACCATGTCCGCAGGCACGTTCATCACGTTTCTTGCAGCATGGGCCATTGCGGGCCTCGCGGTCACGTCCGATCCTTCGGGCGCCGTGGCACAGCTGAGCGCAGACAAGTACCTGACCTCCTTTGGTCACGCGATCTACGCATCGCCCCTGAAATGGGTGATCATGTTCGCACCGCTGGCCTTTGTTTTCGGCTTTGGCGCCGCGATGAACCGTATGTCGGCCTCTGGCTTGCAGCTGTTGTTCTATGTCTTCTCCACCGTCATGGGCCTGTCGATCAGCTCGATCTTCCTGGTCTTTACCGGTGAATCGATTGTTCAGGTCTTCCTGGTGACCTCCATCGCCTTTGCTGGTCTGTCGCTCTACGGCTACACCACCAAGCGCGACCTTGGCCCGATGGGGGCTTTCCTGGTCATGGGTCTGATCGGCCTGATCGTCGCCTCCATCGTGAACATTTTCCTGGCCAGCTCGGCCATGGGGTTCGCGATCTCGGTGATCGGTGTTTTGATCTTTGCGGGTCTGACCGCCTATGACACCCAGAACATCAAGAACACCTACCTGCAGCACGCCCACACCGGTGATACCGAGTTCCTGGGCAAAGCCGCGATCATGGGCGCGCTGAGCCTGTATCTGGACTTCATCAACATGTTCATGATGCTGTTGAACCTGCTGGGCAACCGCGAATAACCAGGAACATCTGTTCCGGAACTGCAAAGGCCCCGTCTTTGACGGGGCCTTTTTCGTTTGAACGATCATCTCAGCAAACGGGTCGCGTCTCAGCCCGGCTCACCCGCCGGTCCCTGCAACCGTGCGAAGAGGCGCAGCGCGTGGCTGGCGTCCTGCGCTGCGACCGGCATCATCCGGTCATAGACCGCGGCAATCACCCCGGCGATTTCAGGCCGCAGAATGGTTGCGCCAGTGTCCGGGAGCACCGCCAGGGGCGAACGGTCGGCAAAGGCCCCCTCTCCCCACAGCAGCATGATCTGTGCCGCCTGAGACAACGCCAGGGTTTCTGCGGGCATTTCCGACAGCTGATCATCCATGCGCAGGAAGACAAAGGCGGCCTGAATGGCGTGATCCGCATCAAAGCGGAACGCCCGGTACTGGTTGGCCCCTGCCGCCTGCAACCGCCCGACCAGATCGGACAGCCCCGGAATCAGACGCTCCAGATCCGGAACCTGCAGAAGTTCATCCCACTCCCGGAAGAAGAAGAACATCAGGTTGCTGCCCAGCTCCGGATCGGTTTCCGCCATCTGATGCCCGGCCAGTACGGCCACGGCCTCGATCGCGCCCTTCAGGGTCGCCAGGGTGTCGTCCTGCACGCCGAATACGATCGGGGCAATCGGGCGCCCCCAGCGGGCAAAGGCATAGCTCCCGTCTGCACGGGTAAAGAGGGCTTCGATTTCTTCGGGTGTCATCATTCCGGCTCCAGATAAGCTCCCCACTTCTTGTCGAAAGCAGCGGCAAGGTCCACCCCCTGCCAATCCGAAAACAGCAGCAGGAAGCCGAAGAGATCCGCAAGCTCGTCCTGCAAAGCCTGTCGCAGCTCCTCCGGATCAGCGTCCGCCCCACGCGCCCGGCCCGTCAGCTTCAGATAGGCAGAGGACACCTCGCCCATCTCCTCAACCATCTTTCCAAGATAGAAGGTCGGATCACGATCAATTCCGAACGCTTCGGCGTATTTCTCCCCCACGCGTGCGGCGCGTTCGGACAAATGCTTCAGGCTGTCAGTCACCTTGCCCCTTCCCCCTCTAGCAATGGGTTGAAAACAATCGCCCCTTAGCCGAAGAGGTCAGTCTGCTGCTTGGGCTTCGGGGCCTGCAACCCAAGATGGGTCCACGCCTTCTGCGCCAACATCCGCCCCCGTGGGGTCCGCTGGATCAGCCCCTGTTGCAACAGGTAGGGCTCTACCACTTCCTCAATGGCGTCCCGGCTCTCTGACAGCGCGGCCGAGATGGTTTCCACCCCCACGGGCCCCCCACCGTAGTTTTCCGCCAGCAGGGACAGATAGCGGCGGTCCGCCCCGTCCAGGCCCAGGTTATCCACCCCCAGACGTGTCAGCGCGTTGTCCGCCAATTCACGGGTGATCCGGCCGTCCCCTTCGACAATGGCGAAATCGACCACCCGGCGCAGCAGACGCCCAGCAATACGCGGTGTCCCCCTTGCCCGGCGGGCGATTTCGCGCGCGCCGTCGTCATCCGCAGGTGCACCAAGCTTGCGGGCATTGCGGGTCACGATCTCATGCAGCTCATCCACGGTGTAGAACTGCAGCCGCGTGGGAATTCCGAAGCGGTCCCGCAATGGGGTGGTCAGCAGCCCCATCCGCGTGGTCGCCCCCACCAGGGTAAAGGGCTGCAGTTCGATCCGGACGGTCCGGGCCGCCGGCCCCTCGCCAATCACCAGATCCAGCTCGAAATCCTCCATCGCGGGATAGAGCACCTCTTCCACCACCGGGTTCAGGCGATGGATCTCATCAATGAACAGGACATCCCGCGCCTCCAGGTTGGTCAGGATCGCCGCCAGATCACCCGCCTTTGCCAGAACAGGGCCCGACGTCATGCGGAAGTTCACCCCAAGCTCGCGTGCAACGATCTGTGCCAGGGTTGTCTTGCCCAGCCCGGGAGGCCCGTGGAACAACGTGTGATCCATCGCTTCGTTCCGCTGACGGGCAGACTGGATGAAAACCCGCAGGTTGGCCCGGGCTTCGGCCTGACCGATGAATTCGCCAAGTCCCTGCGGCCGCAACGCCCGGTCATTGTCCTCAGGCAGCGGGTCTGGCCGGAGCGTCGGATCGGCGTCAATCATCTGTTCGTCTCCCGATACACGCTAAATCGGTTCAATTCTTTGGCGCCAGCAATTTCAGCGCAGCCTTGATCAGGGCCGCTTCGCCCTGCCCCGGCTCGGCGGCGGCGGCCTCGGCGACGGCAGACGCTGCGTCAGAGGGGCTGTAGCCCAGATTGGACAGGGCGGACAATGCGCCGGCCTGCGCCTGGGCGTCAGTGTTTGGCTTGGACTGTTTGCGGGGCTTCGGTTTCGCGACGGGGGCCACGTCACCCGCATCAATAACGTCCAGATCGGGACCATCCATCGCCTCGGACACGGTGCCGCCCATCGCCATCACACCGGGCGCCTTGTCTTTCAGGTCCAGAACGATGCGCTGCGCGGTCTTCGGCCCTACGCCTTTCGCAGCCTTGACCGATGCCCAGTCCCCCAAGGCGATGGCGCGGCTGACCCCATCCGGCCCCAGCGTGCCAAGGATCGCCAGCGACACTTTGGCACCGACCCCCTGCACCGAACACAAAAGCCTGTGCCACTCTTTCTCCACCAAGGAGGTGAAGCCGTAAAGCTGCATCAGGTCTTCGCGCACCACCATATCAGTATAGAGCGAAACAGCCTCACCCGTGCCTGGCAGCGCGGCCATGGTGCGCTCCGAGCAATAAACGATATAGCCGACGCCCCGCACGTCGATCAGGATGTGATCCTGCGCCCGGTAGTCCAGCCGCCCTGTCAGTTTTCCGATCACGCCCTCACCTCTTTCATCCGCAACGACGGTGCACCGCCATAGTAGGCATGGCAGATCGCAATCGCCAGCGCATCCGCCGCATCCGCCCCTTTGGGCTCACACCCGGGCAACTGCAGCTTGACCATATGCAGAACCTGTTCCTTTTCGGCGTGCCCGACGCCGACAACGGTCTTCTTCACCCGGTTGGGGGCATATTCGCCCACCGGCAGACCGGCCTGCGCCAGTGTCAGCAGCGCTACCCCCCGCGCCTGGCCCAGCTTCAGAGTGCCAGCGCCGTCCTTGTTGACGAAAGTCTGTTCGATGGCCGCCTGATCCGGCGCAAATTCGGCGATCACTTCGACAACCTGATTGTGAATCGACAGCAACCGCTCCCCCAGATCATCCCCATCCGATTTGCACAGACCGTTGGAGACATGTCTGAGTCGGCTTCCCTCAGAATCAATAACGCCCCAACCGAGCGTTCGCAGCCCCGGATCAATCCCCAATATGCGCATCAGATGTCCTGCCCATGCTCAATCTGAACATTTTTTTCGTTGTTTCCGCTCAAATAGCACAAAACGCGAACATGCACAAATGTAATGGCGTGATCGATTTTGTCATAATTCGCGCCTGACACGGTCGGTAGTGTCCCGGGAGATGGTGTAGGAACTGGCGTCCACCTGCTTCTTCATAGCTGGTGCTGCTCGTTCACTGCGCGGCGATCATCGTCGCCGCG
>JALEGX010000014.1 GCA_022763485.1 Paracoccaceae bacterium | reverse complement strand
GCTATCGCCCTCCCGCCCCGGAAACCATCGTCCCGATGGACCCGAGACCGGTCATGCACTAACAATCAAACCGGACCACTCAGGTGGGGCTGATCAGGACGATGGCTCGATAGTGCGCTTTACTCCGAACACACTACGGCAACTTGGAGGTTTCCTTGCTGAGAACTACTCGGATAAATTACGTGGCCCAGAGGGCAAGCCGGGCCGCTCGGTCAATAAAATAGAGATCCCTGTTGGGCTTGTTGCCGCCTTTCACCGGTCGGAGCTAGGCACTTTGGGAGCCTGCCCGCCTGGCTGGAGTTTTTTCCGAGATGCGGGCGGGAGGTTCATAGTGGGCGCCGGGGCGCATAACAATCAGGATGAGAATGATCAGCGTCTTACACGATACCCCTCACACTTTGACTTGCCTGATGATGCCACTGGTGGGGCAGAGACGCATGTGTTGGGGTTAGAAGAAGTCCCTGAGCATGTTCATAGCATTCCGAACAGAAGAAACACCCAACCCTCACAGCGAATACTTGGACTGGCAGATCCTCTCAAGACTGGGCCTACAGAGTTGGTGCACGGCGCGAAAGTTTCTCCCCACAACAACATGCCCCCCTATATCGCCTTATACTTTTGCAAGAAGGAGTAGCAGTGACGCAACCCAGCCCCAAGCCACCTCAATAGTGCCTCTTTTGGCGCCACCAGTGAGGGGCGAAGCGGGATCTTGCGCTTCTGTGCGTAACAGCTCCGTTTTCGCAGGAGTGACCGCATAGTGCCTGAAAAAATCACTAATTGGCTGTCGATGCCCGAATCTAAAAGGGTCGCAGCGAATACCTTCTTAGCACTTAGATAGACAAGGAAAAAAAATGGCCTCGGATGATTTTGAACTTGTGGTTGATGGTAAGGACTTTAAGTCTGGCAGTGAGGTTAATGTTGATGTTCCGAACTTGGTAACAGTTGCTGGAGTCGCCATTTCTCAAATCATTGATGCGCTAGGTAATCTAAAGGAAAAGAACTCTGTCCTGAACAGGCATGAGATAAAGGTTCTGCAGTTCTCTGATAGTGAGGCAGTGAAAGCGAAGGGTTTTTTTTCGATTTTTGGGGGTCAGTTGGACAAAGTTTCGTCAGGTGTGATTCAAGAGGCGAAGAAGTTTGCGATAGTCAAAGATAAGGAAAGTGGCAGAAGTTATGAATTTGGCGTCGCCGTGAGGCTATACGCAGCTTACCAAGAGATGGGTGCAGAGGTGAAAGCCTCGTTGCCGGAAATGGCCGCACAAGCCAGTCTTTCAAATGGCCGTGCCGCAATCTCCATTGCTGTTGACGGCTACAAAGGAAATATCGGGGACTTGCTTCCTACGCCGGGTGAGTTGAACGTTGAAAGTTATAGCAGTTATCTTAACGCTTTCGATGAGATAAGGAACCGTGTATTGGGTCGGGACGGTGAAAGCTATCATGCACCCACGTTGCTAGGCTGGTTAAAAGACGAAGAGACTTCGCCCAAGATGCTTGCGCGAACATAGATTGAGGTGGGATCGCACCTTAGATAGTGCGCCCTCTCTAGCTTGGCGAGAGTAAACCGCTCTAGAAAGGTGGCGTTTCGGGCCAGTCGTATGCCCAAACCCGACGTACTGCCTTGTCGTATGCAGGCCCCTTTTTCGGAGTTGCGGTATAGCCATTGCCTGGTTCGCGCGTCTTTTTGCTAACTACCAATGCTTGAAGTGGTGGTAAGCGGCGGAGATTACATTCGTACTGAATCACACCAAGGTACCACGTGGCGCTGCGATGATGCAGGCCGATAGAGGCGGCGTTTTCACCATAGGTATCAAACTTCTTCGACTTAGCGATCCTAACAAGGCGTGGCCACACTCGGCGAGCCCGTTTCCGATGGTTTATCTTCTTTTTTGCCATGTCGGCTTCCTTCGTGGCTTTCGATTCGACGACAGACTAGGATCAGAAGCACCAGGATTGCAAAATTCCTGCCCGCCACTGCGGGTCTGAAGTCATCTGCCTTCGTATTCTTAGATTTGCAAGAACTGGCGGTTTCGGCTTTCCCAAGCGACAACAAGCCATGTTGCATCGTGTGCCGCTGAACAGTACCTCCAATAGTGTTAAGTCACTTGGAAGATCGAAAAACTTCATAGTTGACTCTGGCATATTTGCCGCTGTTGTCTATAAGCTCAAATTGACCTTTGAAAGGAATCGTTGGAACCTGAAAAACTTGTGGTGCCTGAAATCTATTTTCAGCCCCTGTCGAAATTTTCTCGATCGCTGAAAACTCTACAAATAGCGCATCAGCATCCCCAATGACTGGGAATTGCTCAGAGACTGAGTTGGGTTCAGCAGTTGTCCAGACCTCATCGGAAGGATAAGAATATCGTACTCCATTAGCATTTATTAGAATTCGTATTTCTCGACCGTCAATGCTGCTTATGCCGTTGACGCGCAGCCAGAGCCGCTCGTTTCGTTTAAGTTTCGAGATGTAGCTTTTTTGATAAATGCCAAGTTCAAACAAATCAATAACAGCTACTATGCCGCCAAAGCCAGAAACGAAAGCAGCAAAAGCTGTTCCTAGAATGACTAGGATCAAATTGTTTTCCAACCGTTCTTTTATGTTGGGATGACCAGATTCTTTACTTTTCCCCAAGATTTTCAACTCTCGGATTCGTTTGTCCATGGTAGCTAAACTCTGTACTAGCGATCAATTTTTGTCAAATATTTCAACGGGTATCCTCGTCGTTAGGCTGATAACTAAGTTGATAGGGATACAGCTGTGCTCCGAGGAAGAAATTCCTTTTGTTCTCTTTATGTTCGCGCTATAATAGCGGATGAGCGAAACGCCACAACAGAACATTGAAGATCAGCTCCGCGAGCAATTGCAGTCTCTCCTAGACATCGCCCGTGGCGAGATTGAGCAAGCGATTGCGAACGCCTCATTCACCCAGCGTGACGGTGAAAGCGACGAACAGATCGCCGCACTAGAAGATCAGCTCAGAACATTGGACAGCCATGGCAGCCAAGTACTGTCAGGATCGCTGGGACAGCTTCAACAGTTGCAAACCGCCCTACCCCGCGCTGTCAGCTCCATCCGCCAGAACACCAGCCGGATCGTGGCTGATGCCAGCTACCTTCAGGGCGTGCATGTCACAGAAATGTCGATGGAGCAGATCCACACGCTACAACGTCACCATGATGAGCTGAGCGCAGCATTCAACACCTATGAAACGCAAAGCGCCCTGCGGATCGACCAGCTCGCCGCAGCCAATGGAGCAGATATTTCCGCCTATCGCATGAACCGTGCTCGGATTCAGGCGGATATTGAGAAAGCCAAACAAAACGGAGATCGCGTCGGCCAGTTTAAAGGGGAAGCCTTGCTCGCAGGCAACAACGTCTTTGGCCTGGTCAAAGCGGGTGCTGATCAGGACGAAATCGACCAGGCCAAACAGAAAGCCGCTGAAATGCGCGCAGCCTATCTGAAAGAGGCCGGAGTTGAGGCTATGAATGCTGGAAAAGCGCAAGGGCTAACCGGTGATGCTCTGACGGCCTACGTCGATCAGGCGACCCAAACAGCGGCGCGAGAGCTTGACGGAGAAAACCGTCGTAATGCAGAGCGTGCAGGGCTCACGCCAGATCAGATGGTTGCTGCTGGTGTTGCCGTTAATGCGGCTGCAACGGCCAGGTTAGAAGAAAGAAACGCATTGATTGCCGTCAGTGATCAAACTGAGGCCTTCTCCATTCGGTCACCGGTTTCGCAGTCCACTCTGGCCGTAGACCGGGAGGAGGTGGCAAGCGCAACGGCCGATATGAAAAGCATTCTCGCTGCCAATGGCATTACTCCACCTTCAGTATCAACGGGCTTTGAGAGCTGTGAAGTGGAAGTATCGACACCCAAGCACCCTGCCGCAGCTCCAGCGAGAACTGCCCCCGCTCAGGATGGCGCATGCATCCAATGAGGGGGTGATTTCAAGTATCGCTGCGCCAATCGTGCCCCTGCCCACATTGTAGCCCCAACTGCTGCGCCTTCATCTGTATTGAAACATTGAGCAATGATGGCGTCGATTTCATCGGCAGACAAATCGGCCATAATCGGTTGATCGGGGTTGGCATGTCCGTAAATGTAACCCACGTCGAATGCCAGCTCGCAATGAAGGGATTTGTGCACGCCTGCTGCGTTCTCATAGTGGCTCTGGCCGTTTGCAGCGGCTACCAACACAGCCTGTAGCTCAGCGGCAGCCCTGCCCGGCTGCATAGCGCTGTAAAGATCCGCAGCGTTACCACGTTTCACAGCCTCCGCAATGATCGCCGGACAAAATTCAGCAGCATCTATTGGCTCTACGCCGGAATTCTCGACCGCCCGCTTCTCAGCAGCAGCGTGCCGACCTGCCGCGCAGACGATGCGGGGATCGCTCAAGCGCTTGTCAGATCGATTTGGAATGCTGTTGATGAGAAAATCTTCTGGCAACTCCTGAGTATGGGCTGGCCAGCTCACTAGCGCCGCCAGCCCTGCTGCCAGCCAAAACCCACGGTTCATACTTTGCCTTTGAAGAGGATGCCGCCAATGCCAACCGCAATCACGCCTGCCACGGTCTGCTTCAAGACATCCAGCAGATGATCTTTAAACTCGGCATCGCTGTGATTGGCGTGGTGGTTCGGTGTGTTGACGGTGAAGACCCGCCCGTCTTTCAAGGTAACTGCGTATTGGTTCAATTGAGGCATGTGACTGCTCCAGCACAGAAGACCAGGAAAAGAATGCCTCCAGTGCTACCAAATAGACTATTCGGGTGATTATATGGGTATCTGTCTGATACAATTCACTAATTTATGAATTTCAGACAATACATCCCGCAGCAAATACGCGCTCTAAGCTCCTGTTATATAGGGGCTTGCACCCGAATAGTCTATTTGGGTGCAGCGCGGAGACTGCCCTTGAAAAACCCGTTATCACCGGAGATACGCCATCAGCTCTATGCCCACCGCAAGAGTTTCACGCTGGATCAGGAACGGCGATTGATGAAGGTGCTTGAGCGTTTCCCAATGGATACGCGCCTATTGTGTGAGCTGCTCTATGTCACAGGTTGCCGCCTCTCTGAAGCGCTGGCGCTACGTCTGAACTGTCTGGATACGGATGAGCACTTGGTGGTGTTTCATACCCTCAAACAGCGCAAGCGCCCTGCCATACGTGCGGTGCCAGTGCCCAAGAAGCTGGTCACAAGGCTGGTTGCCCTGCCCGTCTCGGCTGATGGTCGCTTTTGGTCCTATAGCCGTTGGACAGCGCGTCGCAGGATCAAAGAAGTTCTGGAAGCCGCTGGCATCACCGGCAGCCTCGCCAACAGCAAAACCTTCCGCCACAGCTACAATGATCGAGGCAAGCTGCATAGCACTCCAGATCATGTACGCCGCGCTTTGCTTGGCCACCGCACCCAACGTGCTAACGACCACTACGGCGCGCTGATCGGTGCGGAACTCAGAGATCACGCACGTCAATTATGGGGAGTATTGAAATGACCAAACGACATTCAGATGATGCCATTAACGCCGCAATCTTCGCGGCTGATCAAGCGAGAGAGGCGCTGTGTTTCTTGCTGCAATCGGACCTGCCTCAGCAGCCCGAGTGCGCATTGTTCATACAGTGTTTTGAAAAACTACGGGCGGTTCAAGAACGCGCTAAGGCAAGTAGTCATTGACTAGTAGTCTTTTACTCTTCTGGGTCAAGTGTCGAGCAAACACCTAAGGACCTGACGACAACTGCCCACTTAACAGTAGTAGTGGGCAGCCTGAATTTTCAAAAGAGTTGGCTTCTAATTGTTCTCACGCTCAGCGACTTCGCGCTTTATCGCAGCACGACTACGAGCTTCGCCTGTAGCAAACCCGGTAGCGGCTCCTACCGCAGCTCCTACAGGCCCGCCGGTCACAAAACCGACAGCGCCGCCTACGATCATATCTTCAATAGCTGTGTCTTCATGTTTGGTATAGATTTCCTCGTATTCCTCGCTTGAAATTTCACGCTTTGTCATTTGGCACTCCCGAAAAACCGCAACGACCATCGATGCAGTTATCGCTAACTTAAGCGTTCAAATCTTAGCTTTAAGTCACATCTTCGTGAGGAACGTGTAGCAGATCTTGGCAGTTTTCTACTGACGAATGTCATGCCTCAACGCCCAACTTCTGAGACTCTGCTCTCTTCTCTTTGAAGGCGCTTGACATAAGGCTGTGAAGCCTCTTCCCCTTTTGCAGCCTTTTGACTGCCCAGTAGTCCGGAAACATACCCGTGTCGGACCCCGGCTCTAAAACTGCCGCTTAGTAATACCCCCCCGACAAGACCAATCCCCGCCCCAGCAAGGGCACCTGCACTTGAACTCCTCAGAAGAGAAGCTCCTATCCCTTCTCGAGCAAGCGTAACAGCAGCGGCACAGGCAACTCCTGAAATCACCCCCGCACGTATACTGGTTTTTACAATCGGATCGAGGAGCGGAACGGAATTGTTTCCGTCTGCGTTGACAAGAGATACAATCTCATCACTTTGCACGCCTGACGGCCCGAAAGCCTCATGAGGACAAGATGTTACTTCGTACGAGTGTTGTGTCGAGATCGGCTTCATGAACTTTCTCCTCAAGGTTGAAGAAAGTTCATTATCGCGGAATATAGAACTTCTGTGTGTTACAGTTGCATTAAGTTTCTTCGGCTCGAGTGAACCGCCTACTTAGAACTCTAACACATACCCACGGATTTGAATCTGTGGGTATGCAAGCTGTGCAAATCGGTTTGGAGTACGAGTACTCTAAAGAGTAAGTGCGTTACCCGATTTCCAGATCATCCGGCGAAACGCCACCCGCAACGGCTTCTTTGAACCAAGCTGGCTGACGACCACGCCCGCTCCATGTCAGTTCTGCATTTTCTGGATGGCGGTATTTAGGAGTGGCGGCAGGTTTAGTGCCTTTGGCTTTGCCGCCAACCAATTCCTCCAGAGAGTACCCCAGTTCTTGAGCGGCAGCCGTTACCTTGGCACGTGCTTCTTTAAGCTTACGAGCTTCAAAGCTTGCAATGGCCTTAGCCACATCTTTTTGCAGTTCTTTCAGCTCTCCCAGCTCGAGGCTGTCGAGGTCAATCGCGGACATAGCGCTTCCATCATTTGTTAGTTCGGCGGGGACATTCGCAGAAAGCTGAACGTGAATCTAGCCCCAGCACTTCGAATCACTCTGCTAAGATACTATTCGTCAAGGTGAATTTCAGGAATAGTGCCCGAGCTATTTCTCGATTTATTACTGCGGCTCTTGCGAACATTCACCAGCGACGTGTCGATCATGTCTTTGAGATGGGCAGCATAGTGCTTTTCGATCATCTCAACGCTAGTACGGCAGTTTTTGGCAACCTGATAGATGTCTGCTCCTTCGAGCAAACGGAAACAGATATAGCTGTGACGCAAGCTATAAGCCGTGCGAGCTTTGCCATGGCGATCAAGCTTAAGGTCATTCTCCACAAGAATGCCATTGAACATTTTCTTAAACTCATTGGGAAAGAGAAGATCCGTCGGTCTTGGCATTACTTCGCCGTCCTCCCGGTCTTCAACCATATAGTCAGGTCGCTGGCGCGAGAGCAGCCTTTCAAAGGGGCGCACCGCCCCAGGCATGCTCTTACAATAGCCAACGCCGCGCTTACCACGCACCTCAATCTCTAAAATGCGCTCTCCGGAGAAGTCGTCATCTACGACTTCAATATCCCGGAACTCTAAGTGCTTTATCTCATCCGGGCGAAGCCCTGTATTTGCCATAAAGAGCACGAAGTCATGCAGTTGCTGAGCGTGCCACTGATAACGTTTGCTCTTCGGGTGCGCCGCGTTCTTGCGCGTTGCTTCATAGAGCTGCTTGTATTCCCTGGGTGTGAACCACGGGCGATGCTCGATTTTACTTTGACGGCGGTATGGATCCGAAAGATCCGGTACAGTCTCGATCCATCCATGACGCTGCGCCGTTTTCAGCACCATGCTGAGCGTCACGATTTCATTGTGGATGGTATTGCGGGCTGGCGGCTTCCACGTCTTCTCCTCGTCATTCCAATCTTCCGGCTTGGACATGCGGTAGACGCGGTATTCTTGGGCAGAACCGGAGGTAACATCCTTTACAGGTGTTTTCCCAAAATGGGGTTGAAGGTGAAGCCGGATACGGTCCTTGTGACCTTGCACCCATTTGGGGCTGCGCCGCCCTTGTGTGATGGCTTCATATTCACGTTCAAACGTCTTTGCGGCCTTCTCGAAGGTGGCGCCATGCGCCAGCTCACCAAAGCGATCTTTGTTGCGCAGCTCAAGGTACCAGTCTTCAGCGACTTCCTTGGCAAGCGCCAAGCTCTTCTGCTTTGTGCTTTTGCGCCACTCTGTACCTTTGAGGAAGGTATAACAGTGCCAGTTACCGCCCTTTTGGCGGCGATAAAGCTTCACTTTGTTCCCGAGAATCGAGTGCCTTTCCATAAGAAAATACCATGTGCGAATTTGTGCGATAAATGTGCGATACAAAAAGACGCTAACACACGGAATCCCTTGCGTGAATCCAGAAATGAAAATGGCGCGAAAATCGCGCCATTTCAATACATTACCCTGTGGGTAGTTGGTTGCGGGAGCAGGATTTGAACCTGCGACCTTCAGGTTATGAGCCTGACGAGCTACCGGGCTGCTCCATCCCGCGTCAACGTGAGGCTTGATTTAGACCTGTTTGTCGGGACCTGCAAGAGGACAAACGCAAGTTTTTTGATTTTCTGTTACATTTATTCTGCTGGCGAATTTCCGGTCCATCCCAGCCTAGCCTGCCCGGATCAGGCGCATGAAATTCGCATAGATTATGTCAGAGGATTTCAGGAATTCCGGCAAGGCCTCGGCGGCTTCCTGCGTCATCTCAGCGACACCCGTCTTGCCGCGCGCAGCAAGCAGCGATTGGAAATAGACCGGGTCGCTGGCCCAGTTGGCCACGGTGTCGGGCTCGACTTCGACATGATATTGCATCGACCAGGCGTTGTCCCCGATCCGCATCGCCTGAACCGGGCAGCCGTCAGAGCGGGCCAGAACTGTCGCCCCCTCGGGCGGCTGGGCCACACGGACCGAATGCCATTGCAAAACATTCTGTAGCGCTGGCAGCCCCTCGAACAACGGCTCTGCTTTGCCCGCCTCCGTCAGGTGGATCTTGAAGACGCCAATCTCTGGCGGCGATTGCGGGCCACAGGTGCCTCCCAAAGCATCGGCCAACAACTGATGCCCAAGGCACAGGCCCAGATAGGGCCGCTTCAGGTCCCTAACCCAGCGACGGATGGCGGCCTTTTCCTCAATCAGCCACGGAAATTCATCGACGTCCCAGACATCCATTGGCCCGCCCATGACCCAAAGCGCGTCAAATTCCTCCAGCGGAGGGATCTGGTCTCCTTCATCAAGCTCAACGATATGGCACTGGATGCCGTCCCGTTTCAGCAGGGCCCGAAAAGACCCAGCATGTTCGCACTCCAGATGCTGAAAGATCAGAAACTTCACACCCGCCTCCCATCGGTTTCCCGGGACACGGTGGCGTCAAACCCGCCTGTCGTAAATGCCCAAATTCAGGAAATTTGTGCAGTCCAATTCGGGCAGTATCACGCCAGGCCGCGCTGATCTTCACGTCCCATGGCGATCAATCGGGGGATCCTTTGCTGCTCTGTCTGGAAGCCGGCTTTGTCCGCCAGCCCGCGCCAGTTTGCCCCCACCAAGCTCTGCGCCACGGCACCGCCCAGCGTTGTGCCCGGCCCAAGCACGATGAAGACATCCGGCATCAGTTCCCGCGCAGCACATCGGATCGCGGCAGTGAAGTCATAGGCGCGGACCACTTGGTGGTTCAGCGTGAAATCCCAGAGCGCCGACAGATCGCTGCTGCCCGGACGCCAGAACCCGCCGCGGCCATCAATCAGGGGCAGTTCCGGCTGACGGAACAGATCCGCAGACAACGCCGCGCGACCCGCCGCGGCCACAGGCTCCTGAAGGCTGGTATGAAACCCGGCGTGGTTTGGCAGACGCATTGGGAAACGCTCCTGCACTACCGGCATAGCCTGTTCAAAGGCGCTCAGCCCCGGCTCATCCCCGGCCAGCACCAGCATTCCACCCAGGTCGATGGAGAGCGCCAGCGTATGTCCGGCACGGGCGTTGATCTCTGCGACACGCTCCAGAATCCGCTCCCGCTCTCCTGGAACCGGCAGCCAGTTGTCATCAACAAAAGGATAGATCAGCTGCCCGCCAATCAGGTGCGTCTGCATAAGCGTGCCCATGGTGTTGACCACCTCAAGCCCGCCCATGGCATCCAGCGCGCCGGCACAGGCAAGCGCGATGTACCAGCCCATGGAGTTCCCGGTGACCCCGACAATGTCGAACTTCTCCCGGTCAATGGACAGGAAATCGGCATAGGCACAGGCATAGATCAGCGCGCTGGCATTGTCGCCGCGGGTGTGGGTCGGGCCGGAAAACCGAGCCGCCCCGTCCAGATCAGACAGGGTCTGCTGCCCCTGTGCCGCGCGATAGGCATCGAAATCACCCAGCAGCGCGGCCTTGTTCGCATGGTGGCGCGCGAAATAGCCCAGCTCACCCCGGTTATAGGTGCCCCGTCCGGGGGCGACGACGACAGCGGTCTGTTTCATGAGGCGCTCCACAGGTTGCGGGCCGCATCCGCGATCGACTCGCGCGACGGCATGGTGGCGGCATAGGCCGGGCCGGTGGCGATAAAGCTGTCCTCGGCCGCGATCCGCGCATGGGGCAGGTCGGTCTGTTCGTGCAGCATCGCCATCAGCGCCTCGGACTGGCTGCCGGTGGTGCGGCATTCATCGACCACCAGAACCTTCTGCGCACCTTCCAGCGCGGCAAGGATGCCTTCGACCGGGAGCGGCGCAAGCCAGCGCAGGTCGATGATCCGCGTTTCGATGCCTTCGGCCTTCAGATCCACGGCCGCCTGTGTGCTGAGGTAGCGCCCGTTGCCATAGGTCAGGATCGCCAGTGGTCCGTCTCCATCGACGCCAACTTCTCCCAATCCGATCCGCCGGTCGGGCGCCGGGTAGGACGCCAGCCAACCGCCATCCTTGGCCTCCATCAGGTCCCGCATCGGATAGAGCGCGATGGGTTCCACCATCACCACCACCCGCTGCTCTTCCCGCGCCAGGCGCACGCATTCGCGCATCATCATCGCCGCATCATCACCGCGCGACGGGCAGGCGATCACGACGCCCGGAATGTCGCGCAGCACCGCCAGCGAGTTGTCATTGTGGAAATGCCCGCCAAAGCCCTTCTGATAACCAAGCCCTGCAATCCGCATCACCATCGGATTGGTGAATTGCCCGTTCGAGAAGAAGGACAGCGTCGCCGCCTCGCCCCGCAGTTGGTCCTCGGCATTGTGCAGGTAGGCCAGGAACTGGATTTCCGGCATCGGGATAAACCCGTTATGCCCCATGCCGATGGCCAGCCCCAGGATCGACTGTTCATCCAGCAGCGTATCGATCATCCGGTCCGGGCCGAACCGCTCGATCAGCTTTTGCGTGACACCGTAAACGCCACCCTTGGCGCCAACATCCTCGCCCATCATGACAATCTCGCCATGTTCGAGCATCAGATCGGTCAGCGCCCAGTTCAGCAGCTTGTTCATCGGCTGCGGGTTGGAAAGCTGTTTGTAATCCGACCCAAACGCTTTTTCCCGCGCCTCCTCAGACGGGCCGTTCGACGCCTTGCACGCCCGCGCGGGCGGGATCAGAGAGGCCATGACCTCCTTCGCGTTGCTCAGGCGCGGGCGTTTCACCGCCTCTTCCGCGACGCGGGTGCATTGATCCTCGGCTTGCTGATAGATCTCCAGCACCTGATCCGCCGTCAACACGCCGTTGTCGATCAGCAGACGGGCCGAATGCATCAGCGGATCATCCGCCTCCCAGCCCTCAAAGACCTCTTTCTTGAGGTAAGCCTGCTGCAGGTCGGACCCCGCATGACCGTAAAGGCGCACCAGCGTCAAATGCAGGAAGGCAGGTTTACGCCGGGTGCGCACGTATTCGGCGGCCTCCTGCGCGACGCGATAGGTGTCGTAGATGTCCAGCCCGTCGGCGTGGAAGTATTTCAGCCCGGGTTTGTGTTCATAATTCGCCGCCACCCAGCCGCGCGGGGTGCGGGTGGAAATGCCGATGCCATTGTCTTCGCAGACAAACAGCAGCGGCAGCGGGACCGATTGGTAGGACGTCCAGCAGGCGGTGTTGATCGCGCCCTGCGCCGTCGAATGGTTCGACGAGGCATCGCCAAAGGAGCACATGACGATGCTGTCCTCCTCCAACACCTGATGTTCCGGCGCATGGCGTTTGGCAAGACCAATGGAGTAGGCCGCGCCGACCGCCTTGGGCAGATGACTGGCGATGGTCGAGGTCTGCGGAGGGATGTTGAGGCTCTTGGATCCCAGCACCTTGTGCCGACCGCCGCTGATCGGGTCCTCCATCGAGGTGGAAAAGCTCAGCAGCATGTCCCAGGCGGGCGTGGTGCCCGGCACTTGCGAGGAGCGCATGGTCTGAAATGCCCCGTCGCGATAGTGCAGAAAGGCCATATCCGCCGGGCGCAGCGCAGCGGCGACAGCAGCCATGCCTTCGTGCCCCGACGACCCGATGGTGTAATAGCCCTGACCCGCGGCCTGCATCTTGCGCGACCGGCGGTCCAGGTTGCGGCTGAGGCACTGGGCGCGGAACACGGCCACGGCCTCGGCGTCCGTCAGCGGGCCGGAGGCGGCAGTGCCACCCGGCAGGGTTCCATTGGCCAGCCGCTCGCGAAAGGCCTGATCGACAATATCGGCGCGATCCATGTGGGGAGTTCCTTATTTCAGTGCGGCTGTGGCTTCGGCAATCCGGCGCAAACCTTCGCGCAGGTCGGCCTCGGCATAGGCATAGGACAGGCGGAAATGGCCCGGCAGGCCAAAGGCGCGGCCCGGGACCAGCGCCACCAGTGCCTCGTTCAGCAGGTAGTCGCAGTAATCCGCATCCGTCTCCAGCAGTTTGCCCGCAGGGGTGCTGCGACCGATGACGCCCGCGCAGGAGGGGAAGGCGTAGAAGGCGCCGGTGGGTTCAGGGCAGGTCAGCCCGTCAACGGCATTCAGCCCGGCAACAACCAGATCGCGACGGTCGCGGAATTCATCATTGCGGGTCTTCAGGTGGTCCTGCGATCCGGTGAGCGCAGCCAGAGCCGCCGCCTGCGAGATCGAGCAGGCGCCCGAAGTGGACTGGCCCTGAATCGCCGTCATCGCCTTGATCAGCGGCGCCGGCCCAATGCCCCAGCCAATCCGCCAGCCGGTCATCGCGTGCGCCTTGGACACACCATTCACGATCAGCATCCGGTCCGCCAGGTCAGGCGCGGCATTGCGGAAACTGGTGAAGGGGGCGTAGGCGATGTGCTGATAGATCTCATCCGCAAGCACCCAGACATGCGGGTGACGGCGCAGCACCTCGGCCAATTCCTGCAATTGTGCCTCGGAATACATCGCGCCCGAGGGGTTACCGGGGGAGTTCAACAGCAGCCAGCGGGTCTTGTCGGTGATCGCGGCCTCCAGCGCCTCGGCCGTCAGCAGGAACCCGGTGTCGACCGGGCAGGCAATGGGGACCAGTTTGGCCTCGCAGAACTCGATAATGTCTGAATAGCTGGTCCAGTAAGGCGCGGGCACGATCACCTCGTCACCGGGGTCCAGCGTGGCAAGGAAGGCGTTGGATAGCACTTGTTTGGCACCGGTGGAGATCAGAACCTCGCTGGCGTCGACCTCGAATCCGGCCTGATCGGCAACTGCCTGACGCAGCGGCGCGATGCCCTGCGTCGGGGTGTAAGAGGTCTGGCCCGCCAGTGCCGCCTGATGCGCGGTCTCAATCACGTGACCGGGGGTAGGGAAATCGGGCTCCCCGGTGCCAAAAGTCAGCACCGGCTTGCCTTGCGCCTGCAGGGCGCGGGCCGCTTCGGAAATGCGGACAATTTCGGACAGGCTGAGCGCGCTGGCGCGGTGGGAACGGCGGAAGTCGGCGGGCTGTGTCATGCTGTTTCGCAATGCTGAATAGATGATTTTGGCCAGCCTAACGGCTCTTGACAACAGGTCCAATCGAAGTTCTGGAATGGATGCATTACAAAATGGAATGATCTGATGCCTCTATCGCGACGCTTCACCCCGCCCATGTCCTGGCTCACCGCGTTTGAAGCGGTGGCGCGGCTTGGCTCGGTCACGGACGCGGCGCGAGAACTGGATCTGACCCAGGGCGCAGTCAGCCGTCAGGTGCAGAAACTTGAGGACGCGGTACAGGCACCGCTGTTCCAACGAGATCGCAAGCGGATGGTGCTGACGCCCCAGGGCGCCGCCTATGCCGACCGGGTGCGCAAGGCCGTGGGCGAAATCGCTGCCGCCACCATCGCGCTACAGGCCAACCCCGAAGGCGGCGCGCTGAACCTGGCGATTCTGCCCGCTTTTGGCGCCCATTGGTTCGCCCCGCGCCTGCCGGATTTCCTGCGCGCCCATCCCGGGATCACGCTGAACCTTGGCACGCGGACCGAGCCCTTCGACTTCTCGCAGGAGGAATTTCACGGCGCGATCCATTTCGGCGCCGACGACTGGCCCGACACCGGCGCGCTGAAGCTGTGGGATGAACAGGTCATCCCCGTCGCCGCGCCTGATCTGGCGGCAGGTGATGTGGACGCCATCACCACGCTCCCCCGGTTGCAACTGCAATCCCGTCCCTGGGCTTGGGACTGCTGGCTTGAGACGCATGGGTTAACGCCGGCAGGCGCACCCGCCATGGTGCTGGATCAATTCGCAACCATGGCACAAGCCGCGCAATCGGGGCTGGGTGTGGCGTTGATGCCGGATTACCTGGTCGAACAGGACATCGCCAGGGGCAAATTGGCCCTGATCCCGGGTGCAAAACCTGTCAGCGTCGGCGCCTATTACCTGGTCTGGCCACAATCGGGCGCGGCTTATCCTGCACTCGCGGCCTTGCGCGACTGGCTGGCGACGTTATGCAAGGGGGCATGATGGATCAGCTCGACCGGAAAATCATCGCGGCCCTGCAACATAACGCCCGCGAATCGACCTCGAAGATCGCGGCCAAGCTGGGCGTGGCGCGCACCACCGTGCATGAACGCATCGCCCGGATGGAGGACCGCGGCGTGATCGCCGGCTATTCTGTTGTTCTGAAAGAACATCCCGAAACCCACAAGGTTCAGATCGTGGTGCTGGCCGAGGTGCAGCAAAAGGAAACCGCGCGCATCATCAAACGGCTGGAAACCTATCCGGAGGTCAAGCAATGCCTGTCGATCAACGGCGAGTTCGATCTGATCATCTGTGCCGAAGCCCCAAGGATCGAAGACCTGGACATTCTGGTGGATGATCTTGCCGCCATCCCCGGCATCGTCCGAACCAACACCAGCGTGATCTTCGGGCGCCGGATCGACCGCATCTGACATAATCACGAAAAGATCGGCAATATGACGGAATGACGAGTCATCTCGTCACTCTGCTCCCTACAAACTGAACAATCCGGGCGTCACGCTTTTCGCAAGAAAAGGAGACGCGCCATGAGCTGGAACATCTGCATTGTCGGGGCCGGAGAAATCGGCCAGATGATCGCCACCCTGCTGAAGAACTCGCCCAACTACTCTGTCACCGTTGCCGATCACGATCTGGCAGCGCTGGGTGCGGTGAACAAGCTGGGTGTTGCCACCAAACAGATCGACGCCAAGGATGAAGCCGGGCTGGCCGCTGGTCTGGCGGGGTTCGACGCGGTGATCTCGGCCGCGCCGTTTTTCCTGACGCCCACGATCGCCAAGGCGGCGAAAGAGGCGGGCGCGCATTATTTTGACCTGACCGAAGATGTTGCCGCAACCAACGCGGTGCGCGACCTGGCGCAGGACAGCCAGACCGCCTTCATGCCGCAATGTGGTCTGGCGCCCGGCTTTGTCGGCATCGCGGGCGCTGCGCTGGCGGCAGAGTTTGACCAGCTGGATGCGCTGCACATGCGGGTCGGCGCGCTGCCGTTGTTCCCAACCAACGCCCTGAAATACAACCTGACCTGGTCCACCGACGGGCTGATCAACGAATACTGCAACCCCTGCGACGCCATCGTGAATGGCGAGCTGGTCAAGACCGCGCCGCTGGAGGATTACGAGGTTCTGGGCCATGACGGCGTGGAATACGAATGCTTCAACACCTCGGGCGGGCTAGGCACCCTGCCGGAAACCCTGGCAGGCAAGGCGCGCGCCGTGTCCTATCGCTCGATCCGCTATCCGGGCCATTGCGACATCCTGAAACTGCTGCTGAATGATCTGGGGCTGGAGCGTCGCCGCGACCTGCTGAAGGAAATCTTTGAAGCCGCGCTGCCCCGCACCGACCAGGACGTGGTGCTGGTCTATTGCACCGCGCGCGGCCTGATCGACGGCCAGCTGCGCGAAAAGAGCCTGATCAACAAGAGCTTTGCCCGCGTCATCGACAACCAGACTTGGAGCGCCATTCAGGTCACCACCGCCGCGGGCGTGCTGGGTGTCGTCGACATGATGCGCACCGGCATGCTGCCCGCGCAGGGCTTCATCCGGCAAGAGCAGGTGAAGCTTGACGACTTCCTGAACACCGAATTTGGCCAGCTCTACCGCGCTGGCGATGTCACCGCACAGAACAAGGCTGCCTGAGACATGAAAGATATCGCAATGACCGCTGAAACCACCCTGTCCAATCTGGGTCTGACCGACGCCGACCTGACCGGCGGCCCCCTGAAAGTGACCTCACCCATCGACGGGCGTCTGCTGGGCGAGCTGCAGGAAACCCCGGCTGCCGACATGGACGCCATCATCGCGCGTTCCAAGTCCGCGTTCAAAGCCTGGCGCACCGTTCCAGCCCCGCGTCGCGGTGAGCTGATCCGCCTGCTGGGTGAAGAGCTGCGCGCGTCCAAGGACGATCTGGGCGCGCTGGTAAGCTGGGAAGCAGGCAAAATCACCTCTGAAGGTCTGGGCGAAGTGCAAGAGATGATCGACATCTGCGATTTCGCCGTCGGTCTGTCACGCCAGCTGTATGGTCTGACCATCGCCTCGGAACGCCCCGGTCACCGGATGATGGAAACCTGGCACCCGGCAGGCCCGGTTGGCGTGATCTCGGCCTTCAACTTCCCGGTTGCGGTCTGGTCCTGGAACGCGGCACTGGCGCTGGTCTGTGGCGATCCGGTGATCTGGAAACCGTCCGAGAAATCGCCGCTGACCGCGCTGGCCTGTCAGAAGATCTTTGAACGCGCGCTGGCCCGCTTTGGCGATGCGCCCGAGGGGCTGCTGCAGACCCTGATCGGTGGTGCGGATCTGGGCAAAGCGCTGGTCGCCAGCGAGGATGTGCCGATCATTTCCGCCACCGGTTCGACCCGCATGGGCCGCGCCGTGGCGCCGATCGTGGCCGAACGCTTCGGCAAGTGCATTCTGGAGCTGGGAGGCAACAACGCCATGATCGTCGGCCCCTCGGCGGACCTGGAAATGGCCGTGCGTGCCATCGTGTTCTCGGCCGTTGGCACCGCCGGTCAGCGCTGCACCACCCTGCGTCGTCTGATCGTCCACAACTCGATCCGCGAGGACCTGGTGGCGCGCCTGAAGAAGGCCTACGCCGGTCTGCCCATTGGCAACCCGCTAACAGAAGGGATCCTGATCGGCCCGCTGGTTGATGAGGCTTCGGGTGCAGCGATGAGTACGGCTCTGGAAGCGGCGAAGGCCGAAGGCGGGGCCGTGTTTGGTGGCGACCGCGTGACCGACGGCGTGCCCGCGGGTGGCGTCTATATGCAGCCCGCGATTGTAGAGATGCCGGGGCAGAGCAATGTGGTGAAGACCGAAACCTTCGCTCCGATCCTGTATGTGCTGGGATACGATGAATTTGAAGAAGCGCTGGAACTGCAGAACGATGTGCCCCAGGGCCTGTCCTCCTGCGTGTTCACTTTGAACATGCGCGAGGCCGAACAGTTCCTGTCCCCGGCGGGGTCGGATTGTGGTATCGCCAACGTCAACATCGGCCCCTCGGGTGCCGAGATTGGTGGTGCGTTTGGTGGTGAAAAGGAAACCGGCGGCGGACGTGAGAGCGGCTCGGACGCCTGGAAGGCCTATATGCGCCGTCAGACCAACACCGTGAACTACTCTGCTGAGCTGCCGCTGGCGCAGGGTGTGAAGTTCGACATCTAAGTCAAAACATGGAGCGCGGGCGCCGTCCGCGCTCTACCCTTTACGTGGGCGGGAAACGAAATTTGTATCAAATTTCGTCTCGGAAAACACATGTTTTCCGAGACGTTTTCCGTACCGGAAAACGAACGCCAGATCAGAAGTCCAGCCCCAGATCCACGGTTTGCGCCGAGTGTGTCAGCGCGCCGGAGGAGATGTAGTCCACCCCGGTCGCTGCGATGGACGCGATCCGTTCCAGCGTTACATTGCCGGATGCTTCGGTCACCATCCGGCCCTTAACCATCGTCACCGCGCGTTTCAGCGTGTCATTGTCCATATTGTCCAGCAGCACCACGTCGGCCCCGCCGACCTCAAGCGCTTCTTCCAACTGGTCCAGACGGTCCACTTCCAGCTCGACCTTCATCATGTGCGAGGCATTGGCCTTGACCGCCTCCAGGACCGCGCGCACGCCCCCTGCGGCCGCGATGTGATTGTCCTTGATCAGGATCGCGTCGGACAGCGAATAGCGGTGGTTATAGCCGCCGCCATGCAACACCGCCTGCTTTTCCACCAGACGCAGCCCGGGCGTGGTCTTGCGGGTACAGGTGATACGGGTCGCAGTTCCTGCGGAGGCCGCCACGAAGCCGGCGGTCTTGGTTGCGATCCCGGTCAGACGCCCGGCAAAGTTCAGCGCCACCCGTTCCCCCATCAGGATCGAGGCCGCATCGCCCGTGATTTCCATCAGAGTGTCACCTTTGGTGGCCCGTGATCCATCGCGGATCAGCACCTTCACCTCCAGTGACGGATCCACCAGCCGGAAGGCGATTTGAGCAACTTGCATCCCGGAGACCACAGCATCCGCGCGGGCATTGAGGCGCGCGGCATAGGTCCGGCCCGCCGGGATGACCGAACGCGTGGTGATGTCACCATAGCTGCCCAGATCCTCCATCAGTGCATTACGCACCAGGGGTTCCAAAATCAGGTCAGGCAGGGCAGCGGCGTGGGTCATGGGTCTTCACTCACAATTTGGGTTCGAAGGCTCAGAGCCTCTTCCAGTGTCATACGGGATCGCTTGCCCGGCCCGGGCAGCGGATCGGGGAAATCTATGCGGGCATGCGCCCCGCGGCTTTCTTCACGCATGAGCGCAGAAGCTGCGATCAGTGTTGCGGTTGCGCACATGTTGCGGAAGCTTTCATCCGTGCCGTGCGCCTCTTCCAGTTTCGCAATCCGGCGCAGCGCGGCCTTCATGCCATCCGCGTCGCGCAGAACACCGACATGTGCCGTCATCGTCTGGCGCAGCGCGGTGATCGCGTCAGACCGCTCAGTACCGGCAACCTTGGAAAAGATCGGAACGACCGGCTCGGCAATGTCTTCCATGGCACAGTGCTCAGCAATATCCAGCGCGCAGATCCGTGCATAGACCAGCGCCTCCAACAGACCGTTTGACGCCAGCCGGTTGGCCCCATGCAACCCGGTCGATGAGGCCTCTCCGCACACCCAGAGATTACCCAGCCCCTCGGCCCGACCCTGCTGGTCCGTCGCAATGCCGCCCATGTGGTAATGCGCGGCCGCGGCCACGGGGATGGGCTGCACCACCGGATCCACGCTATTGCGCAGGCACGCCTCGGCGACCGAGGGGAAGTGATCGGTGATCTGGATGCCCAATGCCTGTCGCGTATCCAGAACCGGTCGGTTCCCGGCCTGTGTCTGGGCAAAGATTGCACGCGCCACAATGTCCCGCGGGGCCAGTTCGGCGTCCGGGTGTTCGGCGGTCATGAAGCGTTCCCCTGCCTTGTTCAGCAGGATCGCCCCTTCGCCGCGCAGGGCCTCGGTGGCAAGCGGCGCAGGATCTTCGCCCACATCGATGGCAGTGGGGTGAAATTGAACGAATTCGGCGTCAGCGATCACGGCACCGGCCCGCGCGGCCATGCCGATCACCTGCCCCCGGATACGCGGTGGGTTGGTGGTCAGCGCGTACAGTCCCCCCGAACCGCCACCTGCCAGAAGATAACCAGCGCCACGCAACATAACGGGGGAAGAGCCTTCAGGCGCAGAGGATTGCAGCTCGACCCCGTCCACCACACCATTGCTGACCAACAACCGGGTCGCCAGCGCACCTTCCAGGACCTGGATTGACGCGGTGGCGCGCACTTCGTCAATCAGCGCAGACATGATTTCCGCCCCGGCCTGATCCCCCTTGACCCGCACCACGCGGGCAAAGCTGTGTGCGGCCTCTCGCGACAGGACGTAGTCGCCGTCCTCGGTGCGGTCGAACGGCGTGCCAAGGGTCGTCAGTTGCAGAATATGTTCGCGCGCCGCTTCGGTGACCATACGGGCCACTTCGGCATCCACGGTGCCGGCCCCGGCCACTTCGGTATCAATGGCGTGGGCTTCGGGACTGTCAGCCAGATCCATTGCGGCCGCAACGCCGCCTTGCGCCCAGGCGGAACTTGCGCCCTCGCCCAGCCGTTCGGGAGAGATCACCACAACCGGACGCGGAGCCAGCATCAGCGCAGCATAGAGCGCGCCCAGACCGGCCCCGACGATCACAACACGGTCTGTCGTGATCTCTTGCACGTGCGTCAGAGTCCCAGTTCGCGGCTGAGGTCGATCATTTTCTGCACCGATAGCCGCGCCTTGTCGGCAACCTCGGCATCAACTTCGACCTGGTTTTCCATCGTGTGCAGGACCCACAGGATCTTCTCCAGTGTGATCTTCTTCATGTAGGGACACATGTTGCACGGTTTGGCGAATTCGACCTCGGGCAACTCATCCGAAATGTTCGAGGCCATCGAACATTCGGTCACCAGCATTGCCTTGGCGGGCTTGTTGTCATGCACCCATTTCACGATGCCGCTGGTCGAACCGGTGAAATCGGCCTCGGCCACGACCTCCGGGGTGCATTCCGGGTGGGCGATGATCTTCACCTCGGGCTCATGCTCGCGATAGGCGCGCAGGTCTTCGGCGGTGTAGAGCTCATGCACAATGCAGGACCCCGGCCAGAACACCACCTTCTTGGTGGATTCATTGGCCACGTTCTGCGCCAAATACTGATCCGGCGTCATGATGACGGTGTCCGCCTCCATCGCGTTGACGATCTGCACCGCGTTGGCGGAGGTACAGCAAATGTCCGAGGCGGCTTTCACTTCGGCGGTGGTGTTCACATAGGACACGACCGGCGCACCGGGGTATTTGACCCGCATCTCGGCCACACCTTCGGCGGTGATCGATTCCGCCAGCGAGCAACCCGCGTCCATATCCGGCATTAGCACGGTTTTCTCCGGGCTCAGGATCTTGGAGGTTTCCGCCATGAAGTGAACGCCGCATTGGACGATCACATCGGCTTCGGTCTTGGTCGCCTCGATGGCCAGTGCCAGGCTGTCACCTACGAAATCTGAGATCCCGTGATAGATTTCTGGCGTCATGTAGTTGTGCGCCAACACAACCGCATTGCGCTCTTTCTTCAGCTGGTTGATGGCCTTCACATAAGGCGCGTAGATCATCCAGTCGGCGGGTGAGATCACCCGGTCCATGCGCGCATAGATGTCTTTCATCGAATCCGCCAGTTCGGCGGAAGGTGTCAGATCATAGATTTCCGAAAGGGTGCTGCGGATCGCGGTCAGGTCGAGCAACGGATTTTGTCTCCGAGAACGAAAAGGTGGCTGCGTGCATAAAGGAACAGCCCACAGGTTGCCAGCGGAAACAATATTTCCTTTCAAGCGCTTAATTTTACCACATGATCAAAGCGGGCATCTGTGCAGGCCGCCGGATTGACGCCAGCCCGCACCACGTTGACCCTCAATCCGCCGCCTTCAGTCCAAATCCATGGTCTTGCGCCAGAAAATCGGGTGCGGATCATGCGACAGCACCGTCAGGCGCCCCCGCAGATCCGCCTACATCCCTTCGACGATGGTGATGCTTGCGACACAGGCATTTTGACGCAAGGCCCGCGCCTTTTCATATTCCGCGGAGTGATAGCAGGCGCGCGCCGCCTCCAGAGAATCAAATTCGATGACCACGTGGCGCTGCCAGCTCTCCCCTTCCAGCGCCTCTGCCTCGCCGCCTCTTGCCAGGAATTTCGCTCCGTATTTCTGAAACGCAGCCGGGGCGACGGCCTGATAACCGACATAGGCTTCGGGATCTGTGACCGTGACATGCGCAATCCAATAGGCCCGTGCCATTTCCATTACTCCTGATCTTGTTCCAACAGGCGTTTCGCAACCGATGCGGCATCGGCCAGATGTGCCCCGACGGCGGCTTGCGTCGCCGAAACATCGCCAGCAGCGATGGCGTTGCGGATCGCGCGCATGTGGGCAGGTCCCGATGTCTTGCGATCCTCTGTCGACAGGGTCATCGCTCTTAGACGGCCGATACGCCCATTCAGCCGCTGCACGATTTCCCAGGCAATCGTCTGCCCCGCGGCTTCGAATATGACGCGGTAGAACTCGGTCGAAACCCGGTACAGATCACCGGCAGATCCGCTGGCAATGGCCTGATCCAGCTCGACCAAAGCGCGGTCGAGCGCCGCGATCAGTTCAGGCGTGGAAATCTCGGCACAGCGGATGGCGGCCGAAGTCTCCAGCTTTTCTCGGATCTCATAGATCTGTCGCGCGTCATCCCAATCCATCCGCGCCACGATCGGGCCGCGGTTGGGCAGGATCTGAACCAGCCCTTCGGCCTCCAGATAGCGGATGGTTTCCCGGATGACCGTCCGACTGACCCCAAGCTGTTCACAGAGTGGCCGTTCAACCAGCCGCTCGCCGGGCTTGAACAGCCCGCTGATGATCGCTTCGCGCATCTTGTCCTGCACGATATCGCGCAGGGTCGCGGGGGGATGGTCAATTTTCAAAGACACAGGCGGCTCCTTTGACATGGCTCCTGCTTATCAATCCCGACAATCGGGAACAATAAGGATTGACCGACAGGATTATGGTATACCATATTACGAAAAATTCCATCGATTCTGGTGAAGACATGCCTGCAGAGATCCGCAAGACCCAACTTCTGATCGAAGACACCCTGATCGAGGGTGGAAAAATCGCTGAGCAACCGCTGCGGATGATCGCCGCCATTGCGGTGATCCGGAACCCTTGGGCCGGACAGGGCTTTGTTGAGGATCTGCGCCCCGCGATTCACGACTGTGCGCCGGGCCTGGGTGAGCTTCTGACCCAGATGGTGATCGACGCAGCCAGAGGCGGCGACAAGGTCGAAGGCTACGGCAAATCCGCCATCGTCGGCGTGAATGGCGAAGTCGAGCACGGTTCGGCCCTGATCCACACGCTGCGGTTCGGCAATCATTTCCGCGAAGCGGTTGGGGCGAAGTCCTATCTGTCCTTTACCAACACCCGCGGCCCGGCGAATGCCCCGCTTCACATTCCGCTGATGGATAAAAACGACGGGGGCCGCCGCTCGCATTACCTGACGATCCAGACCTCTGTATCGGACGCCCCCGCCCCGGATGAGATCGTGATCGCGCTTGGCGCCTCCATCGGTGGCCGCCCGCATCACCGGATCGGAGACCGGTATCAGGATCTGAAGGAACTGGGACATGACGTTGACAACCCGGCCGCTGTCTGAGCCGTTCGGCACACTCAGCTATCGCACGGCAGGCACCGGAACACCTCTGGTCCTGCTGCATGGCGTGGGCATGCAATCCGCCGCATGGGAACCGCAGATCGCGGCCCTGTCGCAGGGCGCCCATGTTGTTGCTCTGGACATGCCGGGACATGGCGGCACCGCCCCGCTGCCCAAAGGCGCGGAGCTGCCTGATTATGTGAATTGGCTGCACGCGGCACTGACTGCGCTGGCCCTGGGCCCGGTGAACCTGGCCGGGCATTCGATGGGGGCCCTGATCGCGGGGGGATATGCGATCACACGTCCGCAGATGGTACAGCGCGTGGCCCTGCTGAACGGTGTGTTCCGCCGCACAGACGCCGCCCGCGCCGCAGTTGTGGCCCGCGCCAAAGAGCTGGAGACGGGTGCGCCCGATCTGGAAACCCCGCTGAAGCGCTGGTTCTCTGACAGCCCCACGGACAAGGCCGCCCGCGATCTGGTTGAAGGCTGGCTGAAAGCCGTTGATCTGGGCGGCTACGCCACGGCGTATGGTGCTTTCGCCACCGGCGATCAGCACTATGCAGACGCCTGGTCCGACATAGATTGTCCCCTGCTGGCGCTGACAGGGTCGGATGATCCGAACTCCACCCCGGCGATGGCAGAGGAAATGGCACGGATCGCGCAGGATGGGCATGCCCATATTATTGCCGGACATCGGCATATGGCCAACCTGACAGCCGTGGAAGAGGTCAATCGGGTTCTTGCGGACTGGCTCAGCTGGCCGGCCGACGGACACCGCCAACGGAGGACAAGCGCATGACCCTGGATCCGCGCGCCCTGCGCGACGCTTTCGGCACCTTCATGACCGGTGTCACCGTCGTCACCGCCCACGATGCCGAAGGTGAGCCGATCGGCTTCACCGCGAACTCCTTTTCCTCGGTGTCGCTGGACCCGCCGCTTCTGCTGGTTTGCGTGGCGAATTCATCGCGCAACTTCGCGACGCTGACGCAAGCAGATGGCTTTGCCGTCAACATCCTGAGCGAAAGCCAGAAAGACGTGTCGAACACCTTCGCCCGCCCGGTCGAAGATCGCTTTGCCACGGTGTCCTGGCAGCCGGGACCGCATGGATCCCCGGTGCTGGCCGATGTCTCTGCGTGGTTCGATTGCGCCATGCACAAAACCGTGGACGCCGGGGACCACACCATCCTGATCGGTGAGGTGAAAGCCTTTGAGGCAACCACTGCGCCGGGGCTGGGCTATGCGCGGGGGGCCTATGTCACCGCCGCCGCTGAAGCCGAAGCTCTGGGTCATGGCGCAAACCTGTTCGTGTCGGCCCTGATCGAGCGAGCCGGCGACGTGCTGCTGGTGGACGACGGAAACGGGGGTCTGACCCTGCCTGAAACCCGGGTGGGCAAGGCCGGAGCTTCGGCCGCGCTTGAGACGCTGATTGCTGGTCTCGCGCTCGATGCCGATCCCGGGTTCATCTATTCGGTTTACGAGGATGGTGCGCGCGAACACCAGCATATCTCGTTCCTGTGCCAGGCCGCGGCGGGCACGCCCGCGCGCGGTACCTTTACGGCGCTGACCCCTTCCACCCTGATGGACATTGCCGATCCGGCGATGCGCATCATGCTGGAACGGTTCGCCAGCGAAAGCCGCATGGGAAACTTCGGGGTATATTTTGGCAATCAAACCAGCGGCCATGTCCGCAAGGTCGTGTCAGGGAGTTGACGACAAATGAAATTTTCCTTGTTCGCGCATATGGAGCGGATCTCGCCCGATCAGGACGAGAAGCAGCTTTATGAAGAGTTCGTGGAACTGTGCCAGATCGCGGATCGCGGCGGCATGTCCGCCGTGTGGACCGGTGAACACCATGGGATGAACTTTACCATTTCACCCAACCCGTTTCTGAACCTCATCGATCTAGCCCGCCGGACCAAAAACGTGCGCCTTGGCACGGGCACGGTAATCGCACCGTTCTGGCATCCCATCCGGCTGGCGGGTGAGGCGGCGATGACCGACCTGATCACCGATGGCCGGCTGGAACTGGGCATCGCGCGCGGGGCTTACAGCTTCGAGTATGAGCGCATGATGCCGGGCATGGACGCCTGGGAAGCCGGACAGCGGATGCGCGAGTTGGTCCCAGCAGTACAGGGTCTGTGGAAGGGCGATTATGCGCAGGAGGGTGAATTCCACTCCTTCCCCAGCACCACGTCCTCGCCCAAGCCCATGCAGGAAAACGGGCCTCCGATCTGGGTTGCCGCCCGGGATCCCAACAGCCATGAGTTTGCGGTTGCAAATGGGTGCAACGTCCAGGTGACGCCGCTCTGGCAGGGCGATGCCGAAATCGAGAGCCTGATGGGCAAGTTCAACGACGCCTGTGCCAAGTTTCCCGATGTGGCCCGCCCCAAGATCATGCTGCTACAGCACGCCTATGTGGCCGACAGCCCCGAGGATGTGAAACGCGCCGCTGAAGAGCTGAACCGTTTCTATTGCTATTTCGGGGCCTGGTTCAAAAATGAACGCGACATCAACCAGGGTTTGATCGCACCGCTGAGCGATGAAGAAATCGCTGCCCATCCGTTCTATTCGCCGGAAGCCATAGAACGGGATCTGGTGATCGCCGAACCCGCGAGTGTGATCGAACGGCTGAAGAAATACGAACAGCTGGGCTATGATGAGTATTCGTTCTGGATCGACTCCAGCATGGATTTCGACCGCAAGAAAGCATCGCTGGAACGGTTCATCAACGACGTGATGCCCGCCTTCGCCTGAGGAACAAAATGCAGAGTTTTCAGCACTACATCGACGGCACGTTTTCGGACGGTCGCAGCCAGTTCGAAAGCACCGACCCGGCAACCGGGCAAAGCTGGGCCCTGATGCCCGACGCGGGGCCCGAAGAGGTCAATCAGGCGGTAGAGGCCGCGCATCGCGCCTTCCTGTCGCCGGAATGGTCGTCGATGACCGCCACCCAGCGCGGCAAGCTGCTGTTTCGTCTGGCGGACCTGATCGCGGAAAACGCGCCGCGCCTTGCAGAGCTGGAAACCCGCGACACCGGCAAGATCATTCGCGAAACCAGCGCCCAGATCGCCTATGTCGCCGAGTATTATCGCTATTATGCGGGGCTGGCGGACAAGATCGAAGGCGCGCATCTGCCCATCGACAAACCGGACATGGAGGTCTGGCTGCGGCGTGAACCGGTGGGCGTGGTTGCTGCCATCGTGCCCTGGAACTCGCAGCTTTTCCTGTCGGCGGTCAAGATTGGCCCGGCCCTTGCGGCGGGATGCACGGTTGTTTTGAAAGCGTCCGAGGACGGCCCGGCCCCGATGCTGGAGTTTGCCCGGATCTTTGATCAGGCGGGGTTCCCGGCGGGTGTTTTGAACATCATCACCGGCGGCCCGGAGGCCGGTGCCACGCTGACCAGCCATCCCAAGGTTGCGCATGTGGCCTTCACCGGTGGCCCAGGGACCGCGCGGCATGTTGTGCGAAACTCAGCCGAAAACCTGGCCTCCACGTCGCTGGAGCTGGGCGGAAAGTCTCCATTCATCGTCTTTGACGACGCGGATCTGGACAGCGCGGTGAACGCGCAGGTGGCGGGCATCTTCGCAGCCACCGGGCAAAGCTGCGTGGCCGGATCCCGGCTGGTGATTTCAAACGCGATCAAGGACAGCTTCCTGGAGCGGCTGAAACAGAAGGCCGAGGCCGTGGTCATTGGCGCACCGGATGACATGGCGACCGAAGTTGGGCCGCTCTGTACCCTGCGCCAGCGTGATCATGCACTCAGCCTGATTGAACAATCGGTTGCAGCCGGAGCCAAAGTGATCACGGGCGGCGTCAAACCGGATGGTGAGGGGTTCTTCTTTCCGCCGACCATCCTGGACTGCTCCGCAGCGCCTGACGCGCCCTGCCTGAGCACTGAGTTCTTCGGCCCGGTCCTGTCGGTCACCGGCTTTGACACCGAGGCCGAGGCGCTGGCAATTGCCAATGACACGCAGTTTGGCCTGGCCTCTGGCGTTTTCACGCGGGATCTGTCGCGGGCACATCGCATGATCCGTGGCATTCGCGCCGGGATCGTCTGGGTCAACACCTACCGCGCTGTCAGCCCGATCGCCCCGTTCGGCGGACACGGCCTGTCCGGCCACGGACGCGAAGGTGGCATTCAGGCGGCGCTGGATTACACCACGGTCAAGGCGGTGTGGCTGCGGACATCGGACGATCCGATCCCCGATCCCTTTGTCATGCGGTGATCACGCTTCGGGCTGGCGCAGGTGTTCTGCGCCACGCTCACGGGCCAGCCGGATCTGCTTTTGCCGCTCCCGGAACCGCGCCTTGTCCGCGTCCGAGGTTTCCTCAACGCACAGATGACAGGACACGCCTTCCTCATATTCGGGGCGGGTGCTGTCTTCAGGCAGGATCGGACGGCGACAGCCGTGACACAGGATATGCGGGCCTTCCTGCAACCCGTGGCCCACAGAAACACGGTTGTCGAAGACGAAGCATTCGCCCTGCCACGTGCTCTGGTCCCGGGGCGTTTCTTCCAGATAGCGCAGGATGCCCCCCTTCAGGTGGTAGACGTCCTCGACCCCTTGCCCCAGCAGGTAGTTCGTCGACTTCTCACAGCGGATCCCACCGGTGCAGAACATCGCGACCCGCTTGTTGTGGAACCGTTCCCGGTTCTCTTCCCACCAGGCCGGGAAATCGCGAAAGCTCTCTGTCTGCGGGTCGATCGCCCCTTCGAAGGTGCCGATGGCGACCTCATAGTCGTTGCGCGTGTCGATCAGCACCACATCCTCGGACCGGATCAGATCGTTCCAGTCTTCGGGTTCGACATAATTGCCAACACGGGCGCGCGGATCCACATCCGGCTGCCCCATGGTGACGATTTCACGTTTGATGCGCACCTTCATGCGGTTGAAAGGCGGCTGCTCTGACGTGGCTTCCTTCCACTCCAGGCCGGAGCAGCCGGGAAGCGCTTTGATATGGGCGATCACCGCATCGATGCCGGACCGCGGCCCCGCAATCGTGCCGTTGATCCCCTCCTTCGCCAGCAGAAGCGTCCCGTGAACCTTGTTGGCAACGCAGAGGTCCAGCAAGGCGGGCTTGATCGCCTCGGGAGTATCGAAACGGGCGAAGTGATAGAGGGCTGCAATGGTGTACATGGGATGCGCTTAATCCGACTCCGTTGCTGTTTCAAGGCCGCGCCTGAGCCGGTCTGTGCTCAACCGTTTGCATTTCCCGGCCCTGCGGCTACACATTCTATCAGACTTGCCAAGGAAGCCGCGCATGACCCACGCCCTGATCGTCATCGACGTCCAGAATGATTTTTGCCCGGGCGGTGCCCTGGCCGTACCCGAAGGCGACGTGATCGTACCTGCGATCAACGCCATGATGGACAGGTTTGATGCTGTCATCCTGACCCAGGACTGGCACCCCACAGGACATTCGTCCTTTGCCAGCAGCCATGACGGGAAAGCCCCCTTTGAAACGGTGCAGATGCCCTATGGCGTGCAGGTGCTGTGGCCCGACCATTGCGTTCAGGGCAGCACCGGGGCGGCCTTCCATTCGGACCTGCGCACCGACGCGGATCTGATCATCCGCAAGGGCTTTCGCTCTGCGGTGGACAGCTATTCGGCCTTCTTTGAAAACGATCAGACCACCCCGACCGGTTTGGAGGGTTACCTCAGGACTCGCGGGATCACCAAGCTGACGATGGTTGGCCTGGCCACCGATTTCTGCGTGCATTTTTCGGCCGTGGACGCCGCCCGGTTGGGCTTTGATGTCTCCGTCGACTTGTCCGCCTGCCGGGCCATCGACATGGATGGATCGCTGCAGGCCGCTTTGGACGCCATGCGGAACGCTGGGGTAAATCTGATTTGAGGCCTTGCACATGACGGTGCGGGGCCGCACTGTCGCAAGTTGAATTGCTCCGACTTCAAGAGGCTGCCGGTGGATATCGCGACCCGTGTCTATAACCACAAGTGGAAGATCGATCCGATCGTCAGATCGCTGATCGACACCGATTTCTACAAGCTTCTGATGTGTCAGTCGGTGTTTCGAAACAAGCCCGAAACACAGGTCACCTTTTCACTGATCAACCGCTCCACCCAGGTCCCGCTGGCCAAGCTGATCGACGAAGGGGAGCTGCGCGAACAGCTGGATCACATCCGCTCCTTGTCGCTGTCGCGCGGCGAAAGCACATGGCTGCGGGGCAACACGTTCTACGGCAAACGCCAAATGTTCCGCCCCGACTTCATGGAGTGGTTCGAGAATCTGCGTCTGCCGCCCTATCATCTGGAGCGGCGCGGCGATCAGTATGAGCTGACCTTTGAAGGCAGCTGGCCCGAGGTCATGTTGTGGGAAATCCCGGCGCTTGCGGTGCTGATGGAACTGCGCGGGCGCGCCGTGTTGAACGACATGGGCCGGTTTGAACTGCAGGTGCTCTATGCCCGCGCCATGACCCGCGTTTGGGAAAAGATCGAACAGCTGCGCGGGATCGACGGGTTGTCGATCGCCGATTTCGGCACAAGGCGCAGGCATTCCTTCCTGTGGCAAGACTGGTGCGTGCAAGCGATGATGGAAGGGCTGGGACGCAAGTTCACCGGCACCTCGAACTGCCTGATCGCGATGCGGCGCGAGGTCGAAGCCATCGGCACCAACGCCCACGAACTGCCAATGGTCTATTCCGCGCTGACCGAAGACGACGCCGCGCTGGCGCAAGCCCCCTATGACGTGCTCAGCGACTGGCATGAAGAGCATGAGGGCAACCTGCGGATTATCCTGCCCGACACTTATGGCACACAAGGGTTTCTGGATCGCGCCCCGGACTGGCTGGCTGGCTGGACCGGCATCCGCATCGACAGCGGCGACCCGGCCAGTGGCGCGGAAATCGCCATCAAATGGTGGCAGGACCGCGGCGAGGACCCGCGCACCAAGCGGGTGATTTTCTCGGACGGGCTGGACGTGGCACAGATGCTGCAGCTGCACGCCCAATTCGCCCAGCGGGTGAATGTCTCCTTCGGATGGGGCACCTTGTTGACCAATGATTTCCGCGGTCTGGTCCCCGATGACGGGCTGGCCCCGTTTTCGCTGGTCTGCAAGGCGATTTCGGCCAACGGGCGGCCCACGGTCAAACTGTCGGACAACCCGGAAAAGGCCATGGGCCCCAAGGATGAAGTTGAGCGCTACAAGCGTGTGTTTGGCGTTGGCCAGCAGCAAAGCTTCGACGTGATCGTCTGATCCGATCAATGCCCGCGGGCGGCGATGCGGCGTTCGCGCCAAATCACCAGCAAACCGCCGGTGATGATCAACAGCGCGCCGGGAAACAGATCCCCGAAAGGCGCCTCATCAAAGGCCAGCCATCCCAGAAGAAATGCGATCGGAATGCCGAAATAGCTGAACGGAGCCAGATCGCTCTGTTCGGCCATCCGGAAGCTTGCCACCAGACACAGGACAGCCGTCCCCCCAAAACCTCCCATGGCAAACAGCCAGGCCAGATCCGTCCAGCTGGCAATCGGAGTAAAGCCGCCCATCACCAAGGCCAGCAGAACCGCGCCCACCATCGCAGTTGCCGCCGCATAGAGGTTGACCAGCGGCGTCGGCAGCTCCGGGTCCAGCAAGCGGGCGGACACCCCCGCCAGCGCATAGATGAACGCAGCCCCCAAGGGGGCCAGCGCCACCAGTGAAAACGTTTCCCTGCCCGGTCCCATCACCAGCACCACCCCGACAAAGCCCAGCAACACCGCCGACCAACGGATCAGGCCGACCTTCTCCCCAAGCAAGGGCACGGCAAGCGCCGTCATGAAGAGTGCGTTGGCATAGGTGATGGTCGAGGCCGTCGCAAAGGCCATCGCGCCCAGCGCATAGTAGTAGAGCAATTGCGCGAAGGTCACTAAGAAGCCGCGGGCGCAGGCCAGCTTCCATTGCCGGATCTTCCACTTCCGTCCACCTTCATGCCAGGCGCGCGACGACCAGAGCGCGATGACGCTTGGGATCAGGCCGAACAGGTTGCGCCAGGCAGAGAGTTCGGCGGCGGAATAGCTCTGTGACATGTGTTTGATCACCAGCCCCATCAGGTCGAACAACACCAGCGCCAGCATCGACAGAGCGATGGCCAGAAGCGTGTTGTCACCTTTTTGGGTCATGATCTGTTCCGGCGTGCGCGAATGATGCTGACCAAGGCTATCACGATCCCCAAAAGACCACCCAGATAACTTGCGTCATGCATGACCCCGGCCCGAATGAAGCCGACGGGATCAGTGACCCCGGCCGGAACCGGAAGCTGGCGCACCGTGACCGCATCCACGGTCAGCACACCAAACGCCAACCCAATAGCCGAAGCGACCGCTGTTGAGAGGACCACAAGGCCAATCGCCCGCACCCCGGCCCGCAGGTAGCGGCGTGTCCCCGGTATCAGCGAGGCCCCCGCACCAAGCGGCACCAGCCCAACCACTAAGCCCATCCACCAGCTGGCCCGCCACCCCACCAGCGCGGCCCCGGCGCGATCACCCAAGTCGGGCGAGATCCCGAACTGACGGAACTTGAACGCGGTGAAATAATCGGGCCCGACGCTGTAGCTGACCTGATTGTGTATCGCGCCGAACAGACCGGCGGCCAGTATGGCAAGCCCCAGCAAACCGCACAGGGCCGCCAGCTTAGCCATGATAGGCGGCAACGGTCTTGAGCTGCGAGAACCCGTAGAGCGCCTCGAACCCCTTTTCCCGGCCGTGACCGGATTTGCCGATGCCACCGAACGGCAGTTCAACACCGCCCCCGGCCCCATAATTGTTCACGAACACCTGCCCTGCGTGCAACCGTTTCGCCAGGCGCATCTGACGGGCTCCGTCACGGCTCCACACACTGGCGACCAGCCCGTAGTCCGTGCTGTTTGCAATGGCCACCGCGTCTTCTTCGGTCTCGAAGGGGATGATCACCTGAACCGGGCCAAAGATCTCTTCCCGCGCAAGCGCATGATCGGCCGGCACATCCGCAAAGAGGGTCGGGCGGACATAGGCACCGGTTTCTGGCGCGCCGTCGACAATAGTGCCCTGCGCCGCGACCGACAGGTCCGCACCCTTGGACAGATAGCCTTCGACAATCGACTTCTGTCGGTCCGAGATCAGAGGACCAAGGCGCAGGTCCTGAACCGATGGTCCGACCGTCAGTTCGGCATAGGCGGCGGCCATGCGGTCACGCACCGCGTCATAAACCCCGCGCTGCACCAGAATGCGCGACGAGGCCGAGCAGGTCTGACCCGCGTTCTGGATCCCCGCGTTGACCAAAAACGGCAGCGCTGCGTCCAGATCCGCGTCCTCAAACACCAGTTGCGGCGACTTGCCGCCCAGCTCCAGTGTCACCGGCACCACATTGCGCCCTGCGGCCTGCTGAACCAGTGCACCGGTTGCCACCGACCCGGTGAAGGAAATGTGCTGTACACCAGAATGCCCGGACAGCGCCGCCCCCGCTTCGGCCCCGATGCCCGGCACAACATTCAACGCGCCCGCAGGCAGACCCGCTTCGACCGCCAGATGCGCAAAAGCCAAGGCCGTCAGACAGGCCTCTTCCGCCGGTTTCAGAACCGCCGCATTCCCCATGGCCAGCGCCGCCCCAACAGAACGGCCAATAATCTGCATCGGGTAGTTCCACGGCACGATATGCCCGGTGACGCCGTGGGGTTCCCGCAACGTGTAGACCGTGTAGCCGTCCAGATAGGGGATGGTTTCGCCCATCACCTTGTCCGCAGCCCCGCCGTAGAATTCACAGTAGCGCGCCAGGGCAACCGCATCAGCGCGGGCCTGTGTCAGTGGCTTGCCGACATCCAGCGCCTCCAGCATGGCCAGCCGGTCCACATGGTCCAGAACCAGCTGCCCCAGACGGGTCAGCACCCGGCCCCGCTCGACCGCGGTCATGCGTCCCCATTCGCCATCAAGGGCCGCCCGGGCCGCGGTGACCGCCGCATCCACATCATCGGCGGTACCGCGCGCGATCTGGCACAGGACCGTCCCGTCCGACGGGTTGACCAATGGCAGGGTCTGCCCCGTTGCCGGGGCCTGCCAAACGCCGCCGATCAGACATTGTGACGGGTCGAACCAGATAGTCTCGGACATGTTCAAATGCTCCTGCTGAAGGTTTCCAGATCCGGCAGAACCGGGGCCGCCTCAATAAGCGACCGGGTGTAGGGGTGGCTTGGCGCGCCAAAGACGGCTTCGGTGTCGCCCTGTTCCACGATCTCACCGGACTTCATGACCAGCACCCGGTCGGTCACTGTGCGCACGACGCTCAGGTCGTGGCTGATGAAAAGGTAGGTCAGGTTGTAGGTCTCACACAGCTCTGCCAGCAGATCCAGAATCTGCGCCCGGACCGAGACATCCAGCGCCGAAACCGCCTCGTCAAAGAGGATAAGTTCAGGGCGGATGATCAAAGCCCGCGCAATGGCGATCCGCTGACGCTGACCGCCGGAAAACTGGTGAATGTATTTGCCCGCATCATCCGGGGACAGGCCAACCGCAACCAGCATTTCCGCGATGCGATCCGAGCGCTCTGATCCGGTTGGCGGGCTGTCCTGCAGATGAAAGGGTTCGGTGATCAGCCGGTCCACCCGGTGCCGGGGATTGAAACTGCCAAAGGGGTCCTGAAACACCACCTGCATCTTGCGGCGTACGGACAGGTTGGGTTTGTGGCCGGCAAAAACCGGCTCTCCATCCAGCAGGATCTGACCGGATTGCACCTCTTCCAACCCAAGAATGGCACGGGTCAGGGTCGATTTTCCGCATCCGGACTCTCCGACCAGCCCCAAGCGTTCGCCCTTGTGCAGGGCAAAGCTGACGTCGTTCACTGCGCGGAACGTTTCAGGCGGTTGGAACAGGCGGGTGCGGGGCAGACGGTAGTCGCGCACGGCATTGCGCACTTCCAGCAGCGGCGGCGCATCTTGCCTCTCCGGCAGAGTCACCTGATGCCCTGATGCTGCGAACAGCATCCGGGTATAGGGGTGCTGCATATTGGCCAGCAAAGCCGCGGTGGCCCCTGTTTCAACCACCTCGCCATACCGCATGACGACGATGCGGTCGGCCAGTTCGGCCACCACCGCCAAATCATGGGTGATGATCAGCAGCCCCATCCCATATTCGCGCACAAGGTCCTTCAGCAGATCCAGAATCTGCGCCTGTGTTGTTACGTCCAGCGCGGTAGTCGGCTCATCCGCGATCAGCAGGCGCGGGCGCAGCGCAATCGCCATGGCGATGACCACCCTTTGCCGTTGTCCCCCTGACAGCTCATGCGGATAGCGTGACAGCGGAAATCGGTCCTCGGGCAACCCGACCCGGTTCAGCAGATCCCGCGCCCGGGCCATCGCTTCGGCCTTGGAGGCGGCACCATGCACCAGAATGGTTTCTGCCACCTGATCGCCAATGGTCTTGACCGGGTTGAGCGCCGTCATCGGTTCCTGAAACACCATGCCGACCGCCTGCCCGCGGACCCCGCACATCTGGGCTTCGGTCTGGGTCAGGATCTCAACCTCATCAAACAGGATCGAGCCGCTGACGCTGCTGCGGTCCGGTTCCAACCGCATCACGGCCAGCGCCGTCATGGATTTGCCGGACCCGCTTTCGCCGGTGACAGCAACGATTTCCCCAGCTCCGATATCAAAGGACACGTCCTTCAGGATCGGCTTCCCGGCAATCTGCAGAGACAGGTCTTTGATACGCAACAGGGTCATCGGGTCACCCGCAGCCTTGGGTCCAGCCAATCCCGCAACCCGTCGCCCATCAGGTTCAACCCCAGCACGGTCACGATGATCGCGGAACCGGGGATCAGGGCCAGATGCGGGGCAAAGCTGACCATGGTCTGCGCATCGGCCAGCATCCGGCCCCAGCTGGGCGTGGGCGGCTGCGCGCCCAGACCGACATAGGACAGCCCTGCCTCGGCCAGGATCCCGAGCGAGAACTGGATGGTCCCCTGTACGATCAGCAGATTGGCGATATTGGGCAGGATATGTTCCGCAGAAATCCGCGCCGCGCCCTTGCCCGCGACGCGGGCCGCCAGAATGAACTCCCGCTCCCACAGGGACAGGGCGCCACCGCGTGTGATGCGGGCAAAAACGGGGATGTTGAAGATCCCGATTGCGATGATCGCGTTGATCGCCCCGGCGCCGAACACCGCCGTGATCAGGATGGCAATCACCAGCGACGGGAAGGCAAAGACCAGATCATTGCCACGCATGATCAGCTCATCCAGCCAGGACCCTTTGTGCGCGGCGGCGGCCAGACCAAGCGGCACACCGGCGGCCATGCCGATGCCCACCGCAACAAACGCCACGGCGATGGAGGTCCGCGCGCCCACCATGATCATGGAAAACAGGTCGCGGCCAAAGTGATCCGTACCGAACCAATGCTCCGCGTTCGGGCGCTGCAGCTTGTCGGGAATGTTCAGTGCGGCGTGATCAAACGGGGTCCAGACAAAGGACAGACCAGCCGCCAGAACCACCAGCGACGACAGAACCAGACCCAGGATCAGGTTGCGCTTCATGACCGGACCCTCAGCCTTGGGTCAACCAGCGCATAGGCCAGATCGACCGCAAAGTTGACCACGATGACAGCGAACACCAACAGCATCACCACCGATTCCACGACGATCAGATCCCGCGATGAGATCGCCTGGAACACCAGTCGGCCCAGCCCCGGCAGATAGAAGACCTGCTCGATGATGATCGACCCGGCCAGAAGGAAAGAGAATTGCAAGCCGATGATGGTCAGCACCGGGATCAGAGCGTTCCGCACCCCGTGTCGCCACAGCGCCTGCCTGCGGGTCAGTCCCTTGGCGCGGGCGGTCCGCATGAAGTCCTCACCCAGAATATCCAGCAGGGACGACCGCATCACCCGCGCCAGAATGGACGCTTGTGGCAGGGCCAATGCGATGGCGGGCAATGTCAGCGAATGCAGCCCGGCGATCAGCCCCTGATCCCAGCCCACAAAACCACCGGCAGCGAACCAGCGCAGATTGATGGCAAAGATCAGCACCAGGATCATTGCAAACCAGAAATTCGGCACCGCCACGCCCAGCTGGGTCGCCCCCATGGTGACGACATCCCCCGCCCGTCCCCGGCGCGCGGCGGCATAGATCCCGGCGGGCAAGGCAATCAAGGTGGACAGGGTCAGCGCATAGAGTGCAAGCGGCAATGACACCCACAAGCGGTCCGCGATCATGTCGGACACCGGGGTGCGATAGGTATAGGAGGTGCCGAAATCACCCTGCAACAGCCCGCCAACCCAATTCAGGTACCGTTCAGGCCGGGACACATCCAATCCCAGCTCGCTGCGCAGGGCGGCAATCGTGTCGGGCTGCGCATTGATCCCCAGCATGAAAGAGGCCGGATCCCCCGGCGCGACCTCAACCACGGCAAAGATGACCAGCGACGCGATAGCCAGGCTGATCAGCAAAGACAGAAATCGTTTCAAGGTATAGCGCAACATTGCGGCCACGTTAGGCGCGGCACTCTGGCGGGTCCAGTGGTTTACCGTTGTGCCGGAGGGTCACTTTTCACGGTGACCGTCGCGGCTGACCCTGTCTGGTCGGTTAAGGTCATCCGCAGGATTGTGCTGAACCCTATGGTTGCGTTAACGTCATCATTAGCATCACGAGGAGGAGCAGCCCGGTGACACTGGAAACCAAACGCCCATTGACCCTGCGCGACGTGTCCGAAGCGACCGGCGTGTCGGAGATGACCGTCAGCCGCGTCCTGCGAAATCGCGGTGATGTCTCTGAAAAGACTAAAAGAAAAGTCCTCGCCGCAGCCAAGGAGCTGGGCTATGTGCCCAACAAGATCGCCGGTGCGCTGGCCTCGAATCGGGTGAATCTGGTCGCTGTGATCATCCCGTCGCTGTCCAACATGGTGTTCCCGGAAGTTCTGACAGGCGTTAACAAAGTGCTTGAGAACACCGACCTGCAACCGGTTGTCGGCGTCACGGATTACCTGCCTGAAAAGGAAGAGAAGGTCCTTTATGAAATGCTCTCGTGGCGTCCGTCCGGGGTGATCATTGCAGGGCTGGAACATTCCGAGGCGTCGCGCGCGATGCTGAACGCGGCGGGCATCCCGGTTGTCGAAATCATGGACACGGATGGCAAACCGGTGGACGCCATGGTTGGCATCTCTCACCGACGCGCGGGCCGCGAGATGGCCAAGGCCATCCTGAAGGCCGGGTATCGTCATATCGGCTTCATGGGCACCAAGATGCCGCTGGATCACCGCGCGCGCAAACGCTTCGAAGGCTTTACCGAAGCGCTGGCCAAGGAAGGCGTCGAGATCGAGGATCGCGCGTTCTATTCCGGCGGTTCTGCACTGGCCAAGGGGCGTGAGATGACGCAGGAAATGCTGGAACGCTCGCCGGAACTGGATTTCCTCTACTACTCGAACGACATGATCGGCGCGGGCGGTTTGCTCTATCTTCTGGATCAGGGGATCGACGTGCCGGGCCAGATCGGTCTTGCCGGGTTCAACGGCGTTGAACTGTTGCAGGGGCTACCACGCAAGCTGGCAACGATGGACGCCTGTCGGCAGGAAATCGGCCGAAAAGCCGCTGAAATCATCGCGGCGCAACTGGAAGATCCCGAAGGAGAGCTGGAGACCCAGATCACGCTGACGCCGACGATCAGCTATGGGGACACCCTGAAACGGCGATGAGCCTGCGGCTGAACAACAGTCAGGCCCGGCGCCTGTTTCTGGACCGACATGCGCTGCTGGAACAGCCTGCCGGATCCGCAAAGGGGGCTGACCTGTTGACCCTGGTGTCGCGGCTGGGCTTTGTTCAGCTGGACAGCATCAACACCGTGGCGCGGGCGCATGACATGATCCTGTTCTCACGCCGCCCGTCCTATCGCGCGACGGACCTGAAGCGCCTTTATGAGCGTGATCGCGCTCTGTTTGAGCATTGGACCCATGATGCGGCGGTCATTCCGATGGCCTTCTACCCGCATTGGCATTTGCGGTTTCAGCGTGACGCAGAGCTGCTGGCGAAACGCTGGAAGAACTGGCGCCGTGATGGGTTTGAGGAAAAGTTCGGCCAAGTGCTGGACCATATCCGGGATCACGGCCCCATCGGTTCCTCCGACATCGGTGAGAATGAGAAGAAGAGTTCCGGCGGCTGGTGGGATTGGCACCCGTCAAAAACCGCGCTGGAATACCTTTGGCGCAGCGGCAGCCTGACCGTGGTTGGGCGCAACGGGTTTCAGAAGCTCTATGACCTGACCGAACGGGTGATCGAGGAGCGGCTTTGCCCGGGCGCCACGCCCTGCGATGCCCCCGCCACCGTTGATTGGCTGTGCAACGCTGCGCTTGACCGGCTTGGCTTTGCCACCTCCGGTGAGCTGGCGGCCTTCTGGGATACGGTAAGCACGCAGGAAGCGCGCGATTGGTGCGCCAGACAACAGAACGCAGGAATCATTGAAACCGCCGAGATCGAATGCGCCGATGGCAGCCTGCGCAAGGTTTTCCTGCGGCCCGACACAGTGGCGCAGGCGAAGGACCTGCCCCCGGCCCCCGGTCGTATCCGCGTGCTCAGCCCCTTTGATCCGGCGCTGCGCGATCGCAAACGTGCCGAGCGGCTGTTCGGATTTCACTATCGGATCGAGGTCTTCGTTCCCGCCGCCAAACGCGTCTATGGCTACTACGTCTTTCCGCTGATGGAGGGCGAAAAGCTGATCGGCCGGATCGACATGAAGGCACACCGGGAAGAGGGCGCCTTGCGCGTAAGGGCGCTTTGGCCCGAAGCCCGGGTCAAGTGGTCGGCCACCCGGATGCGCAAGCTGGAGGCAGAACTGGACCGCGTCGCCCGGTTTGCCGGATTGGATCGGGTGGAGTTCGCAGATGACTGGCTGCGCGAACCGGCCTGATCCAGATCAGCCCTTCAGAAAGCCTTGCCGCTCAATCACCGACAGCAACTCGGCCAGCGAAGTTTCGGGGCTGCGTCCCGAGGTATCAAGGTTGGCCTGTGCCTTGCCATATAGCGCTTCGCGGCTGGTCAGGATGGACTTCAGCTGCTCCATGGCTTCGGGGTTCCCCGCCATGGGCCGCTCATCCCCCTGCGCCCGCACCCGCGCCATATGCTCCTCGGGCGAGGTTTTGAGCCAGATCGTGTGAAAGGTGTTCAGCAGGGTCGCATAGGTTTCAGGCTCCGCCACGATACCACCGGCAACCGCAAGAACCATGGATTCATAGGTTGAGATGATCCGCTCAATGGCCTGGGCTTCCAACTTGCGGTACCCCTCCTGACCATAGAGTGCCAGCAGTTCATCAACCGGCATACCGCTCTGTTCTTCGATCTCTGAATTGAGCTCGACAAAGGGCAACCCCAGCGCCTGCCCCACCAATGCGCCAAGCGTGGATTTTCCCGCCCCGCGCAATCCGATCAGGCAGATGCGATTGGCCCGCAGGCTTTCGGCGGGTTCCGGCGACAGGATCCGCAAGACCGATGCCTGTGTTTGCGCCGTGGCGCTTCGGAACATGTCCGCCACCCGCAGCGCATCCGAATTCCACGGATCATCCTCACCGATCAGCCATTCGATCCGGTGATCCAGCGCAATCGCCACCCGTTGCAGCAGCCCGATGGAGATATTGCCTTCGCCCGCTTCCAGCTGTGCCAGATACCGCGGAGACACGCCTGATTGCTCGGACAGGACACGACGGGGAATGCCCTTTCGTTCCCGCGCCTTTCGCACACGCTCACCAACCCGGGCCATCAATTTGGCAACCTCGGCCTCTACAGGGTCCACCGCCGAGGGCTCCGTTGCCTCGCCTCGAAAGTTGGTGATCTCAGACATTCAGGGTCCAGTTGTGTAAGATATTGCACAAACATACGACAGGCCGAAGCAGAACTTCAAACACATTCAAAGCTCAGGTTTGCACCCTGCAATATTCTGCGCTTACCGGATCAGCGGTTCGATGATCGCACGCATATCATCCGGTGCGCTCTTGGGCCGGAACCCGTCCGGATCAACGAACACGCAGACAAACCGCCCCTCAAAGCACAAGGTGCCCCCTTGGCTGGCGTTCACCCGGAATTCGATCGAGGAGTTGCCCAGGCGGGTGGGCCAGACCTCACAGATCAGGCGATGGCGCGGTGTCACCGGCGAGCGAAAGTCCAGGCTCATGTGCACAAACGGGGTGCCCGTGCCCCGGTCCAGCTCCATCTGGAACCAGCCATCCCCGCCCAGATGGTGTTCCCACCAGGCGTCGATGGCTTCCAGTGCAAACCACGGCAGACGACCCGTATAGGCGATCTTGGCCGGGTCACAATCGCCCCATCCTACGCGGATTTCATGGGTGAAATTGGGGTGTTCCGCTGTTTTGTCCAAAGACGCCATCTATCACAATCCGCTGTCTGTCAGGCGTCGCCGCCCCCTGTTTGCGCAGTAACTACCGCCCAGCAATATCCCGCGCAAGACCGGGCGCGAATGGCTGGGCCTCAATAGGTTTCGACGTGATATCGACCGCCTTCACGCATCTCATCCCGCAGCTCGGGCCAGTTCAAGCCGGCGCCGCGCGCGATGTCTTTCAGCGCTTCCTCAACCCCCTGCTCCATCGCCTTCAGACCACAGATATAGATGTAACCATTTGGGCTCTTCAGCAGCTCGGTCACGCGATCGGCTTCTTCCCGCAGACGGTCCTGCACATATTGCTTGGGGGCACCATCCTCACGCGAAAACGCGAAGTGTTTGGACATGAAGCTGTCGGGGATTTTCTTCAGCGGCCCGAAATAGGGCAGCTCACCCGGACGCCGTGCGCCAAAGACAAGAGTCATCTTGCCCGTTTCATGGGGCGCGACCCGCTGCCTGCGCATGGTGAAACCACGGAAGGGCGCAGACCCGGTGCCAGTGCAGATCATCAGGATGTCCGCTTCGGGATCGGACGGCAGCAGGAAGGTGGACCCGAACGGCCCGGTCAGCTGAACCGTATCGCCGGGCTTCAGATCACACACGAAGTTGGAACAGATCCCATGTTCTTCGCGTTTTACGGTCAGCGAAATATTGTGGAAGCCCGGCCGCTCGCCGTCGCGCGGGCTGGACACGGAATAAAGGCGCGGCAAATGCGGCGCGCCGTCGGCATCCGTTCCGGGCGGGATGATGCCAATGCTCTGCCCCTCCAGCACGGGGAAGGGAACACCGGCGAAATCCAGGATCACATGCCGGACGTCCGCATCACTTTCTGGGTCCGTCAAGCGGTAGTTGCCCTGCACCTTCGCGGAAACCGGCTTGCCAAGGTTATAAAGGTTAATCGTGGGCTTCGAGGCGCTATCGGGTGCGCGCGAGCGCCCCCCGGCCCCTGCATGGGCCTGGGCCAGCAGAGCGGCCATGGCATCATCCAGCGCCTCCTGCCCGTCGGCGTCGCCGGGCGCGGCTTCGATCTCTGCCTGGGGCGGAAGCTCCATCCACTCATATTGCTCCTCCAGCGAATAGGGCGTTGTCACAACGCGCCATTCATCGATGGATCCGGTCGGGCAGACCGGAATGCAATCCATGCAGAATTCACATTTGTCCGGATCCACCACGACATTGTTGTCGTCATGCTGGATGGCCTGCACCGGACAGGTCATTTCACATGTGTAGCAGCGAATGCAGATTTCAGGATCGATGAGGTGCTGTTTCAGCGGTTTGTTCATTGGCTCTCGCGCTTCCTGGCCAGGATCAGGTCGGGCAGCACCATCGTGTCGATCAGCGCAGAGCACAGACCGACGCAACCGGGGCACCCGACACAAGGGGCCCGCATGGTCGACAATTCGGCAGCCAGAGAATTCACGATAGGTGTTTCAGCTTTCGAGCGGTCGATTTTCATGACAGGACTCCGCGTCTGGTCAGGGATGGGTTTACCAAAGGGCAGAAGGTGAGTCTGGTCAAGCTTTTCCGACTCAGCCGTCCGCCCCTGACCCATCCCGGTTGATTGAACCCGGCGCGCCCCCCACAGGGTTCGCGCCGGAACAGGTCAGGCCATGTGTAGCTTGACGTATTCAAAGTCGCCCGGCTTGTTGTCGATGCCGACCTTCGGGGGCGCAATCCAGCCCGCATACTTGCCCGGCTCATAGCACGGCTTCATCAGCGACTGGATGAAATCGCCATCCGCATGAGTCGGCAGCCAGTTGGGCAGACCCGCGTCATATTCGGCACCGGTCAGCAGTTTGCCATCCGGATCGAACATCTTGTCCGCGAACACGCCGATCTTGCGGTGGAAGGCTTCATGCGGCAGCTTCATCTGGAACTCGATGCCCATCTTCTCGATGATCTTGTTCCAGCGGCCAACGCCACCCGCGGCGTCCTTGGTATAGTCATCCCGCAGGCGCATGTTGATCGCGGTCAGGGCCGGAACCTCACGGCGGACCAGCTGATCCCCTTCCAGATCCCAGACGGTATAGGTGTCATTGGTCAGCTTGTGATCGTCATCGATCCGGCTTTCCATGTAACGGCCTTTAATGCCCGCATTGAAGGCATTCGCCGCATTGGTCGACACCTCCTGCCCGAACAAGTCCAGCGACAGCGTGTAGTGCAGGTTGAGCTTCTTCTGGATCAACGGCAGGTCGATCACGCCCAGATCGCGGATCTTGTTGACGTCATAGGGATCATCAATGCCCGCTTCGCGCATCGCTTCGCAGGTTCGCTGAATGGTCCGGCCCACACCGGTTTCCCCTACGAACATATGGTGCGCTTCTTCAGTCAGCATGAAGCGGCAGGTCCGGCTCAGCGGATCGAACCCGGATTGCGCCAGGCTTTCCAGCTGCATCTTGCCGTCACGGTCGGTGAAATAGGTGAACATGAAGAAGGACAGCCAGTCCGGCGTTTCCTCGTTGAACGCGCCCAGCATCCGCGGCGCCTCCTCGGACCCCGACGAGCGGACCAGCATGTCATTGGCCTCTTCGCGCCCGTCCCGGCCAAAGTATTTCTGCAGCAGATAGACCATGGCCCACAGATGGCGGCCTTCTTCGACGTTGACCTGGAAAAGGTTGCGCATGTCATAAAGCGACGGCGCCGTCAGACCCAGGAAACGCTGTTGTTCGACCGAACCCGGTTCGGTATCGCCCTGAATGACGATCAGGCGCTTCATCAGGTTGCGGTACTCGCCAGGCACTTCCTGCCATGCAGGTTCGCCATAGTGTTCCCCACAGGGGATACGCCGGTCTTCGACCTGCGGTGCCAGAAGCACGCCCCAACGGTATTCCGGCATCTTGACGTAGTCGAACTTGGCCCAGCCCTTGGGGTCCACCGAAACGGCCGTGCGCAGGTACACCATGGATTCCTGGAAGTTCCGCGGGATCAGGTCGTTCCACCAGTTGATGTAACCCGGATGCCATTTCTCCAGCGCCTTCAGAACCCGCTTATCCGAGCTGAGCCCCACGTTGTTGGGGATCTGTGTGTCGTAACTTACGTTGATCAGATCGATCATTCTTGTCCTCCATGCCCGAAAACCTTGGTCAGGTTTTCCACCCGATTTCCCTTCGGAAAATCCCTTCGTCTTACACTCGTTCCATGTTGTATTCGCCGCGGATGCCGGTGCCGTAGCGCTGCAACGCGCCGCTTTCGCCCACCGCATTCGGGCGCTGGAAAATCCAGTTCTGCCAGGCGGTCAGACGCCCGAAGATCCGGGTTTCCATCGTTTCGGGACCAGCAAACCGCAGGTTGGCTTCCATCCCGGTCATCGCATCGGGTGAGAAGCTGGCGCGCTCTTCCATGAAGATGCGAACCTCATCCTCCCAGTCGATGTCATCAAAGGCATAGGTCACCAGACCCAGCTCTTCGGCCTCATCCGCTTCGATCGCGTCGCCGATACGGTCCTTCAGCCCCTCAACCGCATCCGGATCACCCAGGAAACGCGTTGCCAGACGGCTCAGGTCATTGCCCATCGGGTAAGTTCCGAAATTGCTGGCGCTCAGGGAAACGGTGGCCAACGGGCGATTGTCGCCCTCGAACTCTTCAAGCATCATGTAGGACCGGTCGACCGCCCACAGCAGCTCGGCAAGTGGACCGGCAAAGCAGGACCCGTGCTCCACCAGCGCGACCAGCGAGCGTGAGGTCATATCGACCCGTTTCAGAACGCGCTTCCAGTACTTGAGCACCTCATTCGCCAGCCAATGGTCGGCATTGTCCAGCAGCAGTTTTTCGTGTTCCAGAACCCGCTCGGGATCCCCCTGCGTCCGCAACACGATCAGACCAAGCTCACGCTCATTCAGGCGCAGATGCAGGATGGCATCATCCAGTTCCCGCGCCGCCCGCAGGATCCACGCCTGATCACCCTGGGCCTGCAGGGCATCGGCATTGGCCGGCGCCCCCTCTTCCGGGCCTTTAACAGTGATGAACGCCCTGCCGTTGTCACGGTCCAGTTCCACCTCAACCGTGGAATAGGTCACCGAGCCATCGTCATCAAAGCTGCGCTGCAGGGGCGTCAGCTGAATGCCGGTCAAATCGGACGGCTTGGAAGACGCCGCCGCAAACTCCCGCGCGCGCTGCTGAACCGTTTCATCAAATTTGGAATTCGGGATCACCTCATCCACCAGCTTCCAATCGGCGGCGCGCTGTCCTTTGACGCCTTCCTCGATCGAACAGAAGACATCGGCCAGATCGCGACGGACCTTGCGTTTGTCCGTGACCCGGGTCAGCCCCCCAGTGCCCGGCAGAACCGCCAGCAACGGAACCTCCGGCAACGCCACAGAGGAGCTGGAATCATTGGTCAGCATGATGTGGTTGCAGGCCAGGGCCAGCTCATACCCGCCTCCGGCACAGGCCCCTTTGACTGCGGCCACATATTTCTGACCGGAGTCGGCTTCTGCCGCCTCAAAGGTGTTGCGGGTCTCATTGGTGAACTTGCAGAAATTCACCTTGTGCGCGTGGCTTGCGCCGCCCAGCATACGGATGTTGGCGCCAGCGCAGAACACCTTGTCCTTGGCCGACTGCATGACAACGACCTTCACTTCGGGATGTTCGAAACGCATCCGCTGCACAACATCCGCCAGTTCGATGTCCACACCAAGATCATAGGAATTGAGCTTCAGCTCATAGCCATCGAACAGGCCACCCTTTTCATCAACGTCCATGAAAAGATTGGCGACCTCACCATCATACTCGACGCGCCAGTGGCGGTATTTCGAAGGATCCGTCTGAAAGTCGATCACTTTGGACATCGCACGCTCCTGTTTAGGTTGTCTGTGAAGCTAGTTCAAAATAGTGCATACGTAAAGCTTGTTTTGCATAATAATGCGCATATCAGACCCCAATCCAACTCCAACTTATGCATTATTATGCACTTTTAGAGGATTTAGGGTAGATTCACCAGCTCCTCATGCAATCGCTGCCAATGCGCCTGAAGCGGGAAGCCAAAGCGGTCTTCACACGAATCGGGCAGATCTTCGGAAAGCGCCGACACGATCTGGAGCAACCGCACCACGGCGTTCGGGCGCTGCATGCGCGCCTTCAGTCCCGCGTTTGCCAGCTGAATGGCAGCCTGTACGAACCGGCGCTCATCGCCTTCGGGCAAGGCCAGCCAAACCGCCTCCCAGACCTCATGGGCCTCCCAGAAAAACGCGCCCTCGAAATAGGCGATCCCGGTAAGCCAGGCGTCACTTTCTATAAGCTGATCCACCGACATGTCCGCGCGCGCAGTTGCACGCAAAACATCAAACCACCCGTCAGGATGGCGCGCTGTGCGCCCGGGGACATAGGCATGATCCGGAAGGTGTGGCCACCGTTCCGGCATCAGGCGGGAATGACCTCCGCCGCTTCGATCCGCACAAGACGGGCCACAAAATCCGCAATTGCGGCAAGCACCTGCTCCGATTGCTCCAGATGCGGGGCGTGCCCACAGTCATCCAGCTTCAGAAGCTCAACGGGGGCATAGCTGCGCTCTTCGATCACATCGATCTGCGCCATGGTCCCGTATTGATCACCGTGCCCCTGGATTGCCAGAACCGGCACCCGGAAATAGTCGATCACGTCGGCGACGTTCCACGCCTTGAAACCGGGATCCAGCCAGACCTCGTTCCAACCACGGAACGCGCCCTCGGGATCATCGTGATACCGACCCATCTTTGCCTTCAGATCCCCCTGAGCGTAGACATCACGCACCTGCGCAATCTCTGCCAGCCCACCGGGTTCGGTAAAGAAATGCGGCGCCATCAGGACCAGCCCCCGAACACGGTGATCCTGCACCCCGCCACCATATTGCGCCGCGATCGTCGCCCCATCGGAGTGCCCCAGCAACACCCCTCGCCGCAGGCCGATCGCATCCAGAAGTGGCCCAACCACCTCCTGCGCTTCCCGTGCCATGAAATCCAGCGGACGTGGCAGCGTGACAGGATCAGACTTGCCATAGCCCTTGCGCGAATAGGCAAAGACACCCAGCCCCGTTGCCTGTGCCAGTTTGGCAGGAAACTCCCGCCAGAGGGCAACGCAACCCAGCCCTTCGTGCAACAGCACCAGGGTCGGCGCCTGGTCCGGGGCAGGTCCCCAGCAGGCGTATTCCAGGTTAACCCCGGACACGTTCAGGATACCCGATCCCCCATCCGTCCAATCGAAGCCGCCCATTTACATGTCCCTCAGCTTGAAACGCTGGATTTTACCTGTGGCCGTCTTCGGAAGGTCAGCCACGAAATCGATCCAACGGGGATATTTCCATTTGCCGATCCGGTCTTTGACCAGATCCTTCAGCTCAACGGCCAGGGCGTCAGACCCTTCACCGGATTTCAACACGACAAAGGCCTTGGGCTTCTCAAGGTCCTGCGCGTCGCGGGCCGGGACAACGGCCGCCTCCATTACATCGGGATGCCCGATCAGCGCCTGCTCCACTTCGAAGGGGGACACCCAGATGCCCGAGACCTTGAACATGTCGTCGGTCCGCCCGCAGTAGACATAGCGCCCTTCCGCGTCGCGCTCATATTTGTCTCCGGTTCGGGTCCATTCGCCCTCAAACGTGCTGCGGCTCTTGCTGCGCTTGTTCCAGTAGCCATCGGCGGCGGAGGCGCCCCGCACCAGCAGCTCACCGATTTCGCCCGCCCCGACATCTTCGCCGTCTTCGTCGACCAGCCGCAGATCATAGCCAGGGACAGCACGGCCCGAGGTGCCATAGCTGACGTCCCCCGGTCCATTCGACAGGAAGATATGCAGCATTTCGGTGGATCCGACCCCATCCAGAATGTCGGTCCCCCAAAGACCGCGCCACCCTGCACCCACATCCGACGGCAAAGCCTCGCCCGCGGAAATGCACCGGCGCAAGCTAACATCGGGTTTTGCATTCGCCTCCAGATGCGCCAGCGTCGCGGCGTAGAGTGTGGGCACCCCACAGAAGATGCTGGGCTTTTCCTGTGCCACCACCTCCAGAACACTGTCCGGCGTCGGGCGGCCGTTGAACAGCACGGTCGTGGCCCCAACGGACATCGGGAAGGTCATGCCATTGCCCAGCCCATAGGCGAAAAACAGCTTTGCGGCGGAAAAGATGACGTCCTGCTCGGCAATCCCAAGCACCTGCGCGCCATAGGTGTCCGCGGTTGCCTTGAGCGCCCCATGCACGTGGCGCACGCCCTTGGGCTGCCCCGTCGATCCCGAGGAATAGAGCCAGAATGCAATTTCATCTTCGGAACTTGCACAGGTCGGGCGCTGTTGGGCCCCTGCCATGAAGTCCTCATAGCTCTGCGCCCCATCCGGTGTGGGTCCGCCGATCACCACAACGGTGCGAATGTCCCCGACGCGGGCGACCGCGGGTTCCACGACGCTCCACAGTTCATGCGATACAAAGAGCGCGGTGGCACGGCTGTCCCGCAGGATCAGCTCATATACATCCGTGGCCAGCAGCGTGTTCAGCGGCACCGGGACCACGCCCGCCTTGATGCAGCCCCAGAAGATTTCCGGAAACTCGATCTGATCCAGAACCAGCATGACTGCGCGCGCTTCGCGCGGAACATTTGCCCGCTCCAACGCGCCATACAGCTGCCCGCTGCGCTCAGCCAGCGCGCCATATGTCAGGCTGCGTTTCTCGCCTGCCGCTTCGCGAAAGGCGCATTTGTCCGCCCGCCCTTCATCAATATGTCGATCAACAAAGTAGCTTGCTGCATTCTCAGCTGGATTCATCTGGCTCCTCCCTGAACGCGTCCGGATTCCCTCTTGTCGGGCCCGCTCCTCAACATGGCCCGGAATCTCTCCCCGCTTAGGTCAGGTATAATGCACCCAATTCTCATTTATGCAAGATATTGCCACAACAAAATGCAATATCATGCATCATTCAAATGTGATCCGCCCCTGAGTTCCCGAGCCTTCATACAACCTTTGGACCAGATCCTGCCTACGAAGCTGCACTTTACGGAAATTGAGATTGCCCTTGGCGGTCACTTCGCCCTCCGCCATCGATGGCGGCTCCGTCAGGATCGCCGCACGCGTAATCCGGTTGGCACTGCCGCGCCCCGGATCGGAAAACCGGCGCAGCCGCTCTGCGATATCCTGCATCAGATCGGCGTTCGCCGCGAAGCCCGCCGCATCCTGCAACCCCGGCACGGTGGCAGGTGTCGGGAAGATCAACACCCCGACCTCGTTACGCATGTCACCGGTGATCACCACATCCAGCGCCAGGGGTTTGAGCGCGGCAAGCAGCTCAAGCCGAAGGTCGGTGGCGCGCACCCAAATGCCCGTTGCCAGCTTGAAATCCTCGGCAATCCTGCCAGAAAACTTCAGACCACGATTGGGGTTGTCCGCGTCGGCCAATGTCATCGCATCGCCGGTCAGAAAGAAGCCCTCGTCGTCAAAGGCCTCTGCCGTCTTATCCGGAGCTTTGAAATAGTGAGGCAGGATGTTTGGCCCTTTGACCCGTATCTCATAACGGTCACCTTCATCCGGGACCATCTTGACCGTGACGCCCGGGAGCGGCGCACCAACCATGCCGGGGGCCGCGCTTGGTTCATGCTGAAAGATGCAAGCCGGCGCTGTTTCGGTCATGCCCCAGCAGGTGGTCAGCATCACGTCGGCCCCCCGCACCTCTCTGGCCATGCGGGACAGGTCCTGCCAAACATCCGGCGGTAGGGACGCCCCGGCATAAAACAACATGTCCAGATCGCGGAAATACGCCTGTTTCAGCTCCTCATCCTGCTGCATGCGATCGCGCAGCTGGGCGAAACCGACCGGTACGTTATAGGCAATCGTCGGGGAAACCAGCTTAAGGTTCTCAAAGCTGCGCCCGATCAGATGCGGCGCGGGCTTGCCATCATCGATATAGAGCGCGCCACCATGGAACAGCACCTGGTTGAAGTTGTTCGATCCACCGAACACGTGGTTCCACGGCAGCCAGTCCACCAACACCGGTGGCCGCTGATCCATGAACGGCAGCGCGCCCACATACTGGGCCTGATTGGCGCACAACATGCGCTGCGTGGTGACAACCCCTTTCGGGTTTGAGGTAGAGCCTGAGGTCATCAGGATCTTGGCCACGGTGTCGGGACCAACCGATGCACGCGCGGCAGCCACCTCTGGTCCCGGCGCGCGCATCAGCTGGGACAGCTCTGTCATGTCGCCCGTTGCATTTCGGGACACGACATGGCGCCGCCCGGCCATCTGCGGCAGCGCCAGGGCAGAGGCGAAGGTCCCGCCATCAACAGCATAGACCAGCCGCGGGTCGATCAGTTCCAGAACATACTGCAACTGGGCCTGCGCACCGGGGATCAGGGAATACTGTTCTGCCACCGGCACGAAAGGGATGCCCACATATTGCGCCGCAAGGGCCAGAAGCCCGTGATCAATCCCATTGCCTGACAGGATGAGGATGGGTGTCTCCGCGCCCAGCCCTTCGGCCAGAAGCCCGGCCGCCAGCTGCTGCACCTGCGGCAGGGCCTGACCATAGGTCAGATGCCGCCACCCCTCGCCCTCGCGTTCAGCCAGAAACACCGAGTCGGGACGTTCTGCATGCCAGCGCTCCAGCCATTCGTTGGTGCTGTCCGAAACTGGTGCCAGCGGGTAGCCGGATTGCAGGAGGATCGTTCCATCCCCCCTGACGTCGCGCGTCACCTTCTGCGTCCGATAGCGCATAAGACCTCCTCCCTGAGGCGGGAGGTGATCACCAAACATGGTCCTGAAAAGCAATCCGCCCCCAACCGTTTGAAACAGTTGGAGGCGGTCCTGACCTTGGGTCAAGAATGACGTGCCGTTCTTATCTGAGCAGGATCAGGGGGAACAGCGTGATGATCGGGAACAGAACCAGGATGACCACCCGGATCAGATCCGAAGTCACGAAGAACATGACGGCCTTGTAGGTGTCGACCATACGGGTCTTGCGATCCATCGCGTTGATGATGAACAGGTTCATCCCAACCGGCGGCGTGATCAGGCCCACTTCGACAACGATCAGCACCAGAATACCGAACCAGATCGCCACGTATTCCGTTTCCAGACGGTTGGCCATGCCACGGGTGACGCGGATACCCAGCTCTTTCATCTGTTCACGGGTCAGTTCGGAACCGGTTGCAATCGCTTCGCGGATCGAGGCGAGCATGTCCTGCCCCATGCCTTCGGGAATACCGGCGTTCAGAACGTCCTGCGCAGCGCTGGCCTGCAAGGATGCCAGGTTCACCAGATCGAAATCCATGACCGAGATCACCGGATAGAAGATCGGGATGGTCAGCAGGATCATCGACAGCGAATCCATCAGACAGCCGAAGATCAGGTAGAAGACCAGGATCATCGCCAGCACCATCCAGGGGCTCCAGCCCTGGCTGACAACGAAATCGGCCAGTTCCTGCGGAACCTGGGTCAGGGCCAGGAAACCGTTATAGAACCCGGCCCCCAGAACGATGAAGAAGATCATCGCGGTGGACCGCGCGGTCACAAGGAAGCTGTCAACCAGGTTCGGACGGTCCAACCCCCCGTTCAGCCAAGCGATCAGCCCGGTGCCAAATGCGCCCACGGCCGCGCCCTCGGTGGGGGTGAACCAGCCAGCGTAGATGCCGCCCACAACCAGACCAAAGACCAGCAGAACGGGCCAGACCTTGACCAGGTTACCAAAACGTTCGCTCCACGGGATCGCAGGGCGGGTGCCTGCACTTTCGGGGTAGAGACGGACATAGATCGAAATCGCCAGAACATAGCCCAGCGCCGCCAGGATGCCCGGCACGAATGCCGCAAGGAACAGTTTGGCGATATTCTGTTCGGTCAGGATCGCGTAGATCACCAGCACCACAGACGGCGGGATCAGGATCCCCAGCGTGCCACCCGCCGCAAGCGTCGCAGTCGAAAAGCCGCCAGCATAACCGTATTGGCGCAGTTCGGGCAGCGCCACACGCCCCATGGTGGCCGCAGTTGCCAGCGAGGAACCACAGATGGCCCCGAAGCCCGCGCAGGCCCCGATGGAGGCCATGGCCACACCGCCCCTGCGGTGCCCCAGAAAGCCCTCGGCCGCCTTGAACAGCGCGTTGGACATGCCGCCAAGCGTCGCGAAATGTCCCATCAGCAGGAACATCGGAACGATGGTCAGCGAGTAGGACGAGAAGGTCGAGTAGGTTTCGCTTTTCAAGCGGCCAAATGCCACCTGCGTTCCGTCGGTCACGATGATCAGGCCCACCAGACCAACCAGGAACATGGCCAGACCGATCGGAACCCGAAGGAAGATCAGGATCATCAGGGCCGGGAAAGAAGTGATTCCGATTTCAAGTGCAGTCACTGGTCTGCCTCCACGCCGTCCCAGATGCGGATCCGGCCGGTTACGAATTCAAGAGTACGGATGCAGGCCATGTAGATACCGACCACGGCGGCAACGAGCGCTGCAACAAGGCTGGCGGCGTATGCCCACCAGACCGGAAATTCCAAAAGGAAGGAGGTTTCGCCATTCTTCAACTTGCTCAGCATGC
>JALEGX010000161.1 GCA_022763485.1 Paracoccaceae bacterium | reverse complement strand
GGTTTACGGTAACGCCCTGTATCAGGCCGCTGCCGGGAGGGTGGCCGTCATTGTCGAAAATGGTCTCTACCGCATGTGTCGCGGTGGACCTGTGTGCCACAAAACTGACGGTGTCGCGACCCGATCCGCCATCAACGCTGTTGTTGGCCGATGTCAGGGTGAACCAATCATCCCCGCCCAGTCCCCGCAAGGAACTGCTTTCGCCACCGTGAATGAGGTCATTGAAAATCGAGCCGGTGATCCGCTCGATCCCCGACAAGCGCACCGTTTCGGCGTCATTGAAACCTGTTGCGCGCCCATTGGGCAGGTCGATGGTCAGCCGGAACTGATTTGAAGCCCGCCCTGCGACATCCGCCAGATGCACAAAGGACAACATGTCCCGGCCTTCGCCCCCATCAATGATCTGGTTCCCAGCCGCGTAGTTGATCCAGTCGTTGCCCTCCAGCGTGTTGAGCACCTGGAATTCACCCAGCCCGCTCACGACATCTGGGCCAGAGGTAAAACTGCGTTGAGTCATCAGGTCAATTCCCTGAAGCTCAATGGTTTCCGCATAGGTTAGCCTGCGGTCACTGAATTGGTAGAATTCGATATCGTTGTTGAGCGTGACGCTTTGGGTCAGCCCTACCAGTTTGCGGTTTTCATTTTGGGCAACGTATTCCCCACTGCTGCCGGACAAAACCACGACATCATCACCGCGGCTTCCTCGCACAGAGTAGTCGCCATCGCCAATGATGAAATAGTCATCGCCGGTTCCTCCTGACAATGTGTCGTCCCCTCCGATGCCGTGCAGGGTATCATTTCCGGATTGCCCGTATAGGAGATTGGGATCTGTATTCCCGATCAGCACATCGTCACCGATGGATCCGTACACACGTTCGATCGAGACCAAAACATCACCCTCAGCAAGGCCTCCTGAGCCTTCGCCGGTGGTCAGATTGATGTTGACGCCTTCGCTCGGTTGCGTGCGAACAGCCTCAGGGAACAGATAGTAGTTTGCCGTGTCGGTGCCCGGACCACCATCAAGGAGCGTCGGGCCGCGGGATGTTGTCATGAAGTCGTTGCCCCCCATCCCGTAGTAGGAGAGGGGCGTTTCGGTGGTTTCAACCGAGGAATCCGAAAGGTGGAAAGCGTCGGAAAACGGCGATCCAATGATTGCCGCTACGCCATCTACAATCCCATATTCGGTATGAGGCCGGGGCGCGTTGGAGGCATTCGAAACCATAAAGCGGCTTTCAGGCGTGTCTCCGGCATCTCCAAGATTCTTGAAACTAAGTCCGGTCGCTGTCTCTGGGTCCATGTCCGTTCCCCATTCAGCAGCAGAAAGCGTGTCCTGACCCAGTCCCGCATCAAAAAAAGTGTCGATTTGAGACCAAAGGATCACTTCCGACGCATCGCTTCCTACCGGGATTGGACTGACTTCAGAAATCTTGACATTGATGGAGCGCAGATCAACGTCGGGTCTGATTGCCTCGCTGAAGTTAGTTCGGGCCAGTGTCAGAAAATGCGAGCCGCTGGTTTCGACGCTAACGCGGAGAGGGCGTTCGGTCTCGCCCTCTGAAGCGGTGTAAATTGATTGCGTGCCAATACCATTGATGAGTGAACGTCCCGCTGAATCAACCAAGCCGATAAGCCCGGAAAAATCGTACGGTAAGCCAAATGCTTTGATTTCGTAGGTTTTGCCCGCTTCCAGATCGAAACGGATGAAGTCTCTGTCTAGGGGGTATTCACTTTGCACTGTGAGAGTTTGATCTAGCGCTTGCGCCGGGCTGTTTGGATCGACTTCATCAGGAAAGTCATCAGCCAGGTCTCGGGCGTCGAATGATTGATCAGCAAATTCCAGTTTTTGCACGTTGATCAGGGTGTCACGGCCTTCCCAACCAGTCCCCCCGACATGTTCAACATAAACGATCAGGTTAAGGTCATCGTCATGTGTCGCCGATATCTCGTATTGGTCGCGATTATGGCTGTAAACTGCGGTGTCGTAATAGGCGGTGTTTGTTGAGTAGCCGGAGCGATAGACCGTAGTCCAACTGCCGTCGATTGTGTCATCCCCACCAAGGCCCATCATCCGATCGGTGCCAACATGTCCGGTGATCACATTGTCCTGCTCGTCGCCGATCAACGTGTCATCAAAGGAACTGCCTTTCAAATTTTCGATGCCGATCAATTGGTCCCCATCTGAATCGTTCAGATAGCCGGCACCATCTGTCAGAGATACATGGACCTGTTTGCGTGCGCCGGCATAGTCCGCGGTATCCCGACCTGCACCGCCAATGAACACGGTCGCCCCTTCGGTGGTGCCAAGGATGTCGTCGCCCCCCATGCCCATCCAGGTTACGGCAGGAATCCGGGACTCGTGAATGATGTGCAGTTGGCCTTCGAAGCCTCGGAAAAAATAACTGCCAGTCAGAACATCGTCGCCATCCGTGCCTTTGAACCGTTCAATGTTTTGTACGGCCAAGGTTGGAGGCACACCTTCGATGGCATCGGATTTCAGGAGACCACTCGCCAGAGATAGTTCTACTGGGGCGTTCAGATGATGGAAAGAAAGGGCATCTGTTCCGTTGCCGCCATCAAAAACGTCGAATGAGTCGCTCCACCGGAACCAATCGTCCCCATCGGTCGAAGGTGCCCTTTCAATCTCTTGCAAACGGATCACATAGGGCTGATTTTCTGTGCGCCAGACACCGTTGATTGAAAAGAACCAGGTGGTTGGTTCGTTCACCTCAATTACGGCCTGAACCGAATTGTCATAGTATGAAAAACGTGGGCCGTTATCGGAGTTTTTGTAGCTCGTCAGCTCCACGGGGGCCGGGCTGCCGTCCGGCAACATCAGCTTCATGGTGCCCATTCGAGGTGCTGAAATCGCGGCATCCAAAAGATAGGTGATCCCTGGTTCCAGATCCACGCGATACACATCAACGTCATTTGAACCCAGGTTCGCATAGCCCCTGACCGGTTCGCCAACTGGCAGGATGGGGTTGCGATAACTGATCACGTCTGGGATCGTGTCTGAATTCTCAAGCATCGTTCTGCTTTCTATCTAATGTCAATTTTTGAAAGTGATTTGTTGCGACTTAGTCTACGGGCTCTGAAACTCCCGTCTATCGCGAATTTCAGCGGAAAGAGTTGTTTTAGATCAAGACTGTGCCGTGATCAGCGTCTGCCTGTACTTAATTAGGAATTGTCGCCATTGTTTTTGACCCCAATTTGTCGCGCGGACGTTTGACGCTGACGCGCTCGATGCACCGGCAAGCCATGACCATTAAGCACTGATGAGATTTCTGGGGGTAAGTGGCGGGGAAAAGAGGCGCCTTTACAAGTTTGGTTTTCAATGAATTCATGAAATAGAGCAGAAATACTGCGCGAATTCAAAACACCCCCCTATCAGGCAATGAACTGAACGTGGCCCGTATTCCACTGCGGCCCGCTGGTTGCTTACCCGATCCGCGCCCGCGCCGTGACGCGGCACGACGCAGCCGGTCATTCTCCTTCGGAAGCCGCTTTAACTCCTTTGGTTGTTCGGTTCCCATAAGCACCATGCATGGCGTGCCAAGTCGGAACACATGACAACGAAACTCTGCCTTTGATCCCTGAAATTGGGAACCATCCATCTTGGATTGGGAGGCCGAAATAGGACGAAGAAAATCGTCAGGGATTTCTTTGCGTTTTCAAGGAGGAATGGTGGGTGATGAGAGACTCGAACTCCCGACATCTTCGGTGTAAACGAAGCGCTCTACCAACTGAGCTAATCACCCGTGACGGCGGATGTATCCAAGCGCCGCAGCCGTTGCAAGAGGGAATGGCAAAAAAACTCTGCCATTCCGACGTTTTGTGAGATCAGGCCGCGAGGCCCTTGGATCCCATGCTCAGGAACTTCTGACGACGGTTCTGAACCAGCTCTTCCGGAGCCAGATCACCCAGGTCGTCCAGCATCGTCTGGATCGCACGACCAACCGAGGCAATGGTCCCGGTGGCGTCGCGATGCGCACCGCCCAGAGGCTCGGACACGATGTGGTCGATCACGCCCAGATCCAGCAGGTTGGCGGCCGTCAGGCGCAGGGCCTCGGCGGCTTCGCGCATCTTTTCGGCGTCTTTCCACAGGATCGACGCGCAGCCTTCGGGCGAGATGACCGAATAGATCGAATGCTCCAGCATGACCACACGGTTGGCGGTTGCAAAAGCAACGGCACCGCCGGAGCCGCCTTCGCCGATGACAACCGAGATCAGCGGGACGCCGATCTGCAGGCAGGCCTCGGTCGCGCGCGCGATCGCTTCGGACTGGCCGCGCTCTTCGGCGCCCTTGCCGGGATAGGCGCCGGGCGTGTCGACAAGCGTAATGACGGGCAGGCCGAATTTGCCGGCCATCTGCATCAGGCGGATCGCCTTGCGGTACCCTTCGGGGCGCGCCATGCCGAAGTTCCGTTCGATTCGGGACTTGGTGTCGCTGCCTTTTTCATGACCGATGACCATGACGGGAATGTCGTTGAACCGGGCCAGCCCCCCCATGACAGCGTGGTCATCGGCAAAGTTCCGGTCCCCTGCCAGCGGGGTGTATTCCTGGAACAGGGCGTCGATGTAGTCCTTGCAGTGCGGCCGTTCGGGATGGCGGGCCACCTGGCATTTCCGCCACGGCGTCAGATCCTTGTAGAGATCTTCAAGCAGCTGCGCGGCTTTTACGTCCAGCGCGGCGGCTTCATTGGTGACATCCATCTCTTCGTTGGCGCGGGCGAGGGCACGCAGCTCCTCTGCCTTGCCTTCGATTTCTGCCAAGGGTTTCTCGAAATCCAGATACTGGGTCATGGCGTCTCACACAAAGCGGTTTGATCGCTATATGGCCTCAAGTGACCGCAGATGCAACTCAGCAAGATTTGTGGGATCAAATCATGAGAGCTCTTGAGAAGCGAAGGCAATCACGAAAGGGGATCCAATGGCCTTGCGGTACGAAGACCGTATCATGCGCGTGCTGGAGTATATCCACGACAATCCTGATGGCGATCTGTCGCTTGATGCGCTTGCGGATGTCGCGGCGATGTCGCGCTTTCACTGGCATCGCGTATTTCGCGCGGTCACCGGGGAAACCTGCGCACAGGCCGTGCGTCGGATGCGGCTGCATCGGGCGTCGGTGTGGCTGGTGCGGAAAGATATGTCTTTGGAGGAGATCGCGAAGAAGGCGGGTTATGCCTCGCTCAATGCCTTCTCGCGGGCTTTTGCGGATGCCTATGGCGCGACGCCATCAGCGTTTCGCAAAAGTGGTCGCCTGTTTCCGCCCGGTCGCCCCCTCAGGATAGGAGAGCATCCGATGTATCCCACCACGACACGAACCGAACCCGCCCGCCGTTTCATCGGCCTGACCCATACCGGCGCCTTTCATGAGATCGGACGCAGTTTCGAGCAGTTTGCCGCGCTGGCGCAGACCCGCAATCTGTGGCCGGATCTGGGGCAGGGGATCGCGATCTATTTCGACAATCCCGAAGAGGTTGCCGAGGCTGATCTGCGCAGTTTTGCGGGCTGTGAATTCCGTGGCTCCGAAGTGCCCGATGGAATGGTGGCCCATGAGCTGACAGGCGGCAAAACTGCGGTGGTTACTTACAAGGGGCCGTATTCGGGGTTGGAGGCGGCCTATACTGCGCTTTTTGGCAATTGGCTGCCCGAATCTGGTGAAGAGCCCGCTGACGCGCCTTGTTACGAGCTTTATCTGAACTCTCCGATGGACACGGCGCCCGAGGATCTGATCACTGAAATCTGCCTGCCGTTGAAAGGCTGATCGGTCCGGACACCGGATTACAGCGTCGGGATGATCGACAGCACCAGAAGCGCCGCCATGGTCCAGTTGAACGCGATCAGGCGGCGCGGACTTTTCAGCAGCTTCGCCATCTGCTGGCCGATCACTGTCCAGGAGCTGACGCAGGGCAGGTTCACCGCCCCGAACGTGGCGGCGACCAGCACGATGGTCCAGCCGGTCCGATCCGGCGCGTAAACGGAGATCGCGGTCAGCGCCATGGTCCAGGCCTTGGGATTGACCCACTGAAAAGCCGCCGCTTGCAGGAAAGTCATGGGGGTTCCTGTGGTCGCCTGGTCGGCCACGGGAGAAGAGTTGCCGATCTTCCAGGCGAGGTAGAGCAGATAGGCGATCGACAGAACTTTCAATACCGTATGGCTGGCAGGGATCGCTTCGAACACCTGCATCAACCCGGCACCGACCATCAGCACCATGAACGTAAAACCCAGCCCGATGCCCAGCATGTGCGGCACGGTGCGCAGAAAACCGAAGTTGGCCCCCGACGCCATCAGCATCAGGTTGTTTGGTCCCGGCGTGATGGACGAGACAAAGGCAAAGAGGATCAAGGCGCTGAGTACTTCGTAAGTCATGGCGCAATCATGTTCGATCTTGAGCCAAATGAAATTGCGTTATCGCGTGGATTGGGGGTAATTTCACAATCAATGACCAAGAATGATATCATCAATCAGCAGATATTGCGTGAGCTGACGGCGAATGGCCGGATCTCTAACCTTGAGCTGGCAGAGCGGATCGGCCTGTCGCCTTCGGCGTGTTTGCGCCGGGTGCAGGAACTGGAACGGCAGGGGGTGATCCGGGGCTATCGCGCCGTTCTGGACCCGCAGGCGATGGGTGTTGGCTTTGTGACCTATATCGGCGTCGGCCTGAATGAACATTCGAAGGCGGCACAAGAGGCGTTTGAACGGGCCATGCAGATCGCACCAGAGGTGGTGGAATGCCACAATATCACCGGTACGATCGAATATCTGATGCGGGTCGAATGCGCGGATCTGCCCAGCTACAAACGGTTCCACACGGACGTCCTTGGCACCGCGCCGCATGTGAATGCCATCACCTCATACGTGGTGATGGGGTCGCCCAAGGATCAGCGCAGTTAAACGGCGGCCCTCTCCAGCAATGCCCGCAGCGCCAGATCCGGTGAGGTCAGGATTGGGACCTCCGTCAGGGATCTGAGCGGAGTGCTGGCCCCGGCCATCGAAGCCTGTGCAATGACCACGCACCCAAAGGTCCCCGTTTTCAGAGCCGCGTGGATGTCGGCGGCAATGGCATGGGTGAACTCTTCGATCTTGCCCTCGATGAACAGTGGCCAATGTTCGGAAAGATCCAGCAACTGTTCCTGCGGATCTGTGTCGCCAAAGGCCCGCCTCAACAGGTCCAGCGACGCCGCGCGGGTGCTGTCGAGGCAATAGGCCATCAGCACCGGCCCACCAAGCCGCGCCGCTTCGGCCATCATCGGCGCGTCAATCCGCAAGGCCCCTGCGGCTTCGGCGGTTTCACCCAGCGTCGTGCAGGTGCAGAGCACGGGGCCATCGGCCGCCTGAACCGCCGCGGTGATTTCCTGACGCAAAGTCTCGTCGATCCCGGTCTGGGCGCGCTCCAGCCAGTCGACACGCACCAGATGGGTGAGGTCCCGGTCCGGGGACAGGGCATCAAAGGTGGCGCAGTGAACGTGCGCTGTATGCAACAGGGTCGGATGGGTCATGGTGTGGCCTTATAACAAAAGAGGGCGCCCATTGGACGCCCTCAGGATCAATACGGTATCGGGCGCGTCAGTTGCCTGCGATCAGTTCCGCCTGCGCGACGATAACTTCCGCCTGCTTGATGGATGCGATGTCCACCAGTCGACCTTTGTAGACGGTCGCGCCTTCGCCGTTGGCCTTGGCCTGTTCCATCGCCGCAAGGATCTCGCGGGCTTCCTGAACCTGCTCGTCCGACGGGGTGAAGACGTCATTTGCCAGCGCAATCTGCTTGGGGTGGATGGCCCACTTGCCAACCATGCCCAGCGTCGCCGAGCGGCGTGCCTGCGCAACAAAGCCCGCGTCGTCGGAGAAGTCCCCGAACGGACCATCCACGGGCAGAACGCCGTGGGTGCGGCAAGCGGCAACGATCTTGGCCTGGGCCCAGTGCCAAGGATCGGACCAGTACTGCTGGTCGCCGCGCTGCATGTAGTAGTTTTCCTGCGTGCCACCGATGCCGGTTGTCTGCATACCCATCGACGCGGCAAAGTCTGCCGCGCCAAGGCTCATGGCCTGCAGACGGGGCGAGGACATGGCGATTTCTTCCGCGTGGGCGATGCCTGCGGCGCTTTCGATGATGACCTCAAAGCTGATCTTTTTGCTGCGGCCCTTGGCGGCTTCGATCGCGGTGACCAGCGCATCCACGGCATAGACGTCTTCAGCGCAGCCGACCTTGGGGATCATGATCTGGTCCAGACGCTCGCTGGCCTGCTCCAACAGGTCCACCACGTCGCGATACCAATAGGGCGTGTCCAGGCCGTTGATGCGCACGGACATGTATTTGTTGCCCCAATCCACGTCGTTCAGCGCGGCAATGATGTTGGCGCGGGCTTCGTCCTTGTCGGACGGCGCAACCGAATCTTCCAGGTCAAGGTTGATCACGTCCGCAGCGCTGGCGGCCATCTTTTCGAAGATCGCAGGGCGCGAGCCGGGCCCGAAAAGTTGGCAGCGGTTGGGGCGGGCCGGTGCGGCGGGCTGAATGCGAAAGCTCATGTCTGTTCCTTCGGGTAACTATATTGCGTCTGGTTCAGTCATTGGGTTATGAAATTACACGTACCGCTGCAAGGGTATTTTGCAGCTGCAAAGAATTTGTTGCTGCAACGCGGCGTCAGCGCTGCCTCAGAATGACATTTAGACCAAGGAAATAGGCCATGAAATTTGTTGCGACGCTTGTGCTCGCGTGCCTTGCTTCAACGCAGACGATGGCGGATTGCCCCGCAAAACCCCCAAAGATCGACTGGAACATCTACAGCGGTGATCAGCGCGTCGACGCGGGGTACCTTCAGGGCCTGCTGCCCGGGAAAAAAGTGCGCTTCAGCGCAGGTGGCGTTGAGCACTACCGGCCGAATGGCAAATACCGCTACTCCGGGGGCGGGCGGACCTATGACGCCGACTCCTATCGGTTCTACAAAAATGGTGTACGTTGCATCGGTTACAGCGAACCGCGCTTTGATCTCTATGTGGTGAACAAGGGCAAGCTGGTCTTGGTGAATGCTGTGGGCACCCGGTACAAAGCCAAGGTCAAGTAAGGCGGGTCGCGACCGACTCCGGCTGTCGCAAAGCGGCAAGAAACGCGTGTGGAATGCTCCGACTACTGGGGCATGAAACGCGCACTTTTTGAAAACTGGGCCCTGTTCCTGGGCATGTTGTTGTTGATGGTTGCCAATGGCTTGCTTTCGACGCTTCTTACCATTCGCGGGAACGATCTGGGCTTTACCGACTTCACGATCTCCATCATGCAAGCGGCCTATCCGGCCGGTGCCCTGCTGGGCACCGCCACCGCACCGCGCATGGTGGAACGGGTGGGGCACATCCGGGCCTTTTCGGCCCTGGCCTCTCTGGTCTCCATCGCGGCGATTCTGCACCTTCTGACCTCGGATCCCTATTCCTGGTCGGCGATGCGTTTCCTTGCGGGGGTATGTTATCCCGGCATGTATGTGATCACCGAAAGCTGGTTGCAGGCCAAATCGGAGAACCGCAACCGGGCGCAGATCCTGTCGCTCTATTTCATGATCTGGATGGCGGGGCCGGCGATCGGCACAGCCATGGTTGCCCTGCCGGACCCCACCGGGAATGCGCTGTTTGGCGCGGTGTCGATCCTGATTTCGCTGTCCATCGTGCCCCTGCTTTTGTCGGGCAACAAGGCGCCGGACTACGAAGTGCCTGACCGCATGCCGGTGCGCAAACTGTACCGCGTGTCCCCGATGGCGGTGCTGGGCAACATGGTCAGCGCGATCGCCGTGGCGGCTTGGTTCATCACGCTGCCGCTGTACGCGATCTACGCGGGGCTGAGCGCTGCCGAAGCGTCGGGCGTTCTGGTGGTCGCGATGGTCGTCGGGGCGGTGGTTCAATATCCGGTCGGCTGGATCAGCGACAAGACGGACCGACGTCTGGTCCTGCTGGGCCTGGCGCTGATCGGGGCCTGTGCCTGCGGCTGGATGCTGCTTGACTCCTCGCGCACCGCGCTGGTGGCCGGATTTGCCATTCTGGCCGGGGCCAGCCTGCCGATGTATGCAGTCTGTACCGCGCACGCCAATGACCAGCTGCGCCCGTCGCAAATCGTGCCGGCCAGTGGCGCAATGGCCTTCATCCTGAATGTGGGGCAATTCGTGGGAATTCTTGTCGGTCCCAACCTTGTCAGCGTCGCGGACGGCAAGGGCTTCCTTGCGATGATCGGGGGGCTGTGCGTCATGGTTGCGCTGATCGCAATTCTGCGGCGCACCCAGCAGGAGGCCCCGGAAGAGACCGGATCGCTGCAGGCGATGGCCGTCATTGGCGCGCCTCAAACAGGCGTTCTGCAGGCCGAATCTTGGATTGCGGAGGAGGAACAGAGCAACGCGGACGAATTTGCGGGAGATTCTTCGACTAGTTGAGAAATCTGCGGCGATTTCTTCACCAAGTCAGCCTTTCTGACGCAACTTCGAAAGGAACTTGCGCGCAATCCGGTCAAAACTGTCAGGAAATCAGTTTTCGGGAAGGAAATGCGCAATGATCGAGACCCCGTATCTCTTGTTCCTGGGCGATGCGCCCGACATGTTGGCCGCCAAAGTGGCAATCGGCATCCGGGACTGGCGTCCCGATCACGCGGTTGGACAGTTGCGTCTGCCCGGCTGCGGCGCCGATCTGGGCATGAAGGACATGACCCTTGCCGAAGCCAAGGAAGCCGGAGCCAAGACCCTGGTGATCGGGGTTGCCAACCGCGGCGGCGTGATTTCCCAGGCGTGGAAGGAAGTGCTGATCGAAGCGCTGGAAATGGGTTATGATCTGGCGTCCGGCCTGCACAACCTGTTGCGTGACGAAGGCGATCTGGTCGCGGCGGCACAGACCCACGGCGGCACCCTGCACGACGTGCGCGTGCCCACCGTTGGCTACCCGATTGCTAACGGTAAGCCCCGCACTGGCAAACGTTGTCTGGCTGTCGGCACCGATTGCTCGGTCGGCAAGATGTACACCGCCATGGCGATGGACAACGAAATGCAGAAACGTGGCATGAAGTCCACCTTCCGCGCCACTGGCCAGACCGGCATCCTGATCACCGGTCATGGCGTTCCGCTGGATGCGGTCATCGCTGACTTCATGGCGGGGTCTATCGAGTACCTGACCCCAGACAATGACGATGACCATTGGGACCTGATCGAAGGTCAGGGCTCCCTGTTCCACGTGTCCTATTCGGGTGTGACCATGGCACTGGTGCATGGTGGTCAGCCGGATGCGCTGATCCTGTGCCACGAGCCGACCCGCACCCACATGCGCGGCCTGCCGGAATACGATGTCCCGACCTTGGAAGAGCTGCGTGATGTTGCTCTGCCGCTGGCGCAGCGGGCCAACAAGGACTGCCAGATTGTTGGCATCTCGGTGAACACGCAGCACCTGAGCGAAGACGAAGCCGTCAAATATCTGGCCGAAGTCGAAGAGCGCATGGGGCTGCCCACCGTTGACCCGTATCGTCATGGCGCGGGCCGCCTGGTGGACGCGCTGGCCGCAGTCTGATTTGTAAGGGGGCGTCTGGCAACAGACGCCCTTTTTCCGTCGAAAGGAATGGATATGAACGTCACCGTGACGCCGGATGTCTTCAAGCTGGCGCAGGTCTTCACCATCTCGCGCGGGTCGCGCACCGAAGCCAAGGTTCTGACCGTGAAGGTCGAAAAGGACGGTGTGACCGGATGGGGCGAATGCGTGCCCTATGCCCGCTACAACGAAACGCTGGACAGCGTGACCGCAGAGATCGAGGCGCTGCCCGCCGATTTCACCCGCGAAGAGCTGCAATCGCTGCTGCCCGCCGGGGCCGCCCGCAACGCTGTGGATTGTGCGCTTTGGGATCTGGAAGCGAAGCAGGCTGGCAAACGCGTGTGGGAGCTGGCCGGGCTGGACGCACCCGGGCCGGAGATTACCGCCTATACCCTGTCGCTGGACACGCCTGAGGCGATGCAAAAGCAGGCCGCAGAAAACGCCTTACGCCCGCTCTTGAAGATCAAGCTGGGCACGCCGGATGACATGCCGCGGCTTGAGGCCGTGCGCGCGGGGGCTCCGGACGCCAAGATCATCATCGACGCGAACGAAGGCTGGTCGGCCGAAGTCTACGCCGATCTGGCCCCGCATCTGGTGCGTTTGGGCGTTGAGCTGGTCGAACAGCCACTGCCCGCAGGCGAAGATGACGCGCTGATCGGGATGGACCGCCCGGTGCCGGTCTGTGCTGATGAAAGCTGCCATGATCGGGAAAGCCTGCCCAAGCTGAAGGGCAAATATGATGTGGTGAACATCAAGCTGGACAAGACCGGCGGCCTGACCGAAGCGCTGATGCTGCGGGATGAAGCACTGGCCCAGGGCTATCAGGTGATGGTCGGCTGCATGGTCGGATCTTCGCTGGCGATGGCGCCCGCGACGCTTGTGGCGCAAGGCGCGGCGGTAACAGACCTTGACGGACCGCTCCTGTTGGCCGAAGACCGCGACGAACCTTTGACATTTGATGCCGCCGGGGTGCACCCGCCGAAGGCAGAACTCTGGGGCTGAGGAGACAGACCATGACCCGTACCGTTTATGTGAATGGCGAATACCTGCCGGAAAACGAAGCCAAGGTTTCGATCTTTGACCGTGGCTTTCTGTTCGCCGACGCGGTGTACGAAGTCACCAGCGTGCTGGATGGCAAGCTGATCGATTTCGAAGGTCATGCCGTGCGCCTGCAGCGCTCGCTGGATGAGCTGGACATGGCGTCACCCTGCACCAAGGAAGAGCTGCTGGACATCCACCGCAAGCTGGTGGAGCTGAATGGCATCGAAGAGGGCCTGGTGTACCTGCAGGTCTCGCGTGGGTCTGATGGGGACCGGGACTTCGTCTTCCCGTCCGAAGACACGCCGCCGTCGCTGGTGCTGTTTACTCAGAACAAGCCCGGTCTGGCCGACAGCCCGGCCGCCCAGAAGGGGGCCAAGGTCATCTCGATCGAAGACATCCGCTGGGGCCGTCGCGACATCAAGACCGTGCAGCTGCTCTACCCGTCGATGGGCAAGATGATGGCCAAGAAGGCCGGTTGCGATGACGCGTGGCTGGTCGAAGATGGCTATGTCACCGAAGGCACCAGCAACAACGCCTATTTTGTCAAGAACGGCAAGATCGTGACCCGTCCGCTGTCCAATGACATCCTGCATGGCATCACCCGCAAGGCGGTGCTGCGCATGGCGCAAGAGGCACAGATGGAAATCGAAGAGCGCCTGTTCACCATCGATGAAGCGAAGGAAGCGGATGAAGCCTTCACCACCTCCGCTTCGGCCTTCGTGATGCCGGTGGTTGAGATTGATGGCGCACAGCTGGGCGACGGCACCCCTGGTCCGATCGCCAAGCGCCTGCGCGAAATCTATCTGGATGAAAGCCGCAAAGCCGCGATCTGATCCGCGCCAAAGCTTGTTGAGAGGCCGCCCATTGGGCGGCCTTTTTCATTTGTGGTCGCTTGAAAACGACATGGTTACGGACGGATTCGGATCAGTTTTGAAACACCCGCTTTCCTAGCCTTTCCTTGCGGGAGGAAAGCTGATGCGACCATTCGAAGGGATCCGGGTGCTGGATCTGACCCATGTCTTTGCCGGGCCGTTCTGCACCTATCAGTTGGGTGTTCTGGGCGCTGAGGTGATCAAGATCGAAGCCCCGAGCCAGCCCGACATGACGCGCAACGAAGGCGGGGATGCAGCAGCGAATGACGCGGGTATGGGGCTGTACTTTCAGGCGCAGGCGGCGGGCAAGAAATCGTTGCTGCTGGATCTGAAGGATCCCGACGGGCGCGCGCTCTTTGATGATCTGGTGCGCAGCGCCGATGTGGTGGTGCAGAATTACACCCGCCCGGCGGCGCACCGGTTGGGGTTGGACTATGATCGGCTGAAGGGGCTGAACCCCCGGTTGATCTTCTGCGTGATCAGTGGGTTTGGGCACAGCGGGCCAAAGGCGGATCACCCGGCCTATGACATCGTGATCCAGGCGTTTTCCGGCATCATGGCCAGCAATGGCACACCCGATACGGCGCCGGTGCGGGTGGGGCCTGCGATGGTGGACTATGGCACCGGGGCACAGGCCGCGTTGGCGATTTCAGCCGCACTGCACGCGCGGCAGGTGACGGGGGAGGGGCGGTTCATCGACGTCGCCATGTCCGACTGTGCGCTGATGCTGATGAATTCGCACAGCTTCACAACCCTGCAGACCGGAAACGCCCCGCGCCCGCATGGCAATCAGGACCCGGCGCTGGCGGGCTACAGCTGTTATGACACAGCCAACGGGCAGATCATGCTGGGGGCCTATACCAACCGGCAGAACGCCACACTGATGCGGGCGCTGGGCAATGAAAAGGCGGCGGCAGAGATCGAAGCGCTGCCCCGGTCAGAGATCGCCGCGCGCCGGGACCAGGATGCCGCGTTCCTGGCAGAGGTCTTGCGCACACAAGACGCGCAGCACTGGGAAGATCTGTTGAATGCGCATCACGTGCCAGCCGCCCGCGTGCGCTCGGTCGAGGCGGCGTTGGAAGAGGAGCAATATGCCTCGCGCCGCGTGGTGCAGGAGGTCGCAGGGCAACGGTTTGCGGCGGCAGGTTTTGCTTTTGATCAGGATGGACCGATGGTCAGCTCGGCGCCACCGAAACCGGGGGAACATACCGATGCGGTGCTCTCTGATCTTGAGGTGTCAGTCGAACAGCTGGCTGCACTACGCGCCCGTGGGGTGATTGGCTGATCGGAGGTCGAAAAGAAATGGGCCCGGCAGCAATGCCAGGCCCGGAAAACTCAAACCCTGTCTGAGGCTCAGGATTTGTCGGTCACGTTCTCTTTGAAGGCGACCTCGAAGGCGGCCTGCTTTTCCGGCGATGCATCGGTCTGATAGTTGGCCTTCCACTCATCCATGGTCATGCCATAGAAGATCTCGCGCGCGGCGGTCTTGTCCATGTCGATGCCCTTTTCGTTCGCCGCTTCCTGATACCAGCGCGACAGGCAGTTGCGACAGAACCCCGCCATGTTCATCAGGTCGATGTTCTGCACATCGGTGCGATCTTCCATCAGGTGTTTCTGAAGGCGGCGGAATGCGGCAGCCTGCAATTCGATTTCTGTTTGTGTATCCATCACGCGTGCTCCCGCTTTCGTTTTGCGCGAGGTTTGTAACCCCTCGCGTCGGCTTGTGGCAAGGCCAAGGCACTCTCACAAAGCAGAGAGGCCGCGCGCCGGTCTACATCAGTTTGAGCGCCAGATAGGGCGCAACCGACAGAACCAGCGTCGCAATCTTGTAGTGCGCCAGCCAGCCGTAGATCGCGGTGCGAATGTCGGCCTCCGATACGCCGAACATGCGGCTGTGCAGGGCAACGGCCCAATCCCTGAGGACCAGCATCAACACGGTTGCCAACGTCAGGAACGCGATGTTGATCACGCTCATCCAGCCGAAAAAAGTGGTTAGCATCTCCTGTGACATGTCTGCCTCCTTTGCCAAGGCGTCCTATGTCACATGGGGGCACAGGGCCGTGGCACAAGGCATCCGGGACCTTGTGCCACAGTTGGGCGTTCAAAGCCCGGAGCGGTCCAGCGCGTCCACAAGGATCGGGGCCAGCCGTTCAGCCCAGGCCCGCTGTCCGTCATGATCGGCGATCAGATCGTTGCGTAGCTCAACCAGCGTATTGGGGCGGCCATGCGATGTGCCGTGTTTGTCGATCGCATCGCCGGGCAGATAGCCGGTGTAGGGCTCATTTTCGCCAACGCAGAGATCGGGTTCTTCGCGCAGCCTGGCAATCAGATGCGGGGAAAACCGCTCCTGATCGGGATACAGAATACCGATCTCCCAAGGCCTTGGCGGGCGGCCGCGCAGCTGCCGCGTGAAGGAGTGGATGGACACAATCACCACATGGGGCAATGCGGCCAGCCGGGCCAGCGCCTGATGGTAGGGCCGGTAACACAGCTCAAGTCGGCGTTCGCGCTCTGCTGCACCTGCGTGTCTGTTGCCGGGGATGATCGACCCGTCATACAGCTTCATCAGCAGCGTCGGATCATCTTCGCCCCGGTTGGGGTCGATCACCAGACGCGAGAAGTTGGAGGCGATCACCGGTGCGTTCAGGATCTGCCCCAGATGTTTGGATACTTCATAGGCACCTACATCATAGGCGATGTGGCGTTCCATGTCTTCACGGGCCAGCCCAAGGTCCCCGTGATTGACGCTGGGGGGGACGGTATTGGTTGCGTGATCACAAGTGATCAGCCAGCGGGATGGGCGATCTTCGCCGTGAATATAGAAAGGCGTATATGTCATGGGGATGTCACCTGTTTTGGCGCAGGTTTAGGGGAGTTGCCAGTAAAAGGGAATTGGGCGATAAGCGCGAGTGGCGCTGTTTGCGATAACATTTGATTGCTGGCGCACGGGCAGTAAAGGAGACGCGAGATGCGGCGTTTGAGAAATGTGAAGATCGTGGCCACACTCGGCCCCGCGTCGAATTCCTATGAAACCATCCGTGCCTTGCATGAGGCGGGCGCGGATGTGTTCCGGCTGAACATGTCCCACGGTACCCATGACGAGATCCGTGAGCGCCATCAGATCATTCGCCGCGTCGAGCGGGATCTGGACAGCCCCATTGCCATTCTGGCGGACCTGCAGGGGCCCAAGCTGCGTGTGGGTGTTTTTGCCAATGGTGAGGAAATGCTGGAAGAAGGCGCCGCGTTCCGGCTGGATCTGGATGCGGCGGAGGGAACGCAACAGCGGGTCTGCCTGCCACATCCCGAGATTTTTGAGGCGCTGGAACCCGGTGCTTCGCTGCTGGTCAATGATGGCAAGATCCGCCTTCAGGTGGAAAGCTGCGGGTCCGATTTCGCCGAATGCCGGGTGGTAATCGGCGGCGTCATCTCCAACCGCAAGGGCGTGAACGTGCCTGATGTCATGCTGCCCCTTGCGGCGCTGTCGGAAAAGGACCGTGACGATCTGGAGTTCGTTTGTGAACTGGGCGTGGATTGGCTGGCGCTGTCCTTCGTGCAGCGCGCCAAGGATGTGTTTGAGGCGAAAACCCTGGCGGATGGCCGGGCGGCGGTGCTGTCCAAGGTCGAAAAACCGCAGGCGGTCGAAAACTTCGAAGAGATCCTGGATGCCTCTGACGGGATCATGGTGGCGCGCGGTGATCTGGGTGTGGAACTGCCCGTCGCTGCCGTTCCGCCGATCCAGAAGCGCCTGGTGCGCAAATGCCGGGCGGCGGCCAAGCCGGTGATCGTGGCCACCCAGATGCTGGAAAGCATGATCGAAAGCCCGATGCCAACGCGGGCCGAGGTCTCGGATGTGGCCACGGCCATCTATGAGGGGACCGATGCAATCATGCTGAGCGCGGAATCCGCGGCCGGTCACTATCCCATCGAAGCGGTCAGCACGATGAATCAGGTTGCGATTGAGGTAGAGGCCGATCCCACCTATCGGCAAATCGTCAGCGCCTCCCGGACCGCACAGGGCACCACTGTTGCCGACGGGATCGTGGCAGCCGCCCGCGAGATTGCGGAAAAAACCGATATCAAAGTGATCTGCTGCTTCACGCAAAGCGGCACCACGGCGCTGTTGACGGCGCGGGAACGTCCCAGCGTGCCGATCATCGCCATGACGTCGGTGGAACATACGGCGCGGCGTTTGTGCCTGAGTTGGGGCTGCAACTGTGTCATGACGCCCGAGCTTCTGCGCTTCAAGGGCGCGGTGGTGAACGCTGCCCGCGCCGCGCGCGCCGAAGGGTTCGCCGGTGAAACCGATCAGATCGTTGTGACGGCGGGCGTGCCCTTCAACGTGCCGGGCACCACGAACATCCTGCGCATTGCCCCCTGTGACGAACGATTGATCTACAGCACCGACCCGGAGTAGGGTGCTACAGGTTTTAGGGGTAAGTATTCATGAGCACCGATCTGGCCCTGGTGTTGGGGCTTGTCGTCATTTTCTTCTCATTGCCTGCGATCATTTCAGCCTGGAGTGATCGCCGCGCGCCCCGTGCGCCGATGATGATGATTCTGATCGGTGGCGGACTGATCATCTTTGCGGTGACGCAAAACCCGGGTGGATACAGCATTGCGCAGGTCCCGGATGTATTTTTTGGGGTTATTCGGCAACTGATGCCCTGAACCCTCTTGCCTAAGTCAGGATGATTGCCTAAAGGGACGGCCTGTTCGCGCGACCGGCCGGAGTGGCATGCCGAGTCGCGTGTGTAGCGAACCTACGAATAAGGAGACGGAAATGCCCAAAATGAAGACGAAGTCGAGCGCCAAGAAGCGCTTCAAAGTGACTGCGACTGGCAAGGTCATCGCAGGTCAGGCCGGCAAACGCCACGGCATGATCAAACGTCACAAGAAATTCATCCGTGACGCCCGCGGCACCACCACCCTGTCCGCACCGGACGCAAAGATCGTCAAGGGCTACATGCCCTACGACCGCTAAGAGGAGATCTGAGATATGTCCCGCGTAAAAGGTGGAACCACGACTCACGCCCGTCACAAGAAGGTCATCAAGGCAGCCAAAGGTTACTACGGCCGCCGCAAGAGCACCTTCAAGGTCGCCCGTCAGGCCGTCGACAAGGCAAACCAGTATGCAACCCGTGACCGCAAGAACCGCAAGCGCAACTTCCGCGCCCTGTGGATCCAGCGGATCAACGCTGCTGTCCGCTCGCACGACGAAGCGCTGACCTACTCCCGCTTCATCAACGGCCTGAACCTGGCCGGTATCGAAGTGGACCGTAAGGTTCTGGCCGACCTGGCCGTGCACGAGCCCGAAGCATTCGGCGCAATCGTTGCCAAGGCACAGGCCGCTCTGGCTGCCTAAGCCGCTCGACCAAAGTTTGGAAAGGCCGCTCCATCCGGGGCGGCCTTTTCTGTTGGGGCGATAGGGTCTGCGGCGGATCAGCCTGTCGGCCTGCGATAGGAGCTGGGTGGCTCCCCGGTCCAACGGCGAAACGCCCGGTGGAAATTCGCCGAGGATGAAAAACCGACGTCCTGCGAAATCTCTTCGATGCTCTTTTCTCCGGTTTGCAGATCCCGGATCGCGATGTCCCGCCTCAAACCATCCTTGATGGCCTGAAAGGACGTGTTTTCCGCATCCAGCCGACGGATGAGCGTTCTTGTGGTGATCTTCATGGCGACGGCCGCGCTGGCCAGATCGCATTCTTCCCAGCTGTTGCGGTAAAGAAAATCCCTTACCCGCAGGGACTGTGTGTGTTCCTGCAGGCTGGTGAAGATCCAGTCGCGCGGGGCGCGTTTCAGAAAGGCGTGCACCTCCGCGTTGCTGCGTGCGCCCGGCGGCCCAACGTCGGCAAGGTCGAAGGCGATCGCGGAACAGGGGGCCTCGAAACTGACCTTGGTCGGGAAGATCACCGCATAATCCTGCGCAAAGGCAGGACGGGGGAAGGCAAACTGCACCGCGCGCACCGGCACCTCATAGCCTGCAAGCCAGGACAGCAACCCATGCGCCAGCTTCAGGATCAGCATGTGCCCGAACCTTTGCGGCGGGGTATCCGTGCAGGGGGTCAGCAGCAGGCCATTGCCGCCGTTCTGTTGGATCAGATCAAACCTGTAGTCATCCAGGATCAGGTTCCAGAAGGTTGAAAACCGGTGCAGGGCCGAGGGCAGTGAACTGGCTTCGCGCACCGTAGTGAGCAGATGTTGCAGCGCTCTTGGGCGCACGGTGCGGCTCCACAACCCTGTCATTTCATCGCCCGTTTCGACCGCCGCGATCTGGTACAGGCGCACGATCTGGTCCAGCGTCACCCGGTGCGACAGCCTGCCCTTGCTGAAATCAATACCGGAACGGTGCAGGAAGGACGGCAGCTGATCGCCGGTACAGCAGGTGCGCAGCCCGTCCAGCCAATCATCAACGAAGCGCGAGGACACCGTGGCTAGACTTGGCGGGCCAGAGACGGACACGTGGGTCTTTCCTCCTCAGTTTGTCACTTTTGGAAAGGATCTTGTCCTGTATGGACATGGATTAGCGGTCTGACAACACGTATCTGGCGTAAAGGGATAAACTTCAGGAGCAATGGAATGACCTTTCAGGCACCGGTTCGCGATATCATGTTCAACATCGAACACCTGTCCGCATGGCAGGAGGTATCAGATCTCCCTGCGTATCAGGGGATCGATCAGGCGGATGTGCAGGCAGCGCTGGAAGGCTTCGGCCGCTTCTGTGATGAGGTCATCGCGCCGCTGGCGGCCGAAGGGGATGAAACCGGCTCCCATTTTGATGGTCAGCGCGTGGTGATGCCTGCTGCCCATGTGGAGGCGTTCCGCCAGTATCAGGAGATGGGTTGGCAAACCCTGGCGCATCCGGGTGAGTTCGGTGGCATGGGCCTGCCGCGCGCCGCAGGGGCCGCTGCAACCGAGATGCTGAATGCCGCCGACCTGAGCTTTGGCCTCTGCCCGTTGCTGACGGATGGTGCGATCGAAGCGCTGTTGCTGAATGGATCGGACAGCCAGAAGGACCAGTATCTTGAGCAGCTGATTTCGGGCAACTGGTCGGGCACGATGAACCTGACTGAACCGCAGGCCGGCAGTGACCTGGGCCGGGTCCGCAGCAAGGCCGAGCCGCAGGCGGATGGCACCTATGCGGTCAGCGGCACCAAGATTTTCATCACCTATGGTGAGCATGATCTGACCGAAAACATCATCCATCTGGTTCTGGCGCGCACGCCGGATGCGCCTGCCGGGCCGAAGGGGCTGAGCCTGTTCATCGTGCCGCGCTATCTGCTGGATGCCGATGGCAATCCGGGCCAGCGCAATGCCGTCAACTGCGTCAGCATCGAACACAAGCTGGGCGTACGGGCCAGCCCGACCGCCGTTCTGGAATACGATGGGGCCACCGGCTTCATGGTGGGGGAAGAAAACCGCGGGCTGGAGTACATGTTCGTCATGATGCGCGCCGCCCGTTTTGCCGTGGGCCTGCAGGGCGTCGCGGTGGCCGAACGCGCCTACCAGCACGCCGTCGCCTATGCGCGTGAGCGGGTTCAGAGCCGCCCGGTGGATGGCAGCTCCAAAGATGCGGCGACGATCATCCAGCACCCCGATGTGCGGCGGATGCTGATGAAGATGCGCGCCCTGACCGAGGGCGGGCGGGCGCTTGCCATGGCGACGGCCGGTTTCCTGGACATCGCCCATCACGGCACTGACGCGCGTGAAGCAACCGCAATGGCGGAATTCCTTGTGCCGCTGGTCAAGGGCTTCTGCACCGAGCGGGCGGTGGAAACGGCGTCCCTCGGGGTGCAGGTTCACGGCGGCATGGGGTTCATCGAAGAAACCGGCGTGGCGCAATTCTATCGTGATGCGCGCATCCTGCCGATCTATGAAGGCACGACCGCCATTCAGGCCAATGACCTGCTGGGCCGTCAGGTGATGCGCGACGGTGGTGAAACCGCGCGCCGCTTTGCGGGCATGATCGCCGATACCGCGGCTGAACTGCGCAAGGGCAGTGCCGCCGCACAAGGGATTGCAGATGGGCTGGATGCAGCACGGCTGGCGTTTGAGGACAGCCTGGCATGGATGCTGGAGACTGCGCGCCAGAACCCGAATGCCGCCTTCGCGGGCAGCGTGCCTTTCCTGATGCTGACCGGAAACCTGGCGGCGGGCTGGCAGTTGGGGCGCTCCGCGCTGGCTGCCGAAGCCAAGCTGCAGCAGGGCGAAGACGCCGGTTTCATGACGCAGAAGATTGCGACCGCCCTGTTCTTTGCCCAGCACATCCTGGCGGAGTGCAGCACCGAGAAAACCCGGATCGTCAGCGGCAGCGCCAGCGTGCTGGATGCCGGTTTCGACATCTGAACCCAGAATAGTCCGGGCAGGCTCTGACCCGGAAAATGAAATGCGAAAGGTCTGAACTCATGTCCCCAGCCGTCGATCCGAAAACTTACGAAAACCTCGCCATCGAGGTGCGCGACAATGGTGTCTGCGTTGTCACCCTGAACCGCCCCTCCAAGCGTAATGCGCTGGATGTGGCCACGATCGAAGAACTGGTGCGGTTCTTCAGCAGCGCCCACCAGAACGGCGTGCGCGCCGTGGTTCTGGCAGGGGAAGGGGATCATTTCTGCGCAGGTCTGGACCTTGTGGAGCACTGGAAGGCGGACCGCAGCCCCGCTGACTTCATGCATGTCTGCCTGCGCTGGCACGAAGCGTTCAACAAGATGGAATATGGCGGGGTGCCAATCATCGCGGCGCTGAAAGGCGCGGTTGTCGGCGGCGGTCTGGAACTGGCCAGTTCGGCGCATGTGCGGGTGATGGACCAGAGCACCTATTTCGCTCTGCCCGAAGGCCAGCGCGGCATCTTTACCGGCGGTGGCGCCACCATTCGCGTGTCGGACATGATCGGCAAGTACCGGATGATCGACATGATCCTGACCGGGCGTGTGTATCAGGGGCAGGAAGCGGTCGATCTGGGACTGGCGCAATACATCACCGAAGGGTCCAGCTTTGAAAAGGCGATGGAACTGGCCGACAAGGTGGCGCAGAACCTGCCGTTGACCAACTATGCGATCTGTTCGGCGATCAGCCACATGAACAACATGTCCGGCATGGATGCAGCCTATGCCGAGGCGGTCGTCGGTGGCCTGGTCAACACCCAACCGGCGGCGCGCGAACGGCTGGAGGCCTTCGCCAACAAGACCGCAGCGCGGGTGCGTCCCAACGATTGATGCCAGACGTCATGCGCGCCGTGCGCCTTTGCGGTGCGGTGGTCCAGCGCGTTATCTTCGCCCACCCCGTGTTCGCCGGAACCGGGGTGGGCTTTTTCGTTGTAGCGTTCACCACATCCGGGATTTTGCGTATTCCGGATAATTGTCGTCATAGGCCTGCGCTTCAAAACTTGCCTGCTGTTCCTTCAGGAAGGCACCGGCGGTGGGCACAGTGGCGGATTGCGCGTCCACATCCCAGAGACGGGACCGCATGATCGCCTTGGCGCATTGGAAATAGAGCTCCCCAACCGTGATCACCGCCACGGACGTCGGCTGACGGCCTTTCCGCTCGAACGAGGCGCAGGTTTGTGCGTCGGCGGTCAGAAAGGCGCTACCGTTCAGGCGCACGACGTTGTTGCACCCCGGCACCATGAACATCAGGCTGACGCGATTGTCCCGCACGATGTTGCGCAGGGAATCGATCCGGTTGTTGCCGCGCCAGTCGGGCAGCCACAGGGTTTGGTCGTCGATGATGCGAACGACCGGTCCGTCGTCGCCGCGCGGGCTGGCATCGGTGCCTTCCGCGCCTACGGTCGACAGCACCAAAAAGCGCGAAGCGTCGATCCACTGGCGGTAGAGAGGCGTGATTCGGGTCACGACCTTGGTAAGCGAGGCAGGGACAGCCGCCTCATACAGCTGCTCCAGCGTTTCAATATCTGTGATCGGTTGCATCTTTGAAATCTCCTTTGGCGCCAGAATAAGTTGTCCTTTTTGTCCAAAGGGGCCATCTATTGGGCAAATGGGCCAAATCAGATCACAAAAAAGAGTGCGGGGAGGGTCATCCTCGGATGCGGTGCAGGCGTTGCCGCATGAGGTCGTGTCCTATCCGCGCAGCTATGCGGATGGCTATGTGTCGTCCTGGCATGATCACCCGCGCCATCAGCTGGTCTATGCCGTGGCCGGCCTGATGATGGCGGAAGCGGATGAAACCACCTGGGCGGTGCCGGCGGGGTCCGGGCTGATCGTGCCGGCGGGGATGACGCATGAGATCCGCATGATCGGGCAGGTGCAGCTGCAGTCGCTCTATATCGCGCCGGATGTTCCGGGGGCAGGGGCGATGGAACGTTGTCAGGTCGTTACGATCTCGCCCTTGCTGGCGCATCTGATCGCGGCCCTGTGCGATCAGGGCAACCCCTGGCCTTTGACGCCTCGGGCCTTTCACACCAGCCAGCTGATCCTGCTGGAGCTTGGCGACGCGCCGAAGTCTCCGCTTGCGTTGCCCTATCCCACGGATGAGCGTCTGCGGCGGGTCTGTGAGGCGTTGATGGACCGTCCGGGCCATTCCGGAACCATTGACCACTGGGCGGACCGGGCGGGGATGAGTCGCCGGTCCTTCACCCGGCGGTTCCAGCAGGAGACGGGGATGGGATTTGGCCAATGGGCGCGCCGTCTGCGCTGTCAGCTGGCGTTGAAGGCGCAGGCACGGGGCACACCGCCCGGCCGTGTGGCGCAGGAGCTGGGATATGGCAGCGTCTATGCCCTGCAAGCGATGATGCAGCGTTACACCTGAGCCGAAAGCCTGCTGCACCGTCTTGCATTCACGCGCCCGGGCCGATAGCAGGTTCAGGACCAAATTCGGGGGCCGGTTCGGGAAGCATCATGGACGATCTCAAGGCAAAATACCTGTCGCAGATTGCGGACGCAGCGGATGAAGCCGCGCTGGAGGCGATCCGCGTCGCTGCTGTCGGCAAAAAGGGCGAAGTTGCGCTGAAGATGCGCGAGCTGGGCAAGATGACCCCTGAGGAACGCCAGGTGGCGGGCCCGGCGCTGAACGCGCTGAAGGACGAAATCAACTCGGCTCTGGCGGCCAAGAAATCGGCATTGGCCGATGCGGCGCTGGACGAACGCCTGCGCACCGAGTGGCTGGATGTGACCCTGCCATCGCGCCCGACCCGTCAGGGCACGCTGCACCCGATCAGCCAGGTTCAGGAAGAAATCACCGCGATCTTCGCTGAAATGGGCTTCTCCGTTGCCGAAGGGCCGCGGATCGACACCGACTGGTACAACTTCGATGCGCTGAACATCCCCGGCCACCACCCCGCGCGGGCCGAGATGGACACCTTCTACATGAACCGTGCAGAAGGCGATAATCGCCCGCCGCACGTGCTGCGCACGCATACCTCGCCGGTTCAGATCCGGTCGATGGAAAAGATGGGCGCGCCGCTGCGCATCATCTGTCCGGGTGGCGTTTACCGCGCCGACTATGACCAGACCCATACGCCGATGTTCCACCAGGTCGAAGGCCTGGCGCTGGACAAGGACATTTCGATGGCGAACCTCAAGTGGGTGCTGGAGGAATTCGTCAAATCCTTCTTCGAAGTGGATGATGTCGAGCTGCGCTTCCGCGCCTCGCACTTCCCCTTCACCGAACCGTCGGCCGAGGTCGATATTCGCTGTTCGTGGGACAATGGCCAGCTGAAGATCGGCGAGGGCGACGACTGGATGGAAATCCTTGGCTCCGGCATGGTACATCCCAAGGTGATCGCCGCCGGTGGTATCGATCCCGAGGTTTACCAGGGCTTTGCCTTCGGCATCGGCATCGACCGTCTGGCGATGCTGAAATACGGCATCCCCGACCTGCGCGCCTTCTTTGACAGCGACCTGCGCTGGCTGCGTCACTATGGGTTCAGCGCTCTGGACCTGCCGACTCTGCACGGCGGCCTGTCGCGCTGAGCAAAGTCTTGCGCTGATGGCGGGCCCAGGTGGCCCGTCGCATATGGCATTCTCGAAAACAGATCCGGGCGCCAACGGTGCCGGACAGCATCGTCAGCGATGAACTGCTGCGCCTCAGCCTTGGCCTTTTTCCGACCGCAGCTGGCTGGGGGACACTCCGAAGGCCTGACGGAACGGGGCGGCCATGGCAGACGTGTTGGAGAAACCGCAGGCCAGTGCGATATCCAACAGGGACAGTCGTGTTTCCACGATCAGCGAGCGTGCCCGGTTCAGGCGTATCTGACGATAGGTCTTGGCAGGTGAGCTGTTGAGCTGGATCTTGAACAGCCGCTCCAGCTGCCGCGTGGACACGCCGACGCGTTTGGTCAGCTCGACGATGGACAGCGGTTCCTCGATCGTCTCTTCCATCAGGTTCAGGGCTTTCTGCAAATGCCCCTCCAGGAAGGTGTTGCCCTGCGCTGCGCCTTTTGGCTGTTCGCGGTGAAAACCGCGGGCCGTGTCCATCACCAGAATGCTGGCCAGGTCAGAACGTTCCTGCGGGTTCAGCAGCTCGGACACCAGATTGAAGGTCGCTTCCAGTGCGTAACCCTGTCCCGAGCAGGTCAGCACACCGCGCCCATATTCCGCAAGGCTGGTCGACAGGTCCGAAAAGTCGCCGATTTCGTTCAGGATCGGGATGTCGCGCCAGTGTACAGCGATCGGATGATCCACCTGTCCCAGCGATTTGGTGTATTCGGTGGCAGCATCGGAAAACAGGATGACCGGCTTCTTCAGGGTCTGCATGGCCCGAACCCGCCGGATCCATCCGGACGCGGCACAGCCCTTGCCCCCGACGACGATTAGGCAATCCTTCAGGAAGTCGCTTTTGATCGCCGGTTCTGCACGCACCAGAAAGTTGCCGTTGGACAACAGGCCCGGCGTGTCCGAGCACATGGTCCAGCGCAACGTCAGCCGGTTCTGGATCTCGTTGGCGGCTTCCAGGACCGAGGTGACTGAAGACAGCTCCAGCTGGTTGAAATTGGGCTGCACAAAGATTTCGAAGCGGACCTCGCCCTCAGTGATCTCGAACGTCGGCCGCGCGGAAACCGCTGCGTCAACATGGGGGGGATCACTGCGTTTTTGTGCGGTCACGGTCAAGGCTGCTTGCGGGGTCTTCTGGTGGTTTGCAACGATTGCGAATGCCGCGTTTCATCAGAAACAGCTCTGATCGTCTAGGAAAAAAATCAAATCGGGGCGTTTTGCCCAAGCCGAAAATCGCGTGCGACGCGGGGTGTTCGGGGTCAGACAGAGCGCTGTGTATTCGCGTGGATCAACGCATCTGCGGCCTGGATCACGGTTTCCGCGGCGCTGGGATCGGGACCTGCATTGCCCAGTGCCGCACGCAGATAGACCCCATCGATGAGCGAGGACAGGGCGCGTTCAACCCGTGCCGGATCGGGGCAGAGGAGACGCAATTCATGCATCAGGTTGCTGCGCAGACGCGACTGATAGATCCGGACCAGCGTTGCGGCGTCGTCATTGCGTTGGGACAAGGAATAGAAGCTGAGCCAGGCCGAGGTCTTGCGCCGGTCGAAGACGTGATCTTCGAAGTTCGCCCGGATGATGGCCCGCAACCTGTCATGCGGGTCCTGAGTCTGTGCCAGCCCCGCGACAACCCGCTGTGAGAAGACGCCAAGGATATGGCGCATCGCTGCAATCAGCATCTGTTCCTTGCTGCCGAAGTAGTGATGAGCCAGCCCGCTGCTCATCCCGGCGCGTTTCGCGATCTTCGAAACCGTGACATCCAGCGTCCGGGCCTCTCCGATCTCATCGATCACGGCGGAAACCAGCGCGGCGCGTCGTTCGGGTTCCATTCCTACTTTCGGCATTTTGTCCCCCTGGATGAGCGTCGTGGTTCTATCGCGGCGGGCCGCAGAGCGTCAAATCACTGAGCGGGTGAGCCAAGCGTTTGAGCGGGCCACCCACGCCGTCCCGATCTGGTTGCGGCACGGCGTGGGTGGGGATTTACTCGCCTCTGGGGAAGCGGGCGTTTTCTTCCACGACATTCAGGTCCATATGGTTGCGCATGTAGCGCTCGCTGGCCTTTTGCAGCGGCTGGTAGTCCCAGGGGAAATACCCGCCCTGGCGCAGGGCCTCATAGACAACCCATCGCCGTGCCTGGCTTTCGCGAACCTCTGAATCAAAGCGCTCCAGGTCCCAACGGGCGGCGGCCTCTGCCTTGAGCGCTGCCAGCGTATCCTGATGCTCGGGCGCTTCGGCCAGATTGGTCAGCTCATGCGGGTCCTCATCAAGGTTGAACAGCTGGTCGGGGTCCAGTGTGCAGAGGTTCAGCTTCCAAGACCCTGACCGCAGCGACACCATCGGCGCATAGGACGCTTCGGCGGCATATTCCATTGCCACCGGGCTGGTTCGATTGCCGCCCTGTCCAAGTGGGACCAGCGATTCACCCGTCGTCCAGGGTGACACTTCCTCCATGCTGACCCCGGCCAGATCACACAGCGTGGGGCACACATCGATATTGGACACCGGCGTTTCGATCAGGCCCGGCGTCATGCCGGGGGCGGCCACCATCAGCGGCACGCGGGCAGAGCCTTCGTAGAAGCTCATCTTGAACCAGAGGCCACGTTCCCCCAGCATGTCGCCGTGATCGGAAACGAACAGGATAATCGCCTCCTGTCGGGTCGATTCAAGGGCCTCCATGACCTCGCCGATCTTGTCGTCCAGATAGGAGATATTGGCAAAATACGCGCGTCGCGACCGGCGAATGTCGTCTTCGGTGATGTCGAAATTGCGCCAGTCGTTGGCGTCGAAGATGCGCTTTGCGTGCGGGTCCTGATTGTCATAGCCAAGGTCGGACACCGTGGGCAGCAGATGTTCGCAGTCTTCGTACAGATCCCAGTATTTGCGCCGTGCGACATATGGATCGTGGGGGTGGGTGAAGCTGACGGTGACACACCAGGGGCGATCGTCCTTGCCGCGGGCCAGATCATAGATTTTCTGCGTGGCGTGGAAGGCGACCTCATCGTCATATTCCATCTGGTTGCTGATCTCGGCAATGCCTGCGCCGGTGACCGAGCCCATGTTGTGATACCACCAATCGATCCGTTCACCGGGTTTGCGGTAGTCGGGGGTCCAGCCGAAGTCCGGGGGATAAATATCCGTGGTCAACCGCTCTTCGAAGCCGTGCAATTGGTCGGGGCCGACGAAATGCATCTTGCCGGACAGGCAGGTGAAATATCCCGCCCGGCGCAGGTGGTGGGCATAGGTGGGGATGGACGAAGCGAATTCAGCGGCATTGTCATAGACCCGCGTGGTCGAGGGGAGTTGCCCGGACATGAATGAGGCCCGCCCCGGCGCGCAGAGAGGGGAGGCGGTATAGGCGTTCTTGAACCGGGTGGAGCGTGCGGCCAGCTTTTTCAGATTCGGGGCATGCAGCCAATCTGCCGGTCCATCCGGGAACAGGGTCCCGTTCAGCTGATCCACCATGAATATCAGGATGTTGGGGCTGGTCATCTTGTTGTCTCACTCGTTTTCGGCACCGGTCTGCGGTGCGTGTCTTCCCTTGCCCGGCAGTGTTCTGTGGCCCGCACGGCCGAGTTTCGCAGAGTTTGTGTTTTATTGATTGATCGGTCAATCAAAAACATTCACCCCTTATATGCGGCGATAAACAAGTCTGTTTAGAGAGGCTTATTTCCAGGTGAAGGCAGGTTGTTCGAAATGGGCGACGCGCGTGTGCATCCCGCGGAGCGCAACGTCTCGGAACTGCACCAGCAGCGCCGCGGTGGGGGCATAGATCTCATGCCCCAGGGTCGGGATGAAGGCTGACAGGACAGGGCTGTCGCCGGCGTAAGCGGTCGACAGCTTCGGAACGCTGGGGTCATCCAGCTCCGTCAATGGGATGTGAAACACGGCATCGACCTCCGCCGGATCGGGGCGCAGGTCCTCCTGATGGTCACACCACATGACAAAAGGGGAAATGCGAAAGCCTGAGCGGGTTTCGAAGTCGTCGAGCTGACCCAGGACCTCTAACGGTGTCAGCTCGAGGCCAATTTCCTCACGCACCTCCCGCAGTGCGGTTTCAACCTGACTTTCGCCGGCATCCACGCGTCCGCCCGGCAGTGCGTATTGGCCGGCGTGCCGGTTCATCGTTTCAGGTCGGCGCGTCAGCAGCACACTTGGCCGACCTGAGGCGGGACATTGCGCAAGGATGATTGCCACCGCTGCGTCCCGCAGGTCTGGTTTGGAACTCTCGCGACGCTCGAAGTCTTGCAGCCGGGACAGGACGCTGGTTTTGAGCTGTTCATCAAATTTGTGGGCCTGCATTTAGGGAGTACCTCTGATTGTGCCGCAGTCCTTGTCCATAGGCGCTGTGAACTTTGCAGTATGTTGCGCTAGGGCGCCTGAGCACACAAGTGACGCAAGACCTAACGCCAGGTCCTGTTGAGCAAGCCAAACAGTGCTTCCACGGTCGCCGCGCTTTCGTTCTTGGGCAAGGTGACAAGACTCAGGCAGGCGGGAATGGTGACCGTGTCGCTGACAGCCAGGCCAATCGTCTGCTTTTGGTGCAGGGCAATCGACTCCCTGCACAGGCTCAGCCCGATGCCTGATCGCACCATCTCAAGCATTGACGCCTCCTGATCCACCTGGGCCACCGCATTCTGCGTACAGCCATGTTGAGCAAACACCTTTGACAGCAACCGGTGATGGACCGAAGTCTCCGGCGTGCCGATCCAGGGCAGATCGGCCAGCGCCGCCCAGTCCGCCCCGTCAATCCGAGCCTGCCACCCGGCAGGGGCGATAACGCGATAGGTGAAATTCGCCAGTCTGGCGGCCCGCAGCGGGGTTTCATTGGGGGTGTGCAGGTTCGGGATCTCGTCCGGGGCGCTCAGGAAAAAGCCCGCGTCGATAAGGCCGCGATCCAGCCAGACCGGAATGTTGCCGCTGACCCCGTGGCGCAGCTCTGTCTGGATGTCCGGGTACGCGGTGCGCAGATGGCTCAGCAACTGGCCCAGCCGGATGAATTCCGGATCCAGTATCGTCCCGATCTTCAGCGTCCCGCTGACCCGGCCCACACGTTTCGAGGCGCTTTGATGAAAGTCGTTCATCGCCTGCAGCACACCTTCCGCCTTGCCCAGCAAGGCCGCCCCGTCGTGGGTGATCTGTAACCCGGAGGGCACGCGTGTGAAGAGGGTGATGCCGGTGTCATCGCTCAGGCGCTTGATCTGATGGCTGATCGCGGGTTGGGTCAGGTTCAAAACCTGCGCTGCGCGCGATACGCTGCCTTCCCGGGCGACAGTCACAAAGGCCAGCAGGGTGTTGATGTTCGAATAGCGATCCATATAAAATTTTCTAATACAGATTTGTGGCAATTGTCATTGGATTTCTTCAGGGCGTGACGCCAAAAAGAGCGGAAGATGAGATTGGGATAAGCACATGCCGGACGGATCGACCGAATTTGACTACATTGTTGTGGGCGCGGGCTCAGCCGGGTGCCTGATGGCCAATCGGTTGAGCCAGGAGCCAAACAATCGTGTTCTTCTGCTTGAGGCGGGGAAGGCCGATACCTATCCTTGGATCCATATTCCCGTTGGATATCTGTATTGTATCGGGAATCCACGTGCGGATTGGATGTACCGCACACAACCAGCAAAGGGCCTGAACGGGCGCAGCCTGCTGTACCCGCGGGGCAAGGCGCTGGGCGGCTGTTCGTCGATCAACGGAATGATCTACATGCGGGGTCAGGCCCGGGACTATGACAACTGGGCGCGACTGACCGGTGAAGAGGCCTGGAACTGGGAAAATTCGCTGGCCGATTTCAAGGCGCATGAAGATCATTACAAACTGGACAATGGGCAAGACCCTATTACAGGTGATAATAGCCGATTTTCCGACACGCATGGTCATGGCGGCGAGTGGCGGATCGAAAAACAGCGCCTCAGCTGGGATGTGCTGGACAGCTTCGCCGAAGCCGCCACGCAGACCGGCATTGAGGCGACGGATGACTTCAACGACGGGGATAACGCGGGCGTCGGCTATTTCGATGTGAACCAGCGGTCAGGATGGCGCTGGAACACCTCCAAGGCCTTCCTGCGGCCTGCCAAGTCGCGTCCGAACCTGACAATCTGGACCGAAGCGCAAGCAGAGAAGCTGACATTTGACTCATCGGGTGACGGGCGGCTGCGCTGCAACGGCGTGCGGGTCAACCACAAGGGCCGGTCGGTTCTGGCCAGCGCCACCGGCGAGGTCGTGCTGTCGGCCGGGGCGGTGAATTCGCCGCAGATCCTGCAGCTCTCCGGCATTGGTCCGGCGGGCTTGTTGAAGCAGCACGGGATCGAGGTGGTTCTGGACGCCCCGCATGTTGGTGAAAACCTGCAAGACCACCTGCAAATCCGGGCGGTCTACAAGGTGCAGGGGACCCGCACGCTGAACACATTGGCCAATTCCTTCCTGGGCAAGGCACAGATCGGGCTGGAATATCTGTTCAAACGCAGCGGACCGATGAGCATGTCACCCAGCCAGCTGGGCGCCTTTACCCGGTCCGACCCGTCGCGCACGCACGCCAATCTGGAATACCACATCCAACCGCTCAGCCTGGAGGCGTTTGGGGAGGACCTGCATGATTTCCCGGCCATGACCGTGAGCGTCTGCAACCTGAACCCGACCAGCCGCGGGCACATTCGGATCGCGTCGGCCGATTTCCGGGATGCGCCTGAAATCTCTCCCAATTATCTGGCGACGGACGACGATCGCAAGGTCGCCGCTGACAGCTTGCGGCAGGTCCGTCAGATCATGGCGCAGCCCGCCATGCAGAGCTATCAGCCCGAAGAGTTCAAGCCGGGGGTCCAATATCAGAAGGATGAGGAGCTGTGGCGCCTGGCGGGCGATATCGCCAGTACCATCTTCCATCCCGTCGGCACGGTGAAGATGGGACGCGAGGATGATCCAACCGCGGTGCTGGACCCGCATCTGCGCCTGAAAGGCGTTGCCGGGCTGCGCGTTGTCGATGCGTCGATCATGCCTGAGATCACCAGCGGCAACACCAATTCACCCACCATCATGATCGCCGAAAAGGCCGCCGGTTGGATGCTGAATGGACAATGATCCATCGTGGCTCGGGCAGGGCGCCGCGACGCCCTGCCGTTTGTGTAAAGTGTCAGGCCTTGAGTGAGGTAAAGGCCTGGTCCAACCCTTCGTAGACCTGTTCCACATCGTCCATGGACAGGCACATCGGCGGTACCATGCGCAGGCAGGATTGGTAGGCTCCCGATTTCGACAGGATGATCCCGCTTTCGCGTGTCGCCTCAAACACGGCAGAGGTGGTCTGTGGGTCGGGCTCCTTGGTCTTGTGATCCTTGACCATTTCGATTGCCAGCATCAGGCCGCGCCCGCGCACGTCCCCAATTGCAGAGTGGCGCGATTTCAGTTCGTGCAGACGCTCCAGCAGGGCGGCGCCGACCGCCTTGGCGTTTTCCTGAACCTTGTCCTCCTTGATGACCTGCAGGACGGCACGGCCCGCAGCGCAGGAGGTGGGGTTGGCACCGTAGGTGTGGAACATGAACTTTTCCGCCATCGGTGCCGCGATATGTTTGCGCGCCACAACCGCACCCAGCGGGAAGCCGTTGCCGATGCCCTTGGCCATGACCACGATGTCGGGGATCACGCCGTCAGCCTCAAACCCCCACATGTGATCGCCAGTCCGGCCAAAGCCGGCTTGCACCTCATCCGCGATGTAAAGGCCGCCCGCTGCGCGCACCCGTTCCGCCGCACCGGTCATGTAGCCCTTGGGCATTTCTACGATGCCGCCGTAGCCCTGCACGCTTTCGACAAAGATACCTGCAACCTGGCCCGTGGTCGCCGCGTGGATCGTGCGGTCGATTTCATCCAGATAGGGCTGTGCGCCGGCGTTTTCGCCAAAGATGCCGCGATACTGGTGCGGATCGGGCACGAAGGCCACGTTGCCGGGCATCCCCGGATGCCGCCAGCCGGAGATTCCGGTGATCGATTGCGCGGCTGCGGTGGGTCCATGATAGGCCGAGCGCAGGGCCAGCAGATCCAGATTTCCGGTGTAGCTGCGCGCCATCGTCATCGCCAGATCGATGGCCTCGGACCCGGAGTTGGTGAAGTGCACCACCCATTCGATGTCCCCGTTGGGGTTGGGCATGGTGGCGGCCAGCTCCTCGGCAAAATGTGCGGGGACCGGGTGGTAGAACATGGTGGTGCAATGGGTCAGCTCCTGCGCCTGCGCCATTGCCGCGGCCACGACCTTGGGGTGTGAATGCCCAACCGAGATGCAGACATTCATGCCCAGCAGATCGGTGTATTTCCGCCCCTCCACATCCCACAGGTACTGCATGGAGCCTTTTTGAAAGACCATCGGTTCCTTGAAGGGAATGAACTTGCGCTGGCTGGCGGCATAGAAATTGTCGCGCCGCGCCGCGGTTTCATTCAGGGTCCAGTCGGTGTGCAGGGTCATGTGTGTCCTCCCATGATCTCCCGGCTGCGCCGGGCCACAAAATCATCCAAAGCTTCGCGAACGCCCGCATCCATTGCAGGGGGTTCATATTCGCCAAGCAGTTGTTTCACGCGGGCGCTCGCCCGGTCCTGTTGCCAAAGTCCGCCTTCGGCAGCCCATTGCTCGTAGGTGCCGTTGTCGGACATATCGCCCATCCAGAAGGCGGTCTCGTAATTGTCCTGGGTGTGCTGCGCGCCCAGGAAATGCCCGCCGGGTTCGACCTCGAAGAACGCCTCCATCGCTTGGGCGGCTTCCGAGAAATCAACGCCTTGTGTGAAGCGCTGCATCGCTGATACCCGGTCGGCGTCCATCACGATTTTCTCGTAACCGGTGGTCAGCAACCCTTCCAAACACCCGGTTGCGTGAATGATGAAGTTCACCCCGGCCATGGTCGCGCCCATCAGCTGTGCCTGACTCTCGTATCCCGCCTGAGCGTCCGGCACCTTCGACGCGGTCAGCCCGCCAACCGAATGAAACGGTAGCCCCAGCCGGTCCGCCAGCGTCTTGGCGCACATCTGAAACTGGGTGCCTTCGGGCGTGCCGAATGTGGGCGCGCCGGTTTTCAGGCTGATGGGAGAGAAGAACGTACCGAACGCCGCCGGCGCGCCGGGGCGGATCAGCTGGATCAGCGCGACGGATGCCATCACCTCGGCCAGCACCTGCGCCAGGGTCGCCGCCACGGAAACAGGCGACATCGCGCCCCCCAGAACAAAGGGCGACACGACCGTACATTGCCCTGCCTGCGCGTATTCCTTGAGCGCCCAGAGCATCGTTTCATCCATTACCAGCGGCGCATTGGTGTTGACCACGGAATAGAGCACGCAGTTCTGGTCGACAAACTCGCGCCCCATGGCGATGCGGCACATGTCTATCGTATCGCGGGCCCGTTCCGGGGCCGTCACCGCGCCCATGAAGGGCTTGTCAGACAGCGTCAGATGCGCATGGGCCATTTTCAGATGGCGCAGGGGCACGTCGACATCCACCGGCTCTACCACAACGCCGCCGGAATGGTTCACCGGGCCAAGGCTATAGTGCAGCTTGGTGATGTTGTGGAAATCTTCGAGCGTCGCGTAACGCCGCCCCTTCTCCATGTCATGCACGAAAGGCGGGCCGAAACTGGGGGCATAGACCTGTGCGTCGCCGCCGATCTGCACCGAGCGGGCGGGGTTGCGGGCGTGCTGCGTGAACACCTGCGGCGCGGTCTTGATCTTTTCGCGGCACCAGCCGGGGTCAAACCGCACCCGTTCGCCATCCACCCGCGCGCCATGCTTGCGGAACAGCTCCAGCGTTTCGGGGTCACCGCGGAAGTCCATGCCGATCTCATCCAGAATCCGGTCGGCATTGCGTTCGATGATGGCGATGGCCTCATCATCAATCAGGCTGACCAGCCCGATGCGCCGTAGGGTATAGGGGGCCGACAGCGATTGCTGTGCCTTGCGCGCCGCCATACGCCCCCGGCGTCCGGTCCGTCCTGCTGTGCCCTGTGCCATTGCGGCCCCTCCCGATCATAGGTTCGTGGGCATGATTGGCAGGGAAAATCGCGACTGCACAGGAAAACCCGGCAAGTTCACGATTACTAATACTAAGGATTAGCGGTGAAAGGTAACCGCCTCCGGCAGATCGGGAAAGCGGGTCTCGAACTGATGGCGCAGCATCTCGGCACAGGCGGCGGCGACCCGTTCGGGAATATCCCCCAACTCTCCGTTCCGGGCAATCACCTGAACCGAGCGTTTGAAACCCGCGATGGGCAGCTTGCGGATTTTCAGCGCCATGCCCTCGGCCACCGCGTCGATCAGTAGGGTCGGGGTCAGGATGGCGAAGCATTTGCCGGTAATCACGCCCGCTACCACCATCGAGGCACGATCGGCTTCCATCGACCGGCTCAGATCCACGCGGCAGCGTTGCAGGTGCTGGTCGGTGCGCCGTCCCGCAGGCGCATCAGCGCTGAAGCGCACCAACTTCAGACGGCGGGAGATTTCGGCCATGTCATTCTCCGGGCCGTCGTAGTTGCTTGGCAAAACTAGGAAAAACGGCTCATCCAGCACCGGAACAACCTGGTAGTCACTGACATCAAACTGCGGGTCCGAGGTCACGGCGATGTCGATCTTGCGCCCGTTCAGGGCGGTCTGATGGTCCGTCGCCAACCCGGCCGAAAGTGTCAGTTCCGGCACCCGGAACTCCTGTTCGACCAGATCATAGAGGCCCGGCGTCAGCGATGTCGCAATCGACGCCAGCATCCCGATCCGCAGTACCGGCAGGGAAGAGGATTGCAGCCGGTGCAGGTCCAGCTTCAGGTCCTCCACCTCATTGAGAATGCGAAACGCCCGGCGCTGCAGCACCTCGCCCGCGTGGGTCACCTCCAGAGGGCGCGAGGAGCGATCAAACAGCGCCACCCCCAGCCCGGTTTCCAGCTTCTTCAGGTGCTGAGACGCCGCCGATTGGGTCATCCCCAGCGCCTGCGCCGCGACTGTGACCTGCCCGGTTTCGCTCACTGCCATAAAGACTTCGAGCGCGCGGAGCATGTTGAAATCGGAATTTCGCTCGGTTTGTTTCATATTCTGCTGCACCGGATTAGTTTTGCTAATGAAGTCACCTGCGCGCTTGCGTGTCAAACCCATTCCTCTCATCGTCGGCGCAAATGCTTCGGAGGGAACAGTGACACGATCGGTTCTGATCATCGGCGGCGGCGCCATCGGGCTGGGACTGGCCTATCACCTTGCGGATCGCGCCCAGGTGACGGTGCTGGAGCGCAACCAACTGACCAGCGGAACCAGCTGGCACGCCGCCGGGATCGTCGGCCCCCTGCGCGCCACACCCAACATGACGAAGTTGGCAATGTATGCAGGTGAGCTGTTCCCGAAGCTTGAGGACGAAACCGGCCTCTCCACCGGCTACCGTCAGACCGGAGGCTATTGGCTGGCGCGGGAAGAGGCGCGGATGGATGAGCTGCATCGCATTTGTTCGCTGGGACGGCATTTTGGCCTGACGCCGTCGATTGTTGCGCCTGATGCGGTGGACGTGCCGGGATTGGAACCCGCAGGTCTGGTCGGCGCGCTTCGGGTTGAGGAAGACGCCAACGTCAACCCCGTCGACCTGTGCATGGCTTACGCCAAGGGCGCGCGCGCGAAAGGTGCCGAGATCCGCGAAGGCGTGCAGGTTGCGCGCCTGCTGGTGGAAAACGGGCGCTGCAAAGGCGTGGCCCTGACGGATGGCACTGAACTGCTGGCCGATCAGGTTGCGCTTTGCGCCGGGGCCTGGTCGAAACGGCTGGCGGATGCGGCGGGTGTCGCCCTGCCGCTGCAGGCGGTTGAGCATATGTATGTGGTCACCGAACCCATGCCGGGCCTGCCCGCGCCTTACCCGGTGCTGCGCGATCTGGATCGCGGGTTCTACGTCAAGGGCGACGCGGGCAAGCTGGTCATTGGCGGCTTTGAGCCCGATGCCAAGGTCTGGGACGCTTTTGGTCCCGAGGGCGACCGCCCGTTCCTTGAGATGCCCGAGGACTGGGACCAGTTCATGCCCTTCATGGAAGGCGCGCTGCAGCTGATCCCGGCGCTGGCAGAGACCGGCATCCAGCATTTCATGAACGGGCCGGAAAGCTTCACCAATGACACCCGCCCGCTGGTTGGGCAGGTCCCGAATGTGGACGGGCTTTATGTGGCTGCGGGCATGAACTCTGTCGGCGTGATGTCCTCCGCCGGGATTGGCCGGGTGCTGGCCGACTGGATGCACGCGGAACAGCCGCCTATGGATCTGTGGGAAGTCGACATCGCTCGCGTCGACCCGCTGACCGCAGCCGCCGATCATGTCGAAACCCGCATGAAGGAGGCCGTCAGCGACGCCTTCGCCCTGCACTGGCCCTTCAAACAGCCCAAGGCGGGGCGGGGGCTGCGCACATCCGCGCTGCACGATCACTGGGCGGCGGCCGGCGCGCAGTTCGGCCTGACCGCCGGGTGGGAGCGCGGGCTTTGGTATGCGCAGAACGACGGCGAAAAAAACCTGCCCTATTCGGTTGGCGATCAGCCCTGGTATCCGATTGCCCGGCGCGAGGCTGCGGCGATGCAGTCCGGTTGCGCCCTGATCGACCTCACGCCCTTCACCAAGATCGACGTGACAGGCCCCGGCGCCTTGCCCCTGTTGCAGCATCTGGCGGCGGGGAATGTGGATGTCGCGACGGGCTGTGCCGTATACACACCGCTGCTCAATGACCGGGGCGGGTTCGAAGCTGATGTGACGATTACCCGGCTGGGCACAGAGCGGTTCCGTGTGACCTCAGGTGCGGCGACGCGGCAGAAGGATATCGCCTGGTTGCGCCGTCATGCTGGCGTAGACGTCACTCTCAAAGACGTCACCGACGACGAAGCTGTCATCGGCGTCATGGGCGCTGGTGCGCGGGCGGTGTTGGAAGGGCTGAGCTCCGATGATTGGCTGGACTTTCCCTTCTCCACCGCCCGCGACGTGACCGTTGCCGGGCACCCTGCGCGCGCGACACGGGTCAGTTTCGTCGGCGAGCTGGGGTGGGAGCTGAACATCCCGAGCGCCTACGCAGGCGTTGTGTTCGACGCTCTGCGCGCTTCGGGTGCCTCCCCGCTGGGTCACTTCGCGCTGGACGGGTGCCGCATCGAAAAGGGCTTCAAACACTGGGGTCACGATCTGGGTCCGGATATTACACCGCTGGAGGCCGGGCTGGGCTTCACCATCGACTGGGGCAAGGACTTCAAGGGCAAAGCCGCGCTGGAGGCACAGCGGGCAAACGGCCTGACCCGGCGCATGGTGCTGTTTGATCTGCCCTCGCACCCGCTGGTGCTGCATGACGAACCGATCCGTGAAAATGACCGCGTGGTTGGCCTCACCACCTCGGGCGCGCGAGGTGCGCGCACGGGTCTGACCCTTGCGCTGGGGTTGATTGACATCACCCCCGGTGAAACCCGCGCCGCCACGGCAGAGCGCACATTTGAGATCGAAATTGCAGGCGCGCGCCACCCCGCACGGGTGCTGCTGCGCGCGCCCTTTGACCCCGCAAACGAACGGATGAAAGCATGACCGAAGCCAATGTTCTGATCATCGGCGGCGGCGCCATGGGCGTGTCGCTGATGTACCACCTGACCAAGGCGGGGTGGACCGACGTCGTCCTGACGGAAAAGAACGACCTGACCCATGGCTCGACCTGGCATGCCGCCGGGCTGTGCACCCATTTCGCCCATAACCCTACGATTCAGGAGCTACGCGCGACATCCGTGCGCCTCTATCGCGATATCCTGCCGGAAGAGACCGGGGACACATGTGGCTTTCACCGCTCGGGCGCGATGCGGATCACGTCGAACCCCGACCGGATGGACGAATTCGCCCATGTTGCGGGGCTGTCCCGCTTTACCGGATACGACCTGCAGATGCTGACGCCCGATGATGTGGAGCGCCTGCATCCGCTGGCCCGCACCGAGGGGCTGCTGGGCGGAATCTATGAGCCCGATGACGGCCATGTGGATCCGTCGCTGGCCACCAATGCTATGGCCAAGGTCGCGCGCCAGAACGGCGCGACAATCCTGCGGTACAACCCGGTGACCTCGGTCCGGCGCGAGGATGGCGTGTGGGTGGTCGAAACCGAAAAAACCACCATCCGCGCCCGCCATCTGGTCAATGCCGCCGGCACCTGGGGGTGGGAGATCGGGCATATGATGGGGCTGAACATCCCCTCGGTTCCCGTGCTGCACCAATATCTGGTTACCGACACGGTGCCGGTCGTCGCCGATCGCATCAAACAGGGCCTGCCCGAACTGCCGATGATCCGCGACCCTGAGGAAAGCTGGTATGTGCGCCAGGAACGCGATGGGCTGATCCTGGGACCGTACGAAAAGGATGCGCAGCCCTGGTCCATTGACGGTTGCCCGCCTGACTTTGGCGCGGATCTGATGCCGCCGGATCTGGACCGGGTGGAACACATCATCATGGCCGCGATGGAGCGGATCCCGGCGCTGGAGACCGGTGGGGTGAAATCCGTGGTGAACGGCCCGATCACCTTTACCCCCGACGCCAACCCGCTGATCGGCCCGGCGCATGGGCTGGAAAACGCCTGGCTGCTGACCGGATCATCCATGGGCGTGATGGAGGGCGGCGGCGCAGGCTGGTTCCTGGCGCACTGGATGACCCACGGCGCCCCGCCGATGGACGCGCTGGCGGTGGACAGCCGCCGGTTCGGCAGCTGGGCCGACCGCGACTACCGCGTCGAAAAGGCCATCGAATGCTTTGGCCTGCAATTCGGCGTCCACTACCCGCACGAAGAACGCCCCGCCGCGCGCGGCAAGCGCCTCTCCCCCATTCACGACCTGATGGTCGGGCGCGGCGCTGTGATGGGTGCGGCATATGGCTGGGAGCGCCCCAACTGGTTCAGCGACAAAGCCGGAGATGAAGCGGTGCCGAGTTTCCGCCGCTCCAACTGGTTCGACCCCGTCGCGCGGGAATGCAAGGCGGTTAGCGAAGGCGTCGGCCTGGCTGACATGTCGGTCTTCTCAAAATTCGAGGTCACAGGGCCGGGCGCCCGCGCGTTCATCGACGCACTGGGAACCAACCGCTGCCCGAAAGTGGGCCGGATCGGCCTGACCCATGCGCTGAGCCCCGCGGGTGGGACGGAGTCGGAATTCACCGTCACCGCATTGGGCGACGCTCACATCTACCTCACCTGCGCCGCCGCAGCGGAAGAGCGTGACGAAGACCTGCTGCGCGCCCGCGCCGCCGGGTTTGACGTGACCGTCACCAATGTGACCGAAGCCTGGGGTGTGCTAGGCCTGATGGGACCGAAATCCCGCGCTGTGTTGGAAAGCCTGACAAGTGATGACCTCGGGTCGTGGCTGTCCGCGCGAGAAATCACCGTAGCTGGCATTCCGGTCCGCGCTCTGCGTGTCTCCTATGTCGGCGAACTGGGATGGGAGCTGCATGTGGCGGCCGAGCACATGCGGGATCTGTTCAAAGCGATTGAGGACGCCGGAACGCCGCATGGGTTGGGCTTCTTTGGGGCCTATGCGATGAACGCGATGCGCTTGGAAAAGGGGTATGCCGCCTGGGGCGCCGATTTCACCACCGAACGCACCCCGGCCGAGACCGGGGCTGGTCATCTGATCAAGCCCGAAGGGCGGGAGTTCATTGGCAAGGCTGCCCTGTTGGACCGCATGGCCGCCGAAGACCGTTGGGAGCTGGTGCTGCTGGAGGTCGAAACCAGCGATATCGATCCCTACTATGGGCATGGTGTCTACCAAGGGGAGGCCTGTGTCGGCATCGTCACTTCGGCGGCCTTCGGGCATCGCACGGGCAAAACGCTGGCGTTGGCCTATCTGCGTGATCGCTCTGCGCGGTCCGACCTGCAGGTCAATGTGCTTGGCCGAGACCTGAGCGCGCATATTCTGGAACGCGCCCCCTATGATCCGGAGAACCGGAAGCTGAAAGAGGCGTGATCCACGGGTTGGCCCCGGAAGGTCCCGCGATGCGGGGGGCCGGGGCCAAGCATCAGATCTCTGTCGCGACTGCTTTCAGCGCGGTCAGCAATGCCTGACCTGATGGGGAAAGCTGGCCCTGCATCCGGTAGGATACGCCAACCGGCCCTTCCCCGAAGGGCACGGTCCAGTCCAGCCTGTGCAGCAGGCCGCTTTCGATGTCCCGGGCGGCAACCTGGGCTGGCATCAGGCCGATGAAATCCTTGGACTGCAGCAACGCACGGTTTGTCAGATAGGACACCGATTCCAGCGAAAACGGCGGGATATACTGATCCTGCTTCAGGAAATACTGGTCCACCTGACGGCGCAGGCTGGTTTCAAAGGGCGGCAGGATCCAGCCGAAGGGCCTGAGGTCGTCAAAGGTGATACCGGTCTGCCCGGCAAGCGGATGATCCTTGCCCACCATCGCAAGGATACGCTCGTCAAAGAGCTTTTCCTGGGCCAGCTCGCTCCGGTGGCGGTGGGTGGGCAGACGTCCGACAACCAGGTCGATCTCGCCTGTGCGCAGGTCCGGCATTAGCACTTCATTGGTGCCTTCGATCACCTTGATCGCGACGCGTGGCCTGTCTTGCAGAACCCGCTCGATCGCTTTGGGCAACAGGTGGGAAGAGGCGGCCAGCAAGGTGCCGACAACCACGCGTCCGCTGCTGCCTTCGTTCAGATCATCCAGTTCCTGTGCAGCGTTCGAAACCTGGGCAAAGATCAGCTTGCCATGCCGGATCAGCGCCTCGCCAAACGGGGTGGCAATCACCCCCCGGTTGGTCCGCTCGAAAAGCTGAACCTCGAAATCCAGTTCCAGGTCCTTGATCATCTTGGTCGCAGCGGGCTGTGACACGTTCAGTTCACGGGCCGCATTCTGGATGTTGCGATGCTTGCCCACCGCAATGAGCAGGCGCAGCTGCTTGAACTTCAGGCGGGTTACAACCCTGTCGATGATCCGAGAGTGACCGCTTGCCACGTGGAAATCCTAGAACTGGATGGCGTTTTCGTGCTGCAGAATGGTACTCACCGCGCTCATCGCCGCAAGAGCAGAACTGCGCGGGTTTCCGGGCAGAGACTGGCCTTCGATGTGAAAGTCGAAAACGCCAAAGTCGCCCTCGGCGCGGATTTCGTGAATGTTGGCGGAAATCGTGGGGTCGGCGATCAGCTCGACCTCGGTCAGGTCAAAGCCCGGACCAGCAAGGGCCACAGCCGCGGCAACATTGGCATTCTTGGGGTAGGCCAGCGCGGCTTCGCGGGCCGAACCTGTGAAATGAACCTGTGGGGTCTGGCCCATGTGGTGCAGGTCCAGCTTGTGTTCGGCCGGGGAGCCAAGCCAGCCCTTTGGGGGTTTGCGCCCGGTGTATCTGACCCGGGTGATCGCACCAGTGCGTGCGGCGCGTAGCGCATCCAGCGCCCCGATTGCACCGCTTGCCAGATGCAGCTTTGCCCCACCGTTGCAGGCGGCCCGGGACAGGCGCGTGTTCAGGTCATGATCCGCCAGTGCCCCGATTGAAACCGTCACCAGATCATGCCCGGCATCCAGAATGTTTTCCCCGTAGGCGCGCAGGGCTTCGTGACCTGCGCAATCGGCGACAAGATCCAGATCATCGGGCAACTCATCCGGAGAGCAGATCATTTCGCGGCTGGCACAGTCGCAGGCGCGCAGCGCGTCCAGGCGCTCGGGCCGGATCAGGACCGCATCGATGCTGTGCCCGCGGCTTTCCAGAGAGCTGCGGACAAATCCGGCAATTGCTCCGTTGCCTATCAAACCAATTTTCATGCCAACCTCTTTGCTTGTCAGCACAATAGATGAAATCGCGGGTGCTGGTTATCAGATTTGATTATATCTGTTTCTGTTCTTTGAATTTGGTTCCTGCCCGGATTTTGGTCAGTTTGTTGGCACGTTTTCCTAACGGGCGATCCGCAGTGCAGACCAAACGCAAATTCATAGGGCAGTCTCCGGCAAGGCGCGAGGATGTTGCGCTGCTGTGCGGGCAGGGTCGGTTCGCCGATGATGTTCGGCTGTCGGACCCGCTGTATGTCGCCTTTGCCCGGTCCCTTGCCCCTTGCGGGCAGATCGTCGCCTGTGACCTGGACGATGCACGTCAGGCAGAAGGGGTGGTGGCGGTCCATGACGGTCAGGACGTGGGCACCCTTGGCAATCTGTCAGTGAATCCGGTTCTGCCCATTCATCACCTGCCGGATTTTCCCGTCCTTGCGCAGGGCCATGTCGGCGCAGTCGGCCAGCCGATTGCCGCGGTTCTGGCAACCAGTCAGGCCCGCGCCACCGACGCCTGTGAATTGATCTATGCTGAGGTGGAGGACGTGGTTCAGGAGCCCCGTGTCATCGCCAGCAAGCGCTATGACGCCGGTGACTTTGAGGCCGCGCTTGCCGATGCGGCCCATGTTGTTTCCTGTCAGATCCAACATCCCCGGCTGGCACCCTCCCCGATGGAGCCGAGGTCCATTGCCGTGGCTTACGATGCCGCAACCGAAGGCGTCACCGTCTGGCATTCGACCCAAACGCCACATCGCACGCGTTCGGAACTGTCTTCGATCCTTGGTGTGGATGCCGACAGGATCCGGGTGATTGCACAGTTTGTGGGCGGGGCCTTCGGCCTGAAAGCGTCGCTCTATCCTGAAGAGGTCTTTGCTGTCTGGGCGGCGTTTCAGCACCGCCGGAATGTGAAATGGACCGCGACCCGATCCGAAGAGTTCCTGTCGGGCACTCATGGTCGTGGCCTGCGCAGCAGCGGCACCCTCGCGCTGGATGCCGAAGGGAACCTGCTGGGGCTGAAGGCCCAGATCGAGGCCCCGGTGGGCGCATGGTTGCCAAACAGCGGGTTGATCCCTGCATGGAATGCCGCACGGGTTCTGCCCTCAGGCTACAAGGTCGGGGCGTTGGATATCCAAACCTCGGCGCTGCAAACCTTCGAAGCGCCGACAGGGATCTACCGCGGGGCAGGGCGGCCAGAGGCCAATTGCCTGATGGAACGGCTTCTGGACAAGGCCGCGCGGGTCATGGGCCTTGATCCTGTCGAACTGCGTAAAAGAAACCTGCTGCAACCGGATGCCCTGCCGCATCAGACCCAAACCGGGAACGTGCTGGATTCAGGTGACTATGCGCAGGCGCTGGACCTGCTGTGCGCGCACGGTGCCTATCAGCAGGCCGTCGCAGAGCGTGACGCCCGACGCGCGGCAGGGGAACTGGTCGGTCTTGGTGTTGCGTTCTACATGGAACCTTCGGGCAGCGGCTGGGAAAGCGCGGAGGTCACATTGACCGCAGGGGGAACCGTTCTGATCGACAGCGGGTCCTCGTCGCAGGGACACGGTCGTGAGACGGCTTTTGCCCAGATCGCGGCAGAGGTTCTGGAAGTGGACCCCGCCGATGTGCAGGTGCAATTCTCCGACACGGCCAAAACACCGGAGGGGATCGGGGCCTTGGCCAGCCGGTCCACGGCCATCGGCGGCAGCGCGGTGCTGGAGGCCGCGAGGGACGTTGCAAAGCGCCGGTCCGCCGGAGAGGCTCTGCCGATCAGGTCCAGTTCGCGCTACGAAAACGAAGGGCAAGCCTGGGGGTATGGCGCCTATCTTGTGCAGCTCTCTGTCAACCGTGAAACCGGAGCGCCGTATATCGAAAAGATCACCTGCGTGGATGACGCCGGTGTGCTGGTGAACCCAAAACAGGTCGAGGGCCAGATCCTGGGCGGGATTGCTCAGGGGCTGGGCGAAGCGCTGATGGAAAACGTGGTTTACGATGACGGGCAGTTGCTGACGGGGTCCTTCATGGATTACGCGATGCCACGGGCCACAGATATGCCGCAGATCGACATCTTCAAAACCGAAACACCCAGCCCGACCAATTTGCTGGGCGCAAAGGGGGTGGGCGAAGCCGGGACCATCGGGGCCCCGATTGCGGTGCTGAATGCCGCGATTGATGCGGTATCGCCACTTGGAATCACGGATCTGGATATGCCGTTGACCAGTCAGGTCCTCTGGCAGGCGGTCCGAACAGCCGAACAAGGAAAGAAGTGATGAAATACAGCAAGCTTGAGGCGAAGGAATACGCCCGCGACACGATGCGCGGCATCTGGGCGGCGGCCCTCAATCCGTTTCATGCGGACGGCGGGTTCAATGAGGCCGGGCTGCGCAGGAATATCCGGCACTGGGTTGATGATCTGCAGATCCAGGGGCTGTTCATCGCGGGCAAACAGGGCGAGTTCTGGTCCATGTCGCTGGAAGAGCGCAAGCGGAACATGACCGTCGCCGCCGAAGAATGCGGGGACAAGGCCGGGACGATCATGTCGATCTCGGATCAGAATGTGAACACGGTGCTGGAACTGGGCCGCCATGCCCAGGCGTGCGGCGCGGATTACGTCGTGGTGCATGCACCGATGCTCAGCTTCTGCCATGACCGGGATGAGGTGCTCTACAACTACTACAAATACCTCTGTGACCGGTTGGATATCGGCATCGCCATGTGGAGCCATCCTGATTCGGGGTATCTGATGGAGCCCGAGACCTGCGCCAAGATTGCCGAGTTGCCCAACATCGTAGCGATCAAATACTCCGTGCCGCGAGACATGTATGTGAAGCTCACCGGCATGGTCGGGGACAAGATCCATGTCTCCACCTCGCTGGAGGATGACTGGCTGGACAATATCGAACAGCTTGATTGGAAGCTCTATCTCTGTTCTTCGCCGCCTTATCAGATCCAGACGAAGAACGACATGCGGATGCATGAGTACACGGAACTGGCCTTTGCCGGTAAGTTCGATCAGGCGCGCAAGGTCCGTGACAGCCTGGACCCTGTGCGACAAGCCATCAAATCGACCAAGCCGGGCGGCAAACCGACGGCACATGGCAAGTACTGGCAGGAACTGCTGGGTCAGGTCGGGGGCCATGTCCGCCATCCGATGCTGGAACTGACGGAGGCAGAAAAAGAGGCCACCCGCCGGGCTTTTGAGGGCTGCGGCCTGAAACTTTGACCGGATGTTGTCGGCGGCCCCTTTTCTCAGGGGCCGTCTGCCTATGATCCAGGCGGCGTGACCGGTCCCGGGGGAATCGGTGCTTTGTTCTTGCGGGCATTCAGGTCCGGTCTTGGCTGAAACGGAGTGCTGCGCCTGTGTCACTCTGGCCGGAAACGAACGCGCTGGATCCGCTTTTCGGTTCACTGCAAAAAATTCGCCAAACCGGCCAGAAAAGTGCAGTTTTCCGTTTGACACCCGTTATCGCTTTGGGTACCTCACCGCTCATGGTTGCGGCGTGATAGCTCAGCTGGTTAGAGCACAGCACTCATAATGCTGGGGTCGGCGGTTCAAGTCCGCCTCACGCTACCATACCTTCCCTTGATGATCAGAATGACCTTCAAACCTCGTCCAACGTGGCGGTTTTGAACCATTGGACCAGCCGCGCCAGCGCTGTTTCGGTGTCATGCAGCGGGCGGTGCTGCAGGAAATACGAATAGGGCCTGTCTATGACAGAGGGGCCAAGTCGAACGATCTCTCCGCGTTCAAGAGCCTGATCGACAAGGCCATGCCAGCCCAGCCCGACGCCGTCGCCGCGTCGGATCGATTGCAGCAGGAAAGGGTAGGCGTCGAATTTCGAAGTCTGCCCCTGCACGGGCGCGGGCAGGCCAGTGCGCTCGAACCAGCCTGACCAGGTCAGGAAATCGGTGTCCTTCACGTCGAAGTGCAGAAACAAATGCGCAGGCAGGCCGGAGATATTTTGCTCAACCTCCGGATAACGGGCCAGGAAGTCCGGGGTGCAAATGGGAAAGACCTCGGACCTGAGCAGCGGGAAAAACGGTCGTTCGGGATGCTTGCTGGTGTCCCAGACCACCGCAGCATCCAGCCGGTTCAGGTCAATGTCGCCCAATTGATCCGTTGTCACCACGCGGACCTGTGTGCCGCCCATCTGGTCCCGCAAGTCAGAGAAACGGGGCATCAGCCATTGGTCCGCAAAGCCGAAGGTACAGGCCAGCGTGACCTCCTGACGCGAAGGGGGGGCCGAAATCTCGTCCCAGACCTGATCCAGATGTCCGAAACCCAGGGCGACAGCATCGGCAAGGCGCGCTGCACTTGGGGTGGGGGTGATCTGGTTGTTGTTGCGTTGAAACAGCGGCTGACCCAACCGATCCTCAAGCGTCGAGATATGGCGGGACACCGCAGGTTGGCTGAGCCCCAGTTCAGCGGCGGCTTTTGACAGGCTGGAGTGGCGCACGGCCACTTCAAGAACCAGCAGGGCGTTCAGGGATCCGGCGATGGGGCGTACGGCTCTTTCCATAACATTTTTCTATGGGCTGCATGTGTTTTAGGCCAGTGTATTTTGCCGGGACCGTCGTGCATCGTTCGTTGAATTACACCAATGTCAGCAAAGGTACCCCGCCGATGACACACCGCCCCCTGTCGCATATCCGTGTTCTGGACTTCGGTCAGTATCTTGCCGCGCCCCTTGTCGGCATGATGCTTGCCGACATGGGGGCCGAGGTCATTCGGATCGACCCGCCAAACGGGCCCGCCTTTGACGATCCCGCGTTCGACATGCTGTCGCGCGGAAAGACGGTCCTGACGCTGGATCTGAAATCGCAAGAGGGCCGGGAGACCGCAATCGAACTGGCCCGCCGGTCCGATGTGGTGCTGGAGAACTTCCGCCCCGGAGTTATGGAGCGTCTGGGTCTGGGGCCGGACGTGTTGCGCGCCGTCAATGATCAGCTGGTCTATCTGTCGATGCCCGGTTTTGCCTCCACCGATACCGACCTGGCCGACCTGCCTGCCTGGGAGGCGGTCATCGCCGCCTATACCGGCCAGTTTACGGATATGGGGCTGAACCGTCGCCTGATGGGGATCAACCCTTCGTTCACGCCGCTCACCCTGGCCTCGGCTTATGGGGCGAGTTTCGGTGCAATGGCGGTGCTGTTTGCCCTGAACGCGCGTGATCGCAATGGTGGCGATCATATCGAGGTGCCGCTGGCGGCTGCGCTGCTGGAAGGTCTGGTCTATAACTGCGAACAGATCGAGGATTATCCGGAACGCTACAAATCCCCGCGCGAAGTGGAGCTGGATCGCCGCGCTGCTGAAGGGCTGCCGATGGATCTGGCGTTCGAAGAACTCTCGGAATTCCTGGACCCTTTCTATCGCACCTATACCTGTGCCGATGGCCGGGGGTTCTACGTGGTTTCGGGATCGGTCGCGACGCACCCGCGCCGGGTGCTGGAAACCCTTGGCCTCAAGGATTTGGCAGATGAGCTGCCCGACTTCTCGGCCTATCTGGACACGAAGGACTGGCCCGCGGAATGGTCCCTGCGCAATTATCCGGTTGGCCCGTCGGATCGGGCGCGGGTTTCCAGCGCCATGAAGGACGCCTTCCTGACGCGGCCCTCGCATGAGTGGGAAGAGCTGTTCGGCACCGCCAAGGCGCCGGCCACGGCACAGCGGTTCAGCCGGGAATGGCTGGCTGATCCGCATGCGCTGGCGTCAGGTCTGGTGCTGCGGGTGGAAGATCCGCGCCATGGTGAGATGCGCCAGATGGGCAATGTTGCATGGTTGCTGGACGATACCGCCGCAGCGGAAAAGACCGGTTCCAGCGCAGCCAACCTGGACGCGCTGCTGGCCGAAGCCCCGCGGGCGGGCGGCGTGTCGGGCAGTGGCGGCTGGCTGGATGGTGTCAGGGTTCTGGATCTGACCAATGTGATTGCCGGTCCCACTATCGGCTCGACCCTGGCGCGCTACGGGGCCGAGGTGACCCATGTGCAGCCGGTTGAACCTTCGGTCGACCCCTGGAATACCGTGGTCTTTGGCCTGCACGCACAACGGGGAAAGGAGAGCATCCTGTTGAACCTGCGCAGTGAGGCGGGGCAGGAGGCCCTGGCAAAGCTGATTGCGCAGGCGGATGTGATCACCATGAACGGCACCGACGAACAACGGGACAAGCTGGGCCTGTCGCCGGACCGTTTGGCGCAGCTCAACCCGGCACTGATCCTTGTTCAACTGGATGCCTTTGGGGGCCCGATGCGTGGGCCGAAATCGGATCACCTGGGCTATGATGACCTGGCGCAGGCCGCAACGGGCGTGATGGTCCGCTTCGGCGGCGGCATGGAAACCCCCGAAGAGCACGCACATTTCGGAACCATCGACGTGCTGACTGGCTTCTGTGCCTGCGTGGCGCTGGGCGGGGCGTTGCTGCGCCTGCGCGAAACCGGGCAGGGCGGTGTGGCGCGCGCTTCGCTGGCCGGGGCGGGCAACCTGATCCAGGCGCAATTCATGTATGACTACGACGGGCGGGCACCGTTTGATGAGCCGTCGGGGCGTGAGGCGTTGGGATGGGGGCCGTTCTATCACTGCTACCAAGCGGCCGATCAGTGGATGTTCTTTGCCGCGCCAGAGGAACGGCAGGCCGTCTTTGCCCGTGTGCCCGACCTGGCCGATCTGACGGAAATGCCGGAAGACGCCTTGCACGCGGCACTGTCGGACCGGTTCAAGGCACAGCCTCTGGCCTATTGGCGGAAGGTGTTTGCCGGAGGGCAGTCCACCGTAGTTCCCCTGGCCTCATTGCATGACACCAGAGATGCCGCGCTCCAGCTTGAGAGTGAGGGAGAGGTCGATCTGGCGCGGGACACGTTCCGGGTGATCCGCCATGACCAGCATCCTATGGGGCGCTGGTGCGATCTGGTGGCCCCAAATGCGGTCCGGCCCACGACGGGCAAGATTACGATACCGGGGCCAATGCCAAAATACGGCGCGCAGACCCATGCCATCCTTGGCAGGCTGGGATACAGCGCGGATCAGATCGAAACGATGGTCGCCAACGGCGCGGCGGGAACCAGCTGGTCGGACAAATACCTGCCCGAGTAAACGCCGCGGCCAGATACAGTTGAACCGAAAAAAGACGGGGCGGCGGACATATGTCCACCGCCCCGCTTGTTTGCTTCAATGAGCGGATCAGGCGCGCAAGTCCTGTTTGATCCGGGTTCCATCCGGTGCAACGCCTTGGATAGACGCGGATACCGCCGAAGGGTCTTCGTTCAGGGATTTCAGCAATCCCCAGATCATTGCGATCAACACGAAAGAGATCGGGAATGCCGCGGCGATAGAGGCGGTTTGCAGGGCGCCCAAACCACCTGCAAGAAGCAGGGCAGCGGCCACAACACCCTCACCAAGACCCCAGATGATGCGGAACTTCTTGGGCGGATTGTCGTCACCCATCGACAGCATCGTGGTGATGACCAGCGTGCCCGAGTCCGACGAGGTGATGAACCACGAGAACAACAGGAAGGTCGCCAGCAGCGACATTGGCCAGCTGACCCAGCTCATGTCGCCCATCCAGCTTGTCGCGCCGATATTGTTGATCGTGCCGAACAGCGCATTCGGCAGGTTCCAGTCGCGTACGGTCTGGATGATGCCCGCGCCGTCCGCCGAAGCAACGCCAGCGCCCATGTGCAGTTCCTGCCAGATCGCGTTGCCGCCAAACATGCACAGCCAGAAGAACGCAATCGTCGTGGGCACGAACATCACACCGACCATAAACTCACGGATGGTGCGGCCACGCGAAATACGGGCGATGAACACGCCAACGAAAGGCGACCAGGAAATCCACCACCCCCAATAGAAGATGGTCCAGCCCCCTTGCCAGGCGATCTCGTCGCCTTCGGTTGCGGTCCAGAAACCCATCGGGACAAAGCTGGCGACATAATCGCCAATGCTTGTGATGAAGAAGCCCATCAGCCATTGGAACGGGCCAAAGATCACAAAGGCGCCCAGCAGTACAATCGACAGCCAGATGTTCCATTCAGAAAGAATGCGAATGCCTTTGCCGACACCCGAAACCGCCGAGATCGTCGCAATCACCGACACCACCGCGATCAGAACCAGCTTGGTGCCGGTGCCGGGATCGACGCCGAACAGGTGGTTCAACCCCGCCGCCATCTGGCTTACGCCCAGACCCAGAGAGGTCGCGACGCCAAACACCGTGCCGAACACCGCAAGCAGGTCTACCGCGTGGCCCCAAGGGCCATAAATCCGCTCGCCAATCAGCGGATAAAGCGCCGAGCGCAAAGTCAGCGGCAGTTTCTTGCGGAAACCAAAGTAGGCAAGGCTAAGGCCAACAAGCACGTAAAACGCCCATCCGTGGAACCCCCAGTGGAAGAACGTGACGCGCATCGCATCAACCGCGCGCTGCATATCCATTTCGCTGTGACCGCGCAGATCTGCGTGGGGGTTGTTGGGATAGCCCCAGACGGCGGAGTTGTCGAAGTAGAAGATCGGCTCAGCCACGCCGAAGAACAGGATGCCAATCCCGATCCCGGCCGAAAACAGCATCGAGAACCAGCTGAAGTTGCTGAACTCGGGGCGCGAGTCATCGTCGCCCAGCCGGATTTTCCCGTACTTCGAGAACATCAGCCAAAAGCAGACGAACAGCCCGACGGAAAACAGCGTGATATAGTAGAAACTTAGGCCGTTTTCGATCCAGCTGCGGATCGATTTGTAGACACCACCGGCAAATTCGACATTCATGACCGTAAAGATCACAAAGGCTGCGATCATCCCCTTTGCGGCGATGCTCATGCCCGGATGAAGACCGGTAAAGAACCCGGACTTGGCCACCAGGTGGCTGTTGGAATTATCTTCAGACACGAAAACTTCCTCCCGTTGCTTGTCAAAGAACATTCCCTGCCTTACCGAATCCACAGGACCGGTTTTGCCCGCTTTGGCGGACATCGTGTTGACCGCAACCCGTCGCTGTAACAACGGGCTGCGATCAGGGGGAGAACTTGATGGAGACAGGGATTTCCGTCACGCTCTCTCATGGCTGCGCAGCTCACCCGCTTAGGCTGGAGAACCCATGTCGTGGACTGTGCTGCGCAGCCAATCTTCAGCCGCGCTGACCGACGTGACGACCGGCCCCTTCGGGCTTGTCCAGGCCGGCGTGTGCGGCGGCGTAAGACGCCAGCTTGTCGGCAACCGCCTCCGACGGCAGCGAGGTGCCGCGCGCGTTCAGGTCCATGTGCAACAGCAGGGTTTCAACCGTCGCTGCCAGCTGACCCTCCGCGCCATGCAGGCGGTGGAACAGGTGCATCTTCTTGCCTTCGCCCTTCAGCACCTGGGTGGTGATGGTCAGCAAGTCACCCTCGTGCAGCTCGTCCAGGAAACGCACGTGGTTTTCTACGGTGAAATAGCTGCCGCCTGCAGCGATGTAGTCCGCGTCGCAGCCGATCATCTCCATGAAACGATCGGTCGCCTGGGCCGAGGCCTCGATGTAATGCGCCTCATTCATGTGGCCGTTGTAATCGGTCCAGCTTTGCGGCACCGGGCGGTTGACGGTGACGGGCAGCTCGGCGGCTTCGGGTGTCGGCAACATGGCCTCATGCGCGTTGATCGTGCCGCCCGCGCCGCTGCCGGATTTCTTCAGGGCGCGCATCATGCCCACCAGGTTGTCGTCGCGCAGGCGCTCCAGTTCGCGGATCGACATATGACCCGATTGTGCGTCCGACTGACCGGCGATCAGGTCGACCAGCTCATCGGTGAACTCGGGAACATCCATCAGCTTGGTCCATTCCCAGGCCAAGGCCGGGCCGAATTGTGCCATGAAATGCTTCATGCCCGCTTCGCCACCGGCGATGCGGTAGGTTTCGAACAGACCCATCTGCGCCCACCGCAGGCCAAAGCCCATGCGGATCGCCTCATCCAGCTCCTCGGTGGTGCAGATGCCGTCCTTGATCAGCCACAGGCCTTCGCGCCACACGGCCTCCAGCAGTCGGTCGGCGATATGCGCGTCGATCTCCTTGCGCACGGTCAGCGGGTACATCCCCACCGAGCGCAGGACGTCCGAGGCGTTCTCGCAGGTGTCCGCATCGCCCACCAGTTCGACCAGCGGCAACAGGTAGACCGGGTTGAACGGGTGCGCCACGATCACGCGCGCGCCTTTTTCGTTCAGTTCCGAAGGCTTGAAGCCCGAGGTCGACGACCCGATGACGGCCTCTGCCGGGGCCAGCTCATTGATCTGGGCGTGGATCTTGTGTTTCAGGTCCAGCCGTTCCGGCACGCTTTCCTGCACCCAGGACGCGCCCGCCAGCGCCTCGCCCATGTCGCTGTGAAAGGTCAATTCACCTTCCGCCGGCAGCGCCTTGTCATAAAGCGAGGGCAGCGAGCGGCGCGCGTTGGCCAGAACTTCGCTGATCTTGCGCTCGGCCTGAGGATCGGGGTCAAAGACCGAGACCTTCCAGCCGTTCAGCAGAAAACGGGCGACCCAGCCGCCCCCGATTACGCCGCCACCGACGATTGTTGCTTTTTTCATGACGTCATTCTCCAGAGCAGCCAAGGGTCTTTCTTCTTGGCGAAAATACTCCGGGGGTTTGGGGGCTGGCCCCCAATCCCTCCGGTTCGTTCAAGGGCTTACTTCGCCACCGGTGCGCGTTTGGTCAGGCCCAGTTTTTCGCGCACCGCGTCGGGACCGATGATCTTGGCGCCCATGTTCTCCACCACGGTCACCGCGCGTTCGACCAGCTGTGCGTTGGTCGCCAGCACGCCCTTGTCCAGGAACAGGTTGTCCTCAAGGCCCACACGGATGTTGCCGCCCGCCAGCACCGAAGCCGCGGCATAAGGCATCTGGTCCCGGCCCAGGCTGAACGCCGACCAGGTCCAGTCCGATGGCACGTTGTTGACCATCGCCATGAAGGTGTTCAGGTCATTCGGCGCCCCCCACGGCACACCCATGCAGAGCTGCACCAGCGCGGGCGAGGTCAGGATGCCTTCCTTGACCAGCTGTGTCGCGAACCACAGGTGGCCGGTATCAAAGGCTTCGATTTCCGGCTTCACGCCCAGGTCGGTCATCATCTGACCCATGGCGCGCAGCATGCCGGGCGTGTTGGTCATGACGTAATCGGCTTCGGCAAAGTTCATGGTGCCGCAGTCCAGCGTGCAGATCTCGGGCAGGCATTCCGCGATATGGGCCATGCGCTCGGTCGCGCCGATCATGTCGGTCGCGGCTTCGTTCACGGGGAAGGGGCTTTCGGTCGAACCGAACACGATGTCACCGCCCATGCCCGCGGTCAGGTTCAGAACCACGTCGACCTCGGCGTCGCGGATGCGGTCGGTCAGTTCACGATAGAGCGCCAGATCACGGCTGGGCGCACCGGTTTCGGGGTCGCGCACGTGACAATGCACGACGGCTGCGCCCGCTTTGGCAGCCTCGATGGCGGAGTTGGCGATCTGCTCGGGGCTGCGCGGGACGTGCGGCGACTTGTCCTGAGTGCCACCGGACCCGGTGACGGCGCAGGTGATAAAGACTTCGCGGTTCATGGAAAGAGGCATGACATGGATCCTTTTGTCAGGCGGTAAGCTCGGGGTGGTTCGCAAAGAGGTCGAGCGCTGCCGGATTGGCGAGGCCGGACAGATTGCGGACCGGTTGATTGTTGACGACGTCGCGCACGGCCAGTTCGGCGATCTTGCCGGATTTGGTGTGCGGGATATCTGCGACGGCGATGATCTTGGCCGGGACATGGCGGGGGGACGCGTTCTGGCGGATGCCGGTCTTGATGCGTCTGGTCAGCGCGTCGTCCAGCGCGGCGCCTTCGGCCAACGAGACGAACAGAACGACCCGCACATCATTGTCGTAGCTCTGCCCGACAACCACGGCTTCGGCCACCTCATCCACCTTGTCCAGCTGGCGATAGATCTCTGCTGTTCCGATCCGTACGCCACCGGGATTGAGCGTGGCATCAGACCGGCCCAGCACCACAAAGCCCCCGGCCTCGGTGCGGATGGTGTAATCGCCCTGACGCCAGATGTTCGGGTAGGTTTCGAAGTAGGACGACCGATAGCGTGCATTGTCCGGATCGTTCAGGAACCGCGTCGGCATGGAGGGATGCGCATTGCGGCAGACCAGCTCGCCCGCTTGGCCCGTGATCGGCGTGCCGGTGTCGTCCAGCGTTGCCACGTCCAGTCCCAGCGTCGCACAGGGAATTTCCCCGCGATGCACCGGTAGCGCCGGACACCCACCGATGAACGCGCCCAGGATATCGGTGCCGCCACAGATCGAGGCCAGCTGCACATCCGCCTTCCAGTCGGTATAGACATGGGAAAACCCTTCCGGCGACAGCGGGGATCCGGTCGAGAGCACCACCCGCAGATCGGCCAGATCATGGCTGGCAATCGGACGGGTGCGGCGCTTCAGCGTCGCATCAATGAATTTGGCCGAGACACCCAGATGTGTCAGCCGCTCTGACTGGGCCAGGTCAAACAGGCGCGACATGCCGGGATACATCGGGTTTCCGTCATACAGTACGATGGTCGCCTCGGACGCCAGCGCCGCAACCTGCCAGTTCCACATCATCCAGTTGCAGGTGGTGTAGTAGAACAGGCGATCACCGGCGCGCACATCGCTGTGCAGCTGGTGTTCCACCAAGAGCCGCAGCAACGTGCCGCCGCCGGAATGTTCGATGCATTTGGGCTTGCCCGTCGTGCCAGAGGAAAACATCACGTAAAGCGGATCGCGGAACCCCATCGGCTGGCAGACCAGTTCCGGAGCGTTGACCTGTTTGAAGGCGTCATAAGCCTGCATCCCCTCGGGCAGATCCTGCGCCGAATGGGCAAAGGGCCAGACCACGGTTTTGGTGATGGTGGGCACGCGGGCGGCAACTTCGGCAATTGCGGCACGGGTGTCGAAGACCTTGCCGCCATAGTGATAGCCATCGGCGGCAAACATCAGCTTGGGCGCGATCTGACCAAACCGATCGACCACCACATCCGGACCGCTTTCTGGCGCGCAGGAGGACCAGACCGCACCAAGCGAGGCGGTCGCCAGCATCGCGGCCACGGTCTGGGGCATATTGGGGACATAGCCCACGACATGATCGCCCGCGACCACGCCTTCGTCGCGCAGGGCGGCGGCCAGTTCGGTGACCTCCTGCTTCAGCCGTGCCCGGGTCCAGACCATGCGCTGCCCGTCTTCGGCGACAAAGACAATCGCTTCGCGGTCATCTGCGTTCTTCAAAAACGTCTCCACCACGTTCAGGCGCGCATCGGGGAAAAACCGGGCCTGCAGTGGATCTTCATGCGACCGCAGGGCGGTTTCGCCGGGCTTGCCCACCAGGCCGCAGAACTCCCAGGCCAGCGCCCAGAAGTCACCGTCGCTCTGCACTGACCAGTCGTGCAGATCCTGATAGTCGGCAAAGCGGCGCGCGGCGCGATCTTCGGCGGCGGTCCAGAACCGGGACAGCCGGGTTTGCGCATAGCGATCTGCGTCAGGGCGCCAGAGGACTTGGGGTTCGCTCATCAGGGTTGGCTCTGTCTTCAACTGAGGGGAGATCGACTCAAGGCCGAATGGCGTGACCCTAGGGGAGCGATTGCACTTGCATATCGACAATTTTCGCCATCTAATATCCAAATGTCGTCAAGTTTCAGCCAAAAGTTCGAGTTTCTGCTGTTCAGCGGCTTTTCCAACATGGTCCTGGCGAACGCGTTGGAGCCGCTGCGGGACGTGAAGCTGCGCGCAAATGGTGCCGAATTGTCATGGCAGATTTCGACCCTGGACGGCGCACCTGTCACCAGTTCCAGCGGCATCCAGATCACGCCCGATAGCGTCTTTGACCCGACCCGAAAGAGGCGCAGACTGGTGATCGTGTCGGGCTACAGGATGCGCGAGCAGACGGGTCCGGGCCTGTCCTCTGCCTTGCGCGTCGCGTCCCGAAACGCCGCACAGGTCATCGCGGTCGACACCGGGGCATGGTTGCTGGCCTCGGCCGGGCTGCTGGACGGGCAGTCCGCCACCATCCACTGGCAGGAACTGGACGCGTTTGAGGAGAGCTTTCCCAAGGTGGAGGTGTCGCAGGCGCGGTTTGTCCGCTCGGGTCGCTATGTGACCTGTGGCGGGGCCAGCACGACGCTGGACATGACGCTGGACCAGATCCAGTCGCTGTTCGGGTCGGCGGCGGCCTTCGACGCATCCACCATGTTTGTCTATGACCCGGAGCGACAGACGGACATTCAGCGCGGCGCAGACAAGCTGCGTGAAACGGGGTCCCCGAAGCTGCTGCAAGCCATCAACGTGATGACAGAGAACATTGAAACCCCGCTGACCACGTTTGAGCTGGCAGACAAGGTTTCAATGTCGGAACGCACGCTGAACCGAACCTTCCAGCGTGAGCTGGGGATGACCCCCGGTCGGTATTACAAGCTGTTTCGGCTGCAACGCGCCCGTCATCTGGCGCTGGAAACCCAGCAGACGGTTGAACAGATTGCTCTGCGCTGCGGGTTCTCCTCGGCCTCTTCCCTGGGCCGGTCCTTTGCGGCAGAGTTCGGCGCAACCTTCCGCGACATTCGCAAGGGCCGGGCCTGATGTTGCGGCTTGCAAGGCAGCACAGCACCTAGCCCTTGTTGCGCAAGTCGCGTGGGGTGATGCTGAACTCGCGCTTGAAGGCACGGGTCATGGCGCTGGCATTTTCATAACCGCAGCGCCCGGCAATTTCGGACACGCTCTGATCGGTCTCAGCGACCAGCTTGCGCGCAAGGTTCAGGCGCAGCCGCTGGTAAACCGCCTGCGGTCCCGCATCCAGTTCCGCCTTCATGCGCGTTTCAAGTGTCTTCTGCGAACATCCGACATGTCTGGCGACGGCCGCGATCGGCAGGGGATGCTCCAGGTTCTCTTGCATGAGCGAAATGGCGCGATTGACCGATTTGCTGCCCACTCTCTGGTCTGACGCGTGCGAGCGCGCCGAATCCCGGGTCATGAACAGCTGCGCGACTTCTATGGCGAGCATCGTTCCATGCGCCTCCGAGATCAGGTGCATCGTCAGGTCAAATGCAGCCATGGCCCCGGAACAGGTGATGCGATCCCCGTCCAGAACGAACCGTTCGCGTTTCACTTCGATGTCGGGGAATTCTTCCGCGAAGCTGGACAGCTCTTCCCAATGGATCGTTGCGGTGTATCCCTCCAGCAGCCCGGCCCGAGCCAACAGCCAGCTGCCTGTGTCCAGCCCCGCCAGCTTGCGGTAGTGGCGCGCCGCGCGACGTAACTGAGTGGTGATTTCCGGCCCGTCGATGGCGCGAAACCCATAAGAGGGCATGATGGCCAGCAGATCGCCCTGTGTGTTGGCCAACGCGTCCTGCGGCGTGACCTGCATCCCGCTGGAACTGGTGGCGGGCGTGCCATCCAGCGTCAGGAATCGCCAGGCATACAGCTGTTTGCCCGACAGCATGTTGGCCGCGCGAAGCGGTTCCACCGTGTTCGCCAGGCAGTGGTTCGAGAAGTTGTCGAAGAGCAGGAAATCAAAAATCATGTATCACCTGCATATTTTCTCCAATCGTGCATGATGAACATCTAATTCTGCACGCCGGAGCCGCGCAAGATCAGATTTCCTCGCTTGAAACCCTCAATTGGAGATCTCCAGATGCACTTTGGCCTGAGCGAAGAACAAGAGATGATCGTCTCGACCGTCCGCAGTTTTGTGGAGAACGAGATTTACCCCCACGAAGCCGAAGTTGAACGGACCGGCCAGGTGCCCCATGAGCTGGGTGAAGAGATCAAGCAGAAGTGTATCGACCTGGGCTTCTATGCCTGCAACTTCCCCGAGGAAGTGGGCGGTGCGGGCCTGTCGCATCTGGACTTCACGCTGGTTGAACGTGAACTGGGCCGTGGCTCGATGGCGCTGACCCATTTCTTTGGTCGTCCGCAGAACATCCTGATGGCCTGTAACGACGAACAGCGCGAACGCTATCTGCTGCCTGCCGTGCGGGGTGAGAAAATGGACGCGCTGGCAATGACCGAACCGGACGCGGGTTCGGACGTGCGTGGCATGAAATGCCAAGCTGTGCGGGACGGTGGCGATTGGGTCATCAACGGCTCCAAGCACTTCATCTCGGGTGCAGAGCACGCGGATTTCTTCATCGTCTTCATCGCTACCGGTGTGGATGAGACCCCGAAAGGCCCCAAAAAGCGCATCACCACCTTCCTGGTTGACCGTGGCACCCCCGGTTTCGACGTGCGCGAAGGCTACAATTCCGTCAGCCACAAGGGCTACAAGAACTACATCCTGTCGTTCGACGATTGCCGTCTGCCCGATGCGCAGGTGCTGGGCGAAATCGACGGTGGGTTCGCGGTGATGAACGAATGGCTCTATGCCACCCGTCTGACCGTCGCGGCCTTCTCGGTCGGGCGTGCACGCCGCTGCTTCGACTACGCGCTGAACTACTCGGCAGAGCGCAAACAGTTCGGTCAGCCGATTGGCAAGTTCCAGGGTGTGGGCTTCCAGATCGCCGACATGATCACCGAGATTGATGCCGCGGACTGGCTGACCCTTGCGGCGGCATGGCGTCTGGACCAGAACCTGCCGTCCAACCGCGAAATCGCTTCGGCCAAGCTCTACGCCTCCGAGGCGCTGGCGCGGGTGACCGACACCACGCTGCAGATCTTTGGCGGCATGGGGCTGATGGATGATTTCCCGATCGAACGGTTCTGGCGCGATGCCCGTGTCGAGCGCATCTGGGATGGCACCTCGGAAATCCAGCGTCACATCATTTCGCGCGACCTTCTGCGCCCGCTCGGCGCTTAAGACTGGCTTCCCGGCGGCGCATCCTCCCATGATGCGCCTGCGCTTTTGCTCTCAACCATGCAAGCCATCCGCGCCGCCGGGACCGTCCCCATCACTTCTCTTGCGGGCCATCCATGACCAAGACTCTCACACGCCTCTTTCAGCCTAAATCCATCGCCGTGATCGGTGGCGGCGCCTGGTGCCAACAGGTTATTCGCCAGTGCGAACGGCTGGAATACGAAGGCGCCATCTGGCCCGTGCATCCCAAGGCCGATGTGATTTCGGGCCACGCGGTTTTCCAGACGATCGAAGACCTGCCAAGCGCCCCCGATGCTGTTTTCATCGGCATCAACCGCCACGCCACGATCGAGGCCGTCGCTGCCCTGTCCCAGATGGGCGCGGGCGGCGCTGTCTGTTTTGCCAGCGGCTTTTCCGAAGCGGCCGCCGAGGACGATGCGGGCGATGATCTGCAGGCGCAACTGGTTGCCGCTGCTGGCGAAATGCCGATCCTGGGTCCCAACTGCTATGGCTTCGTGAACGGGTTGGACGGCGCTTTGCTTTGGCCTGACCAGCACGGCTGCACCCGTGTGGAAAAGGGCGTTGCGATCCTGACGCAAAGCTCGAACATCGCGATCAACCTGACCATGCAGGCGCGTGGCCTGCCCATCGCCTATGTGGTGACCTGCGGCAACATGGCCCAGACCACCCAGGCCGAAATCGCCGCCAGCCTGCTGGACGACCCGCGCGTGACAGCCATCGGCTTGCATATCGAAGGGTTCAAGGACCTGCGTGATTGGGAGGCTTTGGCCGCCAAGGCTTGGGAAAAAGGTGTGCCTCTGGTTGCGCTGAAGGTCGGCGCGTCCGAGCAGGCGCAGCAAGCAACCGTATCGCACACCGCGTCCCTCGCGGGCAGCGACGCGGGCGCGCAAGCCTTTCTGGACCGCTTGGGCATCCCGCGCGTTCAAGCCCTGCCGGACCTGTTGGAAACCCTGAAACTGCTGCATTGCTATGGCCCGATGCCCGATGGCGCCATCGCTTCGATCAGCTGTTCGGGCGGCGAGGCCAGCCTGATCGCCGATATGGCGGTGGGCACAGGGCTGGACTTCCCCAAGCTGACCGACGGCCAGAAAACCCATTTGCGCGATGCGTTGGGTCCGATGGTCGCGCTCAATAACCCCTTGGATTATCACACTTATATCTGGCGGGATGAACCCGCGATGACCAAGGCATGGTCGGGCATGACCGGCGACAACATCTCGATGACCTTCTCGATTGTCGATTATCCGACAACGGATGCAACCGACTGGGTGCACGCCACCAATGCCGCGTTGGCCGTACGCGCCGAGACCGGCGCGCGCTTTGGCATTGCCGCCACCCTGCCCGAGCTGCTGCCGCAAGACGTGGCGCAAACCCTGATGGAGGGCGGCGTTGTGCCCTTTATGGGTCTGCGCGAGGCGCTGGCTGCCTGCCAGGCCGCGTCGAACATCCGCAAACCCGCCGAGGCGCCCGTATGCCTGCCCGGCGAAGCGGACGCCGAGCGCACGCTCAGCGAAGCTGAATCCAAAGACGCCCTGGCCGCGCACGGGTTGGTCACGCCGCAGAACCGTTCGGTTTCGGGCGCGGATGCCGTGGCCCAAGCCGCCGCTGAACTGCGTCCGCCCTTTGCGATCAAAGGCGTGGGTCTGGCGCATAAATCCGAACACGCCGCCGTGCGGCTGGAAATCCAGCCCGAAGACGCGGTTCTCGTGGCGCAAGAGATTGGCACCGAAGAGATCCTGATCGAGGAGATGATCACCGGAACCGTGACCGAGCTGCTGGTGGGGGTGGTCCGTGATCCGGCGCATGGCTTTGTGCTGACGCTGGGCGCCGGTGGCGTACTGACCGAAGTTCTGCGCGACACCACGTCGTTGCTGCTGCCCGCCAGCGCGGATGAAATCAAAACGGCGCTCAGCCAGCTGAAGATCGCGCCGGTTTTGGCCGGGTATCGTGGCAAGCCGGGCGTCGACATGGATGCTGTGGCCGCCGCCGTCACCGCGATCCAGGATTACGTAATTGCCAATGCCGACAGCGTCGGCGAAGTTGAAGTCAACCCTCTGCTCTGCACCCCCGACCGCGCGGTCGCGGTGGATGCTCTGATCCGAAAGGCCTGATCTTATGACCGATAGCCCCATCAAGACCCGCCGCGACGGCGCCATCCTTGAGGTGATCCTGGATCGCCCCAAGGCCAACGCCATCGACCTGGCCACCAGCCGCATCATGGGCGACGTCTTTCAGGATTTCCGCGATGACCCCGAACTGCGCGTCGCGATCCTGACCGGCGCTGGCGACAAATTCTTCTGCCCCGGCTGGGATTTGAAGGCCGCAGCGGACGGCGACGCGGTTGACGGCGACTATGGCGTCGGCGGCTTTGGGGGCCTTCAAGAAATGCGCGACATGAACAAGCCGGTGATCGCCGCCGTGAACGGCATCGCCTGTGGCGGTGGGTTGGAATTGGCGATCTCGGCCGACATCATCCTGGCGGCGGAACACGCGACTTTCGCCCTGCCGGAAATCCGCTCGGGCACCGTGGCAGATGCGGCCAGCGTCAAACTTCCGAAACGCATCCCCTATCACATCGCGATGGAACTGTTGCTGACCGGCCGTTGGTTCGACGCGACCGAGGCCAACCGTTGGGGCCTGGTGAACGAGATTGTCGCCGCCGATCAGCTGATGGATCGTGCATGGGAACTGGCGCGCCTGCTGGCGTCCGGCCCGCCGCTGGTTTACGCCGCGATCAAAGAGGTTGTGCGTGACGCCGAAGACAGCAAGTTCCAGGACGCGATGAACCGCATCACCAAAAGCCAGCTGCGCACCGTCGAGACGCTGTATCGCTCCGAGGATCAGCTGGAAGGCGCCCGCGCCTTCGCCGAAAAGCGGGATCCTGTCTGGAAGGGTAAATAAAACGGACCAGAATGGTCCCCCGCGCGCCGTGTTTCAGGCGCGCGGGGGCATTTCTGCGCCTGCAGCACCCGCAGGCGATGTTTGAAACGGGCCTTACCCGTTTGCGGGGCCCATGCTGCCGACATCCGCGTCGGCTGCGAAATCATGGTAGTGGACAACCGTCCGCTCATCCGACGCCAGCACCACGGCATATTGTGGTTCTTCGAATATCGCCGACACGTGGGACTGCTCAACCAGATCCAGCGCACATTGCTGCATCATCGACCGATGGGACGAAAACGGGATGCCGCGCCAGACGCCGGACATCGGTCGGTGGTAGTGACCAAAGAACAGGTGACGGACGTATTTGTGTGACGCCAGAACAGCGCCCAGCCGCTCGGCCGCTTGCTGCTCCAGACCGATGGTATCCATCGCGGCCAGCCCGGTCGGGAAGGGCGCGTGATGCATGAAGACCCAGACCGGGCTGTTCCTGTCGGCAAGTTGCGTTTCGATCCAGTTCAGCCGCTGTTCGCACAGCCGTCCCGCGTGCGTTTCGGGATCGCTGGTGTCCAGCAACATGAAGGTGCCGCGCGACGTCTCGACCAGCTGCTGCAGGAAACCGTTTTCATCGACGCGGACCGACGACAGAAATTGTTGCGCCATGCGACGGTCATCATGGTTTCCGGGCAGGGCGTAGGTTGGCATCTCAAGGGATGAAATCAGGTCTTCGGCCAACTGGTAAGCCGCTGGGTCGGGGTCCGCAACAATGTCACCGGTGATCACGCAGAGCTCCGCATCCCGGTGTAGGCTGTTGATCTCGGCAATGGCCCGGCGGGTGCGGTCGTTGGCCCCCGCAAGCGCCGCAGACGGGTTGCCGGCGGAGATATGCAGGTCTGTCAGGTGAATGAACTTCATCGGGTTTCTGCCTTATGCATCCAGTACGGACCGGCAAACTTGTGCGAGGTCATGCGGGGTTTGGGCGATCGCATCGGGATCATGGGCCAGCAGCTGGGACGACGCTTGCCAGCCCCAGCAAACGCCGATTGCCCCAATGCCCGCGGCACGCGCGGCAAGGATATCGCTGACGGCATCTCCAACCATGACATGGCGTTCTGCGGTCTTGTCTGCGACCAGCTCTGAAATCTTTTCGGCCTTCGATCCGGGGGTGTCTCCGCCAACAATCCTGGCAAAGTGATGATCGGCGTCAGAGGCCTTCAGAACCGAGCGGATCACGCTGGCATGGCTGGCGCTGACCACGATCAGCGCGTGGGTTTGCGCCAGATCCGACAGGGCATCGCAGATCCCTTCGAAAACGGCAGGAACATCGGGGTTGGCAGAAACGGCCGCGGCGACATCCTGGGCAAAGGGTTCCGGCTGCAACCCGTGACGTTCGGCCAGGGCTTCGAAGGTCAGAGGGTTCAATGTGGCAAAGGCATCCTGTTCAAACGCCCACTCGGCGCCCTGCGCTCGGGCCGCCACGTTGCAGGCCGAAAGACAGCTCTCCAGAGAGTCGGCCAAAACTCCATCGAAATCAAAAATAATCATCTCGGTCCTTCACTTCGCTATGCGACAACAAGGTCCGGGTTTTCCGTGGTGGATGTGTCCTCGGAAATCGGGTCGACCTTGCTGAGTTCCTCCTGTGTCCGATGGCAGTGAATCACATGCCCGGATGCCATCTCACGGGCCGGTGGTACTTCGGTGTCACAGATCGCGCCACAGTGAAGCGGGCAGCGACGCTGAAATGGACACCCTGTTGCAGGAGGGGCCTTTTCGGTGATGTCGTCCGCCAGAAGCTTCGGAGCCGTGTCCGGATCGGGTTCCAGTACTGCGCCCATCAGGGTCCGGGTGTAGGGGTGATAGGGCGGGGCATAGACGTTTTCCGCGGGGCCAATCTCGCAGATGCGGCCTTGATACAGCACGGCAACCCGGTCCGACACAGCCCGGACAACGGCCAGATCGTGGCTCACGAAAATGAAAGATGACCCGTTTTCGGCCTGCAACCGTGTCAGCAGAGCCAGGGCTGCCGCCTGCACAGACACATCCAGCGCGCTGGTGACTTCATCACACAGCGTCACGTCGGGATTGGCCGCAAAGGCGCGGGCCACGCCCACACGCTGTTTTTCGCCCCCCGACAGCTGCCCCGGAAAGCGATCCAGATAACTTGAGGGCAGCCGGACCTGTTCCAGAAGCGCCTTTGCGCGCTCGCGGGACTGATCCTTGGTCAGGTTGAAATAAAGGCGCAGCGGCGCTGCAAGGATCTCACCGATGGTCTGGCGCGGGTTCAGAGAGGCATCCGCGTTCTGAAAGATCATCTGAACCCTGCGAATGGTTTCGCGGTCGCGTTTCTGCACCGGCGTGGTCAGGTCGCCATCCAGCCCAAGGCTGATGCGTCCGGACCGAGTGCCGACAAGCCCGGCAATCGCTCGCAGGATCGTGGATTTGCCAGAGCCACTTTCGCCAACCAGGCCCAGCGTTTCCCCCCTGCGCAAGGCAAACCCGGCGCGGTCAACCGTGGCCGGGGGCCGGGCTTTGTTCAGGAGACGATCCATCAGGGTGGGCTGGGCGTAGGAAATGGCCACATCCTGCAGGTCAATGGCGATTTCTGAACTGACATGCGGTTCCCGGCGCGTGGTTTCATGCGACACACGCGGATGATCCGCAAAATGGCAGCGCGCGCGGGTCTGCCCCAGCAGGATCGGGGCCGGAGTTTCGCTTCGGCAGATTTCCTGGGCCTGCGGACAGCGCGCTGCAAAGGCGCAGCCTTCGATATGGGATCCCACATTGGGCGGCACGCCCGGCATCGATGCCGGGATGGCCGGATCGGACAGCTTGGGGATCGAGGCGATCAACCCGGCGGTATAGGGGTGTTTGGGGGCGCGTAGGACGTCACGGGTCGGGCCTTCTTCGGCGATCTGGCCAGCATACATCACCGCAACCCGATCCGCGACGCGGGCAATGACCCCCAGGTCGTGGCTGACATAGATCATCGCAACGTTCATTTCGCTGGCGAGCTTTCGCAGGAATTCCAGAATATGCGCCTGTGTCGTGACATCCAGCCCTGTTGTCGGTTCATCCAGAAGCAGCGCTTTGGCCTCGCCTGCCAGCGCCATGGCAACCGCTGCGCGCTGCTGCTGGCCGCCGGACAATTCATGCGGATACCGCGTCGCCATTTCGTCGGGCGAGGGCAGGCGCACGAGCGACAGCAGCTCGATCACCCTGTCCCGGCGTTCCTTTGCCGCCAGATTTGTGTGCAACCGCAGCGCCTCGTCGATCTGGGCCCCAATGGTGAGCGTCGGGGTCAGGGCCTGGCCCGCGTTCTGCGGGATCAGGGCGATCTTGCTGCCGCGTAGTGCGGCACGCTGTTTTTCAGGCAGGGCAAACATATTGTTGCCGTCGAAGCTGGCTGAGCCGGAGAAAACGGACAAACCCGGCTTGAGGTAGCCCATCATCGCAAGGGCAACGGTGGATTTTCCCGAGCCGCTTTCGCCGACGATGCCAAGCGTTTCGCCCTGCCGAAGCTCCAGCGATATTCCGCGAAGGATCGGGGCTTGCTGTCCCTGTTTGCCAGTAAAGCCCAGCGACAGGTTGTCGATCTTGATCAGTGCACTCATTTCCGCCTCCCTCACACGGCCATTGCGCTTGCGCGGTCCAGGCCAAGCGCCTTGCCGATGGCGTCCGCCAAAAGGTTGATCCCGATGATCAGGGACGACAGCGCCAGGCAGGGCCAGAACACCGCCCAGGGCGCGGTTGCCAACAGCCCACGCTCCTGCGCGACCATCAGCCCCCAGTCAGGGGTCGGCGGCGTGGCGCCAAAGCCCAGAAAGCTGAGCGAAGAGAAGGCCAGCAGCATCCAGCTCCAGCGCATCGCGCCTTCGACCAGAATGATGTCGCTGAGGTTGGGGAACATCTCGCGGCTGAGGATCGGCCACAGTTTTTCGCCCCGTGCCTTGGCGGCGGTGACGAAATCCCGCGCCGCGACCTGCATCGCAGCGCCCCGGATCACGCGCAGCACCGCCACGCCGTAGAAGAAGCCCAGCGTCGGAATGATCGTGGCCGGACCCGCGCCGCCAATCGAGATGATCAGCAGAAGGAACAACAGCCACGGCATCGACAGGAAGGCGTCGACGATGCGCATCGAAAACTCATCGATCCGGCCACCGACGGTGCCAAAGAAAATGCCGGCGAAGCTGCCCCATGTCGTTGCCACGACAGCGGCGGCAAAGGTGACGGCAATCGCCAGCCGGCCACCATGCAGCACGCGGGAAAAGATGTCGCGACCCAGCGTATCGGTGCCCATCCAGTGTTCGGCCGAGGGGGCTAGAAGAATGGTGTCGGCGTTCTGCATCGTCGGGTCGAACGGCGCGATGAGCGGGGCCAGCAGTGCCATAAACACATGCGCCAGCGTCAGGGTCAAACCGATCGCTCCGGACGGGCGGGACACGACGGTTGCAAGGAGGTTCAACATGTCAGTGCCCCTTTCTGCGCAGGCGCGGGTCGATCATCAGCGCGGCCAGATCGGCGAGCAGATTGACCCCCACGTAGATGACGGAAAAGATCAGCGCGATGGCCTGCACCAGCGGCAGATCGCGGTCATAGATGGCCTGGATCATCAGTGTGCCCAGGCCCGGATAGTTGAAGACTTTTTCGACCACCACGACTCCGGCCAGCAGCCAGGCAACGGTCAGCGCGATTACGTTCAGCGCCGGGATCATCGCGTTGGGAACCACATGGCGGCGGATGATCTCGCGCTCGGGCACACCTTTCAGCCGCGCCATCTGCACATAGTCCGAGGCCATCACGTCAATCACGCTGGCGCGCATCATGCGCATGATATGGGCGATCAGCACCGCCGACAGCACCAGCACCGGCAGGACGATATTGGGCAGCATGTCCATGAAGCCCATGCCGCTGCGCATGATGGTCACAGCCGGGAACCATTGCAGCACGATGGCAAAGACATAAATCAGCGCGGTGGCAGTCACGAATTCCGGTATGGTCATCGCCAGCATCGCGGCCCCGGACAATGACAGGTCCAGCGGTTTGTCCCTGCGCACCCCGGCGGCAATGCCCAGAAAAACGGCCAGCGGAATCGCCAAAAGCGCGGCCAGCCCTCCCAGCAGGGCAGTATTGGCAAAGCGTTCGCCAATCAGCTCATTGATCGGTTTGCGTTTTTTCAGGGAATATCCGAAATCGCCTTGCACGGCGCCTCCGACCCAATCGGCATAGCGTTCGATCGCGGGCCGGTTCAGGCCTTGCTGCTCGATGCAGCGTTCCAGCCTTGGCCCTTGGGCAAAGCGTTGCAGGAACGACGTGCAGACATTGCCCGGCAGCGCTTCAACCGCGGCGAACATGATCAACGATACGAAACCGATGGTGAAGGCGGCAAAGCCGAAGCGGCGCAGGATCAGACCGATCATTCTTCTCACCTTTTGCAAAAGAGACGCAGCCCGTTACAGGCTGCGTCCGATACGACAGGTTGCGGAGGCGTCAGCCTTCGTTGCCGGCCTTGGTCACGTTTTCGTAGCGGATCGAGAAGTCTTCGACCGGCTCGATGCCCGAAAGCTTGGACGAAAACGCGCGAACGGTGTTCAGGTGGACCGGAATGAAGGACCCGCCATTTTCCCACAGCTCTTTCTGCAGCTCGCCGTAAAGCGCCTTGCGCTTGTCGAAGTCCAGCTCACCACGCGCGGCATCCAGACCGGCGTCGAAGTCGGCCGAATTCCACGCGGTTTCGTTCCAGGCCGCGGTCGAGCGGTAGGCTTCGTTCAAGATCTGATCAGCAGGGCGCTGCGACCAACCGGTGGCAAAGAACGCTTCTTTCATCCAGACATCGCCCCAGTATCCATCGGCCGGAGCCTGAACCAATTCGATGGTGATGCCGGCATCCTTGGCCTGGTTCTGCAGAACCTCGGCCATTTTCACCGCACCTTCGGAAATGTCGGAAACGAACAGCTCAACCGTCAGACCATCTGCGTAACCGGCTTCGGCCAGCAGTGCCTTGGCGCCTTCGATATCGCGGTCGCAGTTCAGGTCTGCACGGTACTGATCGCCGGACCAGACCGGGTGGTCACAGGTGGTGATGAAACCGCCCTGACCATACACCAGTTTACCCAGTGCGTCGCGATCTGCGCTCATGCGGATGGCCTTGCGGACGCGGGCATCGTCGAAGGGCGCTATCGTGGTGTTCATGACCATGCCGACCCAGCGACCGGTCGGAACCGACTGAACGGTGAAGTTCGGGTTGTTGGCAAACAGCGGAACCTGTTCGGCCGACAGGGCATAGATGAAATCGACCTGACCGGCCTGCAGCGCGGCCACGCGGGCATTCTGGTCGGCGATGGCGATCAGTTCCATGTTCTGAACGCCGGGCGTGCCGCCGTAGTAGCCGTCAAAACGTTCCAGGGTGGTGGTGCCCAGGGCGTCCAGTTCAACCAGCTTATAGGGACCGGTACCGACGCCGCTTTCGCACAGCGCATCCAGATCGTTGCCGCAGGTTTCCGCGTCCAGCATCTTGATGCGGTAATCCATGACCAGCAGCGGGAAATCGGCGTGCGTCTGCTTCAGAACCACCTTGGCGGTCATGTCGTCGACCACTTCGACACGGTCGATGATTTCCATCACGCCCTTGGTGGGGCTGTCGATGGTTTCGGACTGGGTTCGCATCAGCGAAAAGGCAACGTCCTGAGCTGTGAAAGCGTTGCCATTGTGGAAGGTCACACCGGGACGCAGCTTGAAGGTCCACTCCTTGGCGTCGGGGGTGGCGTCCCAGCTCAGCGCCAGATCGGGCGAGGGGCGGCCATCATCGCCCTGACGGACAAGACGCGAATACATGTTCTGGATGGCTTCATAGAAGCGCTGCGGCGAAATCGGATCCAGCGATTCAGATCCGCCATATCCCAGCTCATGCGGGATGCGCAGGGTTTCTGCCGATGCGGCGGTGCTGGCCAGAGCGATGGCCGCAGAGAGGAGGAGCGACTTTTTCATCAGAGGTTCCCTCGGGCCTAGGCCCGTCGAATGAAGTGGAGGCGTGATTGCCTGATCGCGCTCTATTCCGTCGTTCGTGACAGTTTGGTGAAAGATTCGGGACTTTTCGGGATGGGATACAGTGAGATTTCAAGAGAAAATGTTTTATTTCAATATCTTGAGATTGATTGCCCTAAGGTAATTTGCGTTTGGATTTACAAATAATTCATATTTAGCACACAGAAAAATGCCCCTTAGGTCGCAGAATTTGATGTTTAGGGCAGTGTTTTTTAATAGGTTGTTGGGGTGCGTCGCGATTCGAACATAAACATGGCGTGGTTGGAAACATTCGAAACGGCCGCGCGAACCTTGAGCTTTACCAAGGCTGCGGACGAATTGGGCCTGTCGCAAGGTGCGGTTTCAATCCAGATCCGAAATCTGGAAAAGACCCTGGGCGCGGCCCTGTTCGAGCGTCGGGGCCGGCATATCGTGCTGACGGACGAAGGGCTCGCCTATTACCCGCAAGTCAGCGAAGCGCTTGCGACCTTGCATGACACCACGTCCAGGCTCTTTTCCAGCAGCCGCAGAAATGTCGTGGCGATTGGCTGCTTCTCCCCCACCTTTGCGGATTATTGGCTGGCACCACGAATGGCCCAGCTTATGGCCCGGTTTCCTGACGTCAAAATCGACATGACGGTCGATTACCAGGCCACCGGGACTCGCAGCGCGCGTGACGATCTGGTGTTCGTCGTCGAAAGCGGGGCCAGCCCGCAAATCCTGCCCCTTGTCGAAGAGCGTCTGGTGGCTGTCTGCTCGCCTGCTTACCAAGCGGAATACGGTGACACGTGGATGAGCGGCACCCTGATTGAAAGCATCGGATCGCGAGAGTCCTGGCTGACGTGGAGCACTGCAACAGGCAGGCAGATGCCGCCGGAGTGTCGGGAAATTCGGGTGAATTCGATGTCGGCGGCTTTGAAACTGGCCGAATGCGGCGCCGGGGTGGCCTTGGTGGCACGGGCGTTCATCAAGACGCAGCTGCAAGCGGGTACGCTGGTTGAACTGGCTCCGGGCAGTGTTCTGCCCGGTCGTATCCACGGATTGTCTACGAAGAATCTGTCGAACATGCGCCCGATTGTCAGATCCGTCGCCGCGATGTTGCTGCAGGAGGCCAAGCGACCGGTCCCCGGCTATCTGATGGATCAATAGGGCGATCCGGATCCGTGCCTGCCCGTGAAGGGATCGGGCTCTATTGGGCGGCCGGCACCGATGGGGTTTTCTCATTTCGGGGGGCGACCCCGAATTTCCTTCCATATTCGCGGCTGAACTGGGTCGGGCTCTCGTATCCCACATCATAAGCGACAGAGGCCACTGATTTGCCACCGCTCAGCAGCTGACGCCGGGCGTCCATCAGGCGCAGTTCCTTCTGGTATTGTAGTGGCGTGTTGGAAGTGACGGCCTTGAAATGCTCGTGAAAGGTGGATTGGCTCATTCCTGCTTCTGCTGCCAGTTCCGCCACCGGCAGGGCGGATTTGTAGTTCTCACGAATGAGCGCAATCGCCTTGTTGATCCGGCTTGCCGGACTTTCGTGCAGCAACAGTTGGCGCAGCATCCCGCCGTGTTGGGCACGCAACAGGCGAAAGTGGATTTCCTTCAGCACAAGCGGCGCAAGGGTCTGCACCTCCACCGGGTCCTGTGACATGCGGAACAGGCGCGCGACAGCGTCGAACAGACCGGCATCTCCGTCAGCCACGCTCATGGAATGTGAGGCGCGAACCGGGTCGGTCTGGGGACCGATCTCATCGTAGAGGCTGCGCACCAGTCCCAGATCCAGCTGAAGCGCCAAAGAGACATAGGGTTTGTCGCGGGTTGCATCGATCACACCGGCCGTCACCGGCAGCGCATGGCTGACAATCAGCGACTTCCCTTCCCCATAGCGCACGGTGCGGTCCTCCAGATGGGCCTCCTTGGCCCCCTGCAGAACCAGACACATGACCGGCTCGTAAAACGTGGCCTGAAACTCCGTCCGTCGCTCGCTGGAGAAGGCGAACAGACCCGGCACCCCGGTTTCGCACCCGATCTCAAGTGCGTCATGCGCGCGAACATGTGCGGACACTTCGGAAATCAGGTCCTGAGGTACCATTGGCGTTTCTCCTGTTTGACCTGACTATAGGCGCGCCGGGGCAGGCAAAGAACTGCAAATACCGGCATCCCGGAGGATCAGGCAGATCATCCGGAGGATCGGGCAGGGGGATCGCCCGGCGGCGCTCTACTTTTGGAGAAACCGAATTGCTGGAGCGAAAATCATGGCACACACAATTTTCATTACCGGAGCGTCGTCAGGGATCGGCAAGGCCACTGCACGTCTGTTTGCGGATGACGGCTGGAATGTTGTGGCTACCATGCGAAACCCGGCCGACGCCGGGGACCTGGCGGATCGGGAAAACGTGCTGGTGACCGCGCTGGATGTGACAAAGCCCCAGACTATCGCACAGGCGGTGGATCAGGCGCTTGCCGCCCATGACAAGATCGATGTGCTGGTGAACAACGCCGGTTATGGCGCCTATGGCCCGCTTGAGGCCTTCCCGATGGAGCGGATCGAGCGCCAGTTCGACACCAATGTGATTGGCCTGCTGGCCGTGACCAAGGCGGTGCTGCCGCACATGCGGGCGCAGAAATCCGGGACCATCATCAACATCTCATCCATTGGCGGGCAGATGACCTTCCCTCTGGGTACGCTTTACCACGGCACCAAATTCGCCGTCGAAGGTCTGTCCGAGGCGCTGCACTTTGAGCTGGAAGCGGTGGGCGTGAAGGTCAAGATCGTTGAGCCGGGCATGATCAACACCGATTTCGGCGGCCGGTCCTTTGACTTCGCCGTGGATGAAGCCATGTCGGAATACATGCCGATCGTCGCGGGCATGCAGGCCGCCATGGGGGCTTTCGGGGCGCAGGCGTCCGAACCGCAACTGGTGGCCGAAGTCATTCGCACCGCCGCAACAGATGGCACAACGCGGCTGCGCTATCACGCGGGCGCGGATGCCGAAGCGCTGTTGAGTGCGCGCAAGGCACAGGATGATGAGACGTTCATCAGCGGCATCAAGGACAGGATGGGGCTGTAACCGGTCCCTTCGGTCGACCACAGCAGGGAGGATCAGGAATGTACAAGCAAGCACTTGAAGCCGGAGGGCTGGCCGTTGTCACCGGTGGCGCCAGCGGCGTTGGACTTGCCGCAGCCGAGCGGTTTGCGCAGGCGGGGCTGGGCGTGGTGTTGGCCGATCTGCCCGGTGAGACGCTGGATCAGGCTGCTGACAGGCTGCGCGGTCTTGTTCGGGGGGACGCGCCGGTCCTGGCCGTGCCGACCGATGTCAGCGATGCAGAGGCGGTTCAATCGCTGGCGGACGCCGCCTTTGGGCTGGGGGATGTGGCGGTTCTGATGAACAACGCAGGCATCGGCGTGTCCTCGGGCAGCTGGCATGGCGCCGAGGCCTGGCGGGCGATGATCGAGGTGAACCTCTTTGGCGTGATGAACGGCGTCCACGCTTTCCTGCCCCGCATGATCGACGCGGGTCGGCCCGCCGTGGTCATCAACACCGGATCCAAACAGGGGATTACGACGCCGCCCGGCAACCCGGGGTACAACGTGTCCAAGGCGGGCGTGAAGGTCCTGACCGAGATGCTGGCCCATGACCTGCGGCAGGCAGAGGCGGCGATCTCGGCGCATCTGTTTGTGCCGGGCTTCACCTACACCGGGATGATCGCCCGCCACATTCCTGAAAAACCTGCGGCGGCCTGGACCTCGGAACAGACCGTCGACCACCTGCTGACCCGCGTCGAAGCGGGTGATTTCTATATTCTTTGTCCCGACAACGATGTCACGCCCGCGCGTGACAGGCGTCGGGTGGCCTGGGCCGTGGGCGATATTCTTGAAAACCGTCCGGCCCTGTCGCGGTGGCATCCCGATCACGCTGATGCCTTCGCCAAATTCGAACAATCCTGAACACAACGATCAAGCCAAGGGGAGGCCCCATAGCCATGGCACTATCTTTGAAACTGAACGGCAAGACCCATGAGGTGGACGCCGAACCCGGAACCCCGCTGTTGTGGGTGATCCGGGACGAACTGAAACTGACCGGCACCAAATTCGGCTGCGGCGTGGCCGCATGTGGTGCCTGCACCGTGCATCTGGACGGTGAGCCCGTGCGCTCGTGCCAGACCTTTGTCGAAGACGTCGAAGGCGCGGAAATCACCACCATCGAAGGATTGAACTCCAATGTGGCCGAGGCCGTTCAGGCCGCTTGGGTCGAGCTGGACGTGGTGCAATGTGGCTACTGCCAATCGGGGCAGGTCATGTCTGCGGTTGGTCTGTTGACCGATAACCCCAAGCCGACGGTGGAAGAGATCGACGACTATATGAACGGCAACGCCTGCCGTTGCGCCACCTACCAGCGCATCCGCGCCGCGATCCAGCGCGCATCTGACATGATGGAGGCCTGATATGACCCTGAAAACTTCTCGTCGCGGCTTTCTCAAATCCGCCGCCGCCGCTGCCGCCGTGCTCTATGTCGGGGCCCGTCCCGATGGTGCCCTGGCTGCTGGGTCCGCACCTGCACAGTTGAACCCCTTTGTGAAGATCGACGCGGATGGCACCGTCACCGCAATCGTCAAGCACTTCGAAAAAGGGCAAGGCCCGGCCACCGGTCTGACCACCCTGATCGCCGAAGAGCTGGGCGTTTCGATGGAGGACATCCAGTACGAATTCGCGCCCTCCGACCCCTCGCGTTATGCCAACCTGGCCTTTGGTCAGTTTCAGGGCACCGGCGGGTCGACCGCGATTGCAAATTCTTTCATGCAATATCGCCAGGCCGGTGCGGCAGCCCGCGAAATGCTGATCAACGCAGCAGCGAAGGCCTGGGGCGCAGACGCTGGCGCGCTGTCCATTGAGGACGGCATGGTCACGGGTGCAGGCCAGAAGGCCCCGATCGCCGATTTCGTTGCTGCCGCAGCGCAGATGGAGGCCCCGGCCGAGCCGCGCCTGAAGGATCCAAGCGAATTCCGGCTGATCGGCAATGCCTCTGTCCGGCGCAAGGATTCCCTGCCCAAGACAAACGGGACAGCCCAATACGCAATGGACCTGCATCTTCCCAACCAGATGGTCGTGGTCATCGCCCGCAGCCCCCGCATGGGCGGGCTGGCCACCGGCTTTGATGATGCCGATGCCAAGGCGGTCAAGGGTTACATCCGCGCGGCAGTGCTGCCCAACAAGGCCGGTGTTGCGGTCTATGCCGAAGACACCTGGGCCGCGTTCCAGGCGCGTGAAGCCATCAGCGTGGACTGGGATTTTTCCGCCGCCGAAACCCGCAGCTCGGACCAGATCCGCGAAGAGCTGATGGCGGCGGTGAACAGCGACCCGACCTACAACGTCAACGGCGCGGACCGGGCCGCGACCGAAGCGCTGGTCGATGGCGCTGACACGGTGCTGGAGCGGACCTTCTACTTCCCGCTGCTGGCCCATGCGCCTATGGAGCCGCTGACCTGCACCATCGAGGCCAATGAGGATGGCGGGATCACCCTGCACGACGGGGCCCAGATGCCAACCGGGCCGCATTTCGCCATGGCTGAGATCTTCCAACTGCCGATGGAAAAGATCCGCATCAACACCATGCTGGCGGGCGGTTCCTTCGGTCGCCGGGCGACACCGACCGCCGACTATCAGGTCGAAGCAGCGCTGGCGTTTGTGCTGACCGACCGGACACGCCCGGTGAAGCTGGTCTGGTCCCGCGAAGACGACATCACTGCCGGGTACTATCGTCCGGCCGTGGCGCATAAGGTCCGGATCGGACTGGATGCTGCGGGCAACATCGCGGGCTGGGACCACCGTGTCGCGGCGCAGTCGATCATCAAGGGCACCGCGTTCGAGCCGATGCTGGTTCACAACGGTGTTGATCACAGCTCGGTCGAAGGGATCGGAGACTCGCCCTACCAGATCCCGGGCCAGCATGTGGGCCTCACTGATATCGCGAAGGCAACCACCGTTCTGTGGTGGCGCTCTGTCGGTCATACCCACACCGCCTATGTGATGGAAACCATGCTGGATGAGGCCGCACAGGCCGCGGGACGGGACCCGGTGGAGTTCCGCCTGGCCCTTCTAAAGGGCGGCACCGCGGACCAGCAGCGTCTGGCCGGTGTGCTGCAACTGGCCGCCGACAAGGGCAACTGGGGCAAGGCACCTGCGGGACGGAGCCAGGGGATCGCCGTGCACAAGAGCTTTGGCAGCTACGTGGCAGAGGTGGTGGAAATCTCCGGGTCCGCCAGCGACGGCGTGAAGATCGAGAAGGTCACCTGCGCGGTGGACTGCGGTCTTGCGGTCAACCCGGACGTGGTGAAGGCACAGATGGAAGGCGGCATCGGCTATGGTCTGGGGCACGTGATGCGCGATGAGATCACGCTGACCGACGGCGTCGTGGATCAGTCGAATTTCCCGGATTATGAGCCGCTGCGGATTGGCGATATCGGTGCCATCGAGGTGCATATCATGCCCTCCGCCGAAATGCCGACCGGTGCAGGTGAACCCGGCACCCCGCCGTCGGCACCAGCCCTGGCCAATGCCATCGCGGTCACCGGCCCGCGTGTCACTGCCTTGCCGATGAACCAGAACGGCGTGGACTTCGTCTGAGCCAAACCTGCACCGCGCGGTTCGCCGTGCGGTGCAGGCTGCCTGGTTGCTGCCCTGACGTGAGTGGTGTGTTCGACCTTGGGCTCGAACGGGGTTCGGACAGCACGGATTGCCGGGCGACGGGCGCGGGCGAAACACTTGTGTAGAAATCGGGTTGCTTCGCCTGCGCAATTGTTTGCAGGGCGGGGCAGCGTCGCAGAAAACGGCCGTCAGGCGGGTACGTCTTCGTTCATTGCGTCGGCAAAGGATTTGAAGAACTTCGCCGCCAGCTTCTTTGCTGTACTCTGGATCAGGCGGCTGCCAAGCTGCGCCAGCTTGCCCCCGATTTCGGCCTTTGCCTCATAGCGCAGAATGGTCGTCTCACCGTCAGCGGTCAGCGTGACATCGGCGCCTCCCTTGGCGTGGCCCGCAGCGCCGCCGTTGCCCTGACCGGACAGGGAAAACGCATCCGGCGCGCCGCTCTGATCCAACTGCACATTGCCGCCAAAGCGGGCTTTGACAGGGCCGACCTTCAGAACGACCTTGGCTTCCAGTTCGGAGTCGGAATGCTTGATCAGTTCCTCGCAGCCCGGGATGCAGTGCTGCAGGATCTCCGGGTCATTGAGCGCGGCATAGACCTTCTCCTTTGGGGCGTTGATGATGATTTCGTCCTTGAGTTCCATGAGATGGGTCCTTCTTAGCAACAGGGAAAACGGATATTGTCCGCCTGTTCAGGCGTGATCTTGGCTTTTGCGTGCAGCTTCTTCAGCCATGCGAAGAGATGGGTCATCTTGTAGGCTCCGATGCTGGGGTGCGGGCTGGGAACGCGCCGACGCGCGGCCAGCGATGAAAACGGGTCTCAGGCATTGGGCTGCACCATGGTCTGACGCCGGGCCTGAACCAGCTGCGCGAGGATGGAGAGCGCAATCTCCTCGGGCGTGACCGCCCCCAGATCCAGACCGGCGGGCGCCTTGACCGACGCAATCGCCGGCGCTGCGATGCCGGCGGCCGCAAGCTTGGCGGCAAGACTGGCGAATTTCCGTTTGCTGCCGACAAACGCCACGAAAGTTGGGTCGGCGGCCAACGTGGATTTCAGCGCGTCCAGATCGCCCTGTCCCTGGGTGGCGATCACCACGAAGCTTCGCCGTGCGACCGACGGCTCGCAGCGCAGCGCATCGCCGACGGACCAATGAAATTGCGGCGCCAGAGCGGCCAGCGCCTGTGCCACGGGGGAATGTCCAAGCACCACCAGCTCGGGCACGGGCAGACAGGGTTCGATGAAGATATCGACCGTCCCGCGCGAGGGGCACCCATTGCGGGCAAAGCGGGTGCCTTCGACCTCTTCGCCGGCGGTGACCCCGCGTTCCGCCAGAAGGTCCTCGGGCGCGACCGAGATCAGCTGCGGTGCGCCGCTCTGCAAGGCGTCCAGCGCAGCCCGTTTGACCGCACCGCGCGTGCATCCGCCGCCCAGCCACCCCTGCAGGATGGTGCCATCCGCACCGAGCAGCGCCTTGGCGCCGGGTTTGGCCGCGGTGGCCCCGGCTGTGCGCACGATGGTGGCAAAAGCGAAGGGTTCTTGCCGGTCGCGCAGCGCCCGTGCGGTTTCTGCCAAATCTGTGTCCAGGATCTCTGCAGGGGTCATAATGTCACCAGCTCTGGTCTGAGGTTTTCCAGGTCCGCCAGGGTGTTGGCGGGTTTGAAAAGGTCGATTTCCGGCAGCGCCGCCGCCATGGCCCCGGCGATCGGGGCATAGTCCTGCCAGCCCTTCAGCGGGTTCAGCCAGATGATGCGGCATCCGCGTTTCTTCAGCTTGGACAGGGCATTGGCCAGCCCTTGGGGCGGTTCGGTGTCATAGCCATCCGACAGGATCAGCACGACGCTGCGCCCATCGACAAACCGCCGCGCATAGGTATCCGCAAAGCGTTGTAGCGACGGGCCGATCTTGGTGCCGCCACCAAACCCGTTTGCCATCAGCGACAAGCGACCGATGGCCTGCATGGCGTCCTTGTCGCGCAGGGCTTCGGTGATGCGCACCAGGCGGGTGTGAAAAAGATAGGCATCGGCGTCCTTGTCGGCGCGCATCAATCCGGCCAGGAATGCCAGGAAGACCTGTGAATAGACACTCATGGAGCCGGACACATCACAAAGCGCCACCACTTTGCGGCTGCGGTCCGGGCGCTGTTTGCGCAACAGGTGCAGAGGCTCACCGCCGGTTGCCAGGCTCCGCCGGATGATCTTGCGAAAGTGCAGCCGGTCGCCTTTGCGGGCCGCGATCCGTCGGCGTGACCGGCGGTCCCGCAGCGCTTCCCCAATGCGGCGCGCCACAGCTTCGGCCTCGGCGATGTCTTCGGGGCGGATCAGCTCGCGCAGGTCCTTACGTTTCAGGTTGCTCTGTCGCGTGGCGATCAGCTTGCCCGTCCCGTCGTTGTCTGCCGCGCCTTCCTGCGTGTCAGGCGTGGTGGCCGTGCCGCCGGAGTGCGCGGTTTCCCCCGACCGGTCGCGTGAGGACTGCACATCGTTGCTGGGGGAGGCATCACTTTTGGGAATGAGGCGCTGTTTCACCCGACCGGCGTCCAGCCAATAACTGTTGAACAGCTCATCAAAACGGTCGGCTTCTTCTGCGCAGCCAGTACAGACCGCCCGCATGGCCATACGGCAGTGTTCGATGTCAGGCGCATCCACCAGGGTCAGGGCCGTCAGGGCGGTTTCGGCTTCGCTGACGCCAAGGCGCAGACCATTCTGGCGCAGATGGGTGATGAACCCGGTCATGCGGGCCGCCGGCCCCGGATCTCGGGCCGCAAAGCGCGTCACCCGTGTCATGCCGCTTTCCCCGCGATCCGCGCGGCAACCTCTGGCGTGATCTGTGCCTGATCAGATTGGGTTTTCAGCAAGGTTGTCAGCGTGGCCTGCAACACGGCCGGGTTGTCTGTCAGATCCGCAATTCCCAGCCCCATGAGCGCGGCCGCAAAATCCAGCATCTCGGCAATGCCGGGGGTCTTTTCCAGGTCTTCCTTGCGCAGCGTCTGAACAAAACCGATCACCTGGTGGGCCAGATGGTCTTCGACCTGCGGGCAACGCGACTTCAGGATGGACAGTTCCGTCTGCCGATCCGGATAGGCCACATGAGTATACAGGCACCGGCGACGCAGCGCATCAGACAGGTCGCGCGTGCCGTTCGAGGTCAGGATGACCATCGGCTTGCTGGTCGCGGTGATGGTGCCCAGCTCGGGCACGGAAATCTGGTAGTCCGACAGGACCTCAAGCAGATAGGCTTCGAATTCTTCGTCGGCGCGGTCGATCTCATCGATCAGCAGCACCGGTGGTTTGTCGCGGGTGATTGCAGCCAGCAGCGGACGCTCCAACAGGAACTCCCGCGAAAAGATGCGCTGCTCCACGGCCTTGCCGGTTTCCCCGTCTTCGGCAGAGGCCCGGATCGACAGAAGCTGGCGCTGGTAGTTCCATTCATAGATCGCCTGCGCCGCATCCAGACCTTCGTAGCATTGCAGGCGGATCAGTTGCGTGTCCTTGGCCTGACTGAGGGTCCGGGCAACTTCGGTTTTTCCGACGCCCGCCGCCCCTTCCAGCAGAAGCGGTCGCTCCAGCTGCAAGGCAAGATGCAGGGCAACAGCCAGATCATCCGAGGCAACATAGCCCTGTCGCCCAAGGGCGGTCTGAAGATCGGTCCAAGTCATAGGGGTCTCCAATCGGGCGGGGACGATGCCCCGCCCGCCATTGCCTCAGCCGTGCAGGCCCAGTTCATTCGCGGTCTTCCAGATCCGCCAGTGATCATGCGGCATGTTGGTGTGCCGCAGGCCAAAGGCCCGGAACGCGTCCTGCACTGCATTCGAAAAACAGGGCACGCCACCGACATGGGGGCTTTCGCCGACCCCTTTGGCCCCAATCGGATGGTGCGGAGAGGGGGTTACCGTGTAGTCGGTTTCGTAATTGGGGACCTCCCACGCCGTGGGCAGGAAGAAGTCCATCAGAGTGCCTGTTTTCACGTTGCCCATCTCGTCATAGGCAATCTCCTGACCCAGCGCGACGGCCAGCGCCTCGGTCAAACCGCCATGGACCTGACCTTCGATGATCATCGGGTTGATCCGCGTGCCGCAGTCGTCCAGCGCATAGAAGCGGCGGATATCTGTCACCCCGGTGTCGACGTCGATATCCATGACACAGACATAGGCCCCGAACGGGTAGGTCATGTTCGGCGGGTCATAGTAGCTGACCGCCTCCAGCCCCGGTTCGATCCCCGGAATCGCCTGATTGTAGGCTGCAAAGGCGATGTCCTTCATGGTCTTGAACCGTTCGGGCGCGCCTTTGACGACAAAGCGATCCACGTCGAATTCCACGTCATCATCATGCACTTCCAGCAGATAGGCGGCGATCATCTGCGCCTTGGCGCGGATCTTGCGGCCCGCCATGGCCGTGGCCGCCCCCGCAACCGGGGTGGAGCGTGACCCATAGGTGCCCAGACCGTAGGGTGCGGTATCGGTGTCACCCTCTTCAATCGTGATGCTGTCAGCCGGCAGCCCGATTTCCGAGGCCAGGATCTGCGCAAAGGTTGTCGCGTGGCCCTGGCCTTGGGAAATCGTGCCAAGCCGTGCAATCGCGCTGCCCGTGGGGTGGATGCGGATTTCGCAGCTATCGAACATGCCCAGCCCCAGGATGTCACAGTTCTTGACCGGTCCCGCGCCAACGATCTCGGTAAAGAAGCTGAGGCCGATGCCCATCAGGCTGCGGGTCTCACCCCGCTTGAAGGCCTCCACCCGTTCGGCCTGTTCCTTGCGCAGGCCCTCATAGTCGACTGTCTTGAGCGCCTTGTCCCAGGCCGTGTGATAATCCCCGCTGTCATATTCCCAGCCAAGAGCTGCGGTGTAGGGGAATTGCTCTTTGCGGATGAAGTTGATCCTGCGCAGCTCAGCCGCGTCCATGTTCAGCTCAATCGCGAGCACTTCGATCATCCGTTCGATGAAATAGACGGCTTCGGTCACGCGGAAGGAACAGCGATAGCTGACACCGCCGGGCGCCTTGTTGGTGTAAACGCCGTCGACCTCAAGGAACGCGGTGGGGATGTCGTAGGAACCGGTGCAGATGTTCATGAACCCGGCCGGGAATTTGGTTGGGTCGGCACAGGCGTCAAAGCCGCCGTGGTCCGCGGTGACATGGCAGTGCAGTCCGGTGATCTTGCCCTCTTTCGTGGCAGAAATCCGGCCCTTCATCCAATAGTCGCGGGCAAAGGCGGTGGTCATCAGGTTGTCCATCCGGTCTTCGATCCACTTGACGGGTTTGCCGGTCACGATCGAGGCCACGACCGAGCAGACATAGCCCGGATAGGCGCCCACCTTGTTGCCGAATCCACCGCCGATGTCGGGCGAAATCACCCGGATGTTGTGCTCTTCGATGCCGGAAATCAGGCTGACAACGGTGCGGATGGCATGCGGGGCCTGGAACGTGCCCCAAAGCGTCAGCTTGCCGTTCACCTTGTCCATCGACGCCACACAGCCGCAGGTCTCCAGCGGGCAGGGGTGGGTGCGATGATAATACATGGTTTCTTCGGCCACGACTTCGGCGCTGTCTATCACCTCAAAGGTCGGATCCTTGTCGCCGGCTTCCCAGGTGAAGATGTGGTTGTGATGCTTGCGCGGGCCATGCGCCCCATCGGGCAGCGAGCCATCCTCGGCCACCAGATCCTCGCGCAGGACCACGTCGGATTGCATTGCCTCGAACGGGTCGACGACCACCGGAAGCTCTTCGTAGTCGACCTCGACCGCCTCGATCCCGTCGGCCGCGGCATAGCGATCCTCCGCGACGACAAAGGCGACCTCCTGACCCTGAAACAGCACCTTGCCATCGGCCAGAACCATCTGCTTGTCCCCTGCAAGGGTCGGCATCCAGTGCAGCCCCAGCGGTTCCAGATCGGCCGCCGTCAACACGGCCAGAACGCCGGGCACCGCCAGCGCCGCTGCGGTGTCGATGTTCTTGATCCTTGCGTGGGCGTAGGGGGAGCGGACAAAGTCACCGAACAGCATGCCGTCCAGCTTGATGTCATCGACATAGTTGCCTTTGCCCTGGGTAAAGCGCGCGTCCTCCACCCGCTTGCGCGAGCAGCCCATGCCCTTGAGGTTTTCGATACGTTCGTCGCGGCTGGTTACTTCGTCTTTCATTCTGCCGCCTCCTTGGCTGCATTCATCTCGGCCGCGGCGGCCTGAATGGATTTCACGATGTTCTGGTACCCGGTGCAGCGGCAGATATTGCCGGCCATGCCAAAGCGGATCTCTTCCTCTGTCGGGTTGGGGTTCTCTTCCAGCAGCTTGGTCGCGCGGGTGATCATCCCTGGCGTGCAATAGCCGCACTGCAGCCCGTGGTGTTCCTTGAACGCCGCCTGCAGCGGATGCAGGGCGTCCGGACCGCCGATGCCTTCGATGGTGGTGATCTCCTTGCCGTCGGCCTGGGCCACGAACATGGTGCAGGATTTCACCGATTTGCCGTCAATGGTGACCGTGCAGGCCCCGCAGTGCGAGGTTTCACAGCCAATATGGGGACCGGTGATATTCAGCCGCTCCCGGAGCGTATAGATCAGCAGCTCGCGTGGTTCGGCCAGGAACTCTTCCTGCTTGCCGTTCACCGTGATCGTGTAATGTTGCTTCTTCGTCATCTTGGATTCCTCAGGCACGCGACCAGGCGCGCTCAATGGCGCGACGCAGGATCACGCCAGACACGTGTTTCTTGAAAGCGACGGGACCCCGGTTGTCTTCGGTCGGGTCGATGTCACCGGTCATGGCCGCAACCGCGGCATCCAGCGCCGCTGCATCCACGGCAGAGCCGATCAGCGCGGCCCCGGCGGCCTCGGAAAAGATCGGTGTGTCGCTGAGGTTGGTCATCGCGATCGAGGCGGCGGTGCAGGTGCCGTTCTCCTTGATGATCTGCACGGCTGCGGCGGCAGTGGCGTAGTCACCAATCTTGCGTTTCTGCTTCTCATAGGCGTAGCCGCCCTTGGGCAGCGCAAAATGGACAGAGGTCAGCACCTCGTCGTCTTCGCGGGCCGTGACATAGGCGGCCTCATAGAACTCCCGTGCGGGCACCTGGCGTTCGCCGTCCGGCCCGACCACGGTGAAGGTGGCATCCAGACATTGCATCAGTCCCGGCATGTCGTTGCCCGGATCGCCATTGGCGACATTGCCGCCGATGGTGCCCATGTAGCGCACCTGTGGGTCGGCGATCTGCAACGCCGCTTCGCGCAGGATGGGTGCAGCTTCTTCAAGGCCCGCGTGGTTGATCAGATCGTGCTGGGTCACCATTGCGCCCAGCCGAATGCTGTCTGTGCTGATCTCGATACCCGACAGGCCACCGACGTCCTGAAGGTCAATCAGGTGCGGCACGTCAGCCATTCGCAGTTTCATCATGGGGATCAGGCTGTGGCCTCCCGCCACCACACGCGCGTCATCGCCGTGCTCTGCCAGGATCGACAGCACGCCTGCCATATCCTTGGGCCTGTGATACTCGAACGCCGCTGGAATCATCGGCTCTCCTCCCTTCAAGCAAATGTTCTGGCTGGGAGAGAGAAGGGCACACGCCCGGAGGTGGAGGCTTCAATAAATCAATGAAAAACAGGTATTTTGCACGAAATGCGCCTCAGCCTGCACGAATTGCACCGACCTGCGAAGCCAGCGCATCCTGGATCGACTTGAGCTTGGAGCGACTCACGGGGGCGGGCGGAACACCATCCCCCAGAAAGATGCAGCGCCCCTTGTCCTTGCTGCGTTCGAACCGGGCCACATGGCTCGGGTTGACCAGGTAACTGCGGTGCGTTTGCAGAAAGCCCGCGGGCACCAGGCGTTTGGTTGCCTCAGTCACGGGCCAGACGCAGAACAGGCGCTCATCCCCGGTATAGACCTGGGTGTAGTGACCATCGGCCCGCAGGAACAACACGTCGGCGGGCGAGACAAAGACCTTGCCGCCATCGCGCTCGCAGGGGATCTGCAAGGGCGGCGTTCTGTCCTGAGCAGGTTCCACCGCCACAACGTCGGGGGCGGGATCTTCGCGGACCAGATAGGTGACGCTGACCCACAGGCAGGCCCCGAAGATCACGAAGCTGAAGAAGATGACCCCGATCGCCAGCACCTCGTTGCTCATGCGGGGACCGAATTCCGTGACATTTGGGACCGCGACAAACCGTGTGCCCGACATGGCCAGAAAGTGGACGGCGCTGACTGCCGCTGCAAAGCACAATGTCCCCAACAGGATGTTGCGGTTGGTGCGTTGCCCATAGGCGACCCAGATCGCCAGCACGCACAGGCCGATCGCCACGATGGAAGACACGATCAGGCCAAAGGGGGTGTAGACGGCACGGCAAAGTTCCAGCCCTGCCATACCGATGTAGTGCATGACCAGAATACCAACGCCGAACACCACACCAGCCAGGGTGATCACCACCGGGGTACGCTCGGTAAAATGCAGCAGAATCAAAGCCCCACCCACGATCAGAATGGCCGTCAGGGCAGATACCAGAGTGATCGCAGCGTCATAGTGATAGAGGATCGGCAGCTGCAGACCCAGCATCGCGATAAAGTGCATGGCCCAGATCCCGCCGCCAAGCGCTACCGAGGCCAGCGCAATGGAAACTTTCTTCTCAAACACCGGCCGCTCGGACAGGCTGCGCGTCAGCGAAAGGCCGGTGAATCCGGCAACGACCGCCACAAGGCAGGCCATAATCACCAACAGGGTGTTATGTGTGAAGGGTAAGGCGTCCATCCCGACAAAATGCCCAAACGTCCTGTCGTTTGCAAACACGAGTCCGTCAGAGGCGGTCACACCCCACCCGGTTGGGGTGGGATGTGACGGTGTTTGGCCCTGTGTTGCAGGCGGCCAAAGGGGCGGGCGCTAGTCATGAGCGGGATTGCGTGCCGCCTGGATCTGTTGCACCCGCGCCGGCCAGGTTGAGCGGATATAGGCCAGGATGTTCCAGATTTCCGCGTCGCTCAGCGTGTCGCTGAAGGCGGGCATACCGCTGGTAAACCCGGTGACCCTGCGCTCCGCCAACGCCGCCGCTCCGCCAAGACGGGTGTAGTCGAACAGAAGCTGATTGTCGTGATGCCAGGTGTGCCCGGTTTCGTCATGCGGCGGCGCGGGCAGCAGGCCGTTTTCATCCGGCGTGCGCCAATCGGGCTGGCCTTGCAGGTTGTCACCATGACAGACCGCGCAATAGTCGCCGTAAAGCGCCCGGCCATCTGCCAGGTCGCGTCCGTCCAGTTCGTGATCGGCCATGGCGGAACTTGCAAGGCCGCAAGCAATCAGGAGCAGGAGGCGCTTCATGTCACCTCCACCCAGGTTTTCATCCCGGCGGCCTGATGCCCCAGCATGTGGCAATGCATCAGCCATTTGCCCGGATTGTCGAAGACACAGGCGATGTCCTGCGATTGACCGGGGTTGATCAGGCTGGTGTCCCGAAGCGCGCCCAGTGCGCCGTCCGGATCCAGCTCATGGAAATGGTGCCCGTGCAGGTGGATCCCATGGGGGAACCGGGTGTCGTTGACCATCCGGATCACCGCCGTCTGCCCCCTTTCAAACCTATGCAGCGGGGTATCGGTCATGCCCGATTGCCCGTTGAAGGCCCAGATCCCTTCGCTCATCAGGCCTTGCCGCATCCGCTGGCTCATGGCCCCGCCTTCCATGGTCAGCGTCAGGCGCACCGGGTCGCTCAGGTCCGGCGTTGCGGTCCTGTTGGCGGGCAAGGCCGGGATCGGTGTGGGGGAACGGGTGGTGTTTTCGCCCGCAACCGGGATCTCGCCCAGCTCGTAGGGACCGCCGCGCGTCGGGAAGACAAAGGAAATGCGGTCTTCCGCTGCGATATCCGCCAGGATGTCCACCCGTTGCGCGGGGGCCAGTACCAGTTCCGCGACGTCTTGCGGCGCGTTCAGCGGCATGCCGTCCAGCGCAACGATCTTGCCGTCGATGCCCGCGATCTCGACCGGGAAAATCCGGTCGGTGGCGACATTGATCAGCCGCAACCGCACCCGGTCCCCGCGCTTGACCGGCGTTTCGGGTTCAACCAGCGCCCTGGCGAAATTCCCCAGCCGCCCCGAATGGGCCTGATCGTGCAGATTCTCAAAGTCCCCGAAAAGCACTCCGTCTTCGCTCAGCCGCCAGTCGTCGATCATCACGATCAGATCGTGATCGACATCGGGGGGCGTGGTCTCTTCTACGATCAGCGGGCCATAGAGCCCCCGCGCCACCTGCTCTGACGAGCGGTTGTGGGAATGATACCAGTAGGTGCCGGCATCCGGGGCGCGAAAGCGATAGGTGAAGGCGCCGCCGGGTTCGACCATCGGCTGGGTCATGCCGGGCACGCCATCCATCGCGTTTTCGATACGCAACCCATGCCAATGCACGGCTGACCCCTGATCGATCTGGTTGTCGAAACGGATGTCAAAGAGCTCGCCCTGTTTGGTGCGCAGGGTCGGGCCGGGTGTGCTGCCATTGAATCCCAGCATCTGGGTCATGGGATCGCCTGCGGGCAGGATCTGGGCCTTGACGGGCTGTGCGGTCAAAACCTGTTGTGCGGATGCGCTCATGGAGTAGGGGGCCAGGACGGCCGCGCCTGTCGTAAGCAGAAAGTCTCGTCTGTTCATGGGATGCCTCACATTGGCAACGTCAGTACACTGGTAAGTGTAGCGGTGGTTGTAAGGACGACCAGAAAAAGGGCCGTTTCGATCTCTATCGACCGCGCAAGAAGGCGCGCGGCCTGCGTGTTTCCATCCTGCAGGGCTGGAACAAGGCGCAGCTTGTGCCGGGCGGCCAACCCCAGGATTGCGGCGATCAGGACAAGCTTGAACAACAACGCTTGGCCGTAGCCCGTGGTGATCACGGCGCGCGGCGTTCCCAGCAGCATCCAGACCAGCAGCAGCCCCGCCAGAGCCAGAGCCGGAACAACGACGGCAGCAATCTGCCCAAAGCGATGTCCCAGTTCTGCGGCGCTGGGCAGGTGTTCGGGGCTGCGGCACAGCGTGCGCAGTGGGGACAGGACCCCGATCCATAAGGCAACAGCCACAAGATGCGCCAGCAACAGCGCCTTTGCGCCTGTGCCCTCGATGGAGGGCACATGTCCGATCTGGGCAAAGGACCACAGCGCTGCAAGCCCGCCGATCAGGGAAACCCAGTTGCCGTGTCGGGGCAGAGCCATCCCGAGGATCACCAACAGCATCCCGCCCGTTCGCATCTGCAACGCATCGCCGGGCTGGGTCTGCCAAAGCAGGCCCAGCATGGTCATGTCAGTCATGCCCGCCATATCCCCGGTCAGCGCCGCGCCGCCCAGCATGAACCCGAGAGCAGAGGCCAGAAGGGCCAATCCAGCCAGAACAACGGTTTGCACGCGCAGGGTTTGGCGCAATGGCGCGACAAGCTCGGCAAACATCAGCTGTATGATCACAAGCCCGACCGCACCCAGGGTGCCGACGTAAATCAGCAGCTTCGCCAGAATCGCGGCGATTGCCAAAGTGTCGGGCATGGTCAGTCCACCGTGAACGAGAAGCTGCCCTGCATGACGTGCCCGTCAACGCCAAGGCCCCGCCATTCAATCAGGTAGAGCCCCGTCCCCATGCCCTGCAAGGGCAGGCGGAAGGTGCGATCAAAGCGGGTCTGATCGCCAAGGTCCAGCTGGACGGACGTTTGATCCCGGTGGGTCAGATCAACACGGGTCAGCCGGATGTCGTCCGCAAAGGTGAAGCTGATTTCGGCTGGCGCGCTGGGCAGTGTTGCGCCGTTCTCCGGGGTCGTGGTGTCCACACGGGAATGCGCCAAGGCACCGGTGGCCAGGGTCGACATCAGGACAAGGGTTGCTAGCTTTTTCATTTGTCTGTTCCTCAGTGGATGCCGTTGGCGCGCTGGACCTGGCGGATATAGTCGATGACCATGGCCACATCGCCCCGGGTCAGCCCCGCCACCGCGGGCATGTCGCCAAAACGCCAGTGATGGCTCATGACCCCCAGCGCAACGGCCCGCTGGAAGGCTTCGTCACCATGATGGTTGGGTTCATAGATAACATGGATCAGGGGCGGGCCAGCCCCTTCTTTTCCAACGGCGTTTGTGCCGTGGCAGGTAGAACAGGCATTGTCAAAAATGCGCTGGCCGATCGCGGCGTTGCCTTCAAGCGGGGGCAACTGGATCTGTACCATTGCCGCGCCATCGGGCGTTGCGGCGGATGGGGAAGGGGTGTCCGATGTGCTGTTGATGATGACATAGGCGGCAATCGCCGCAACGGCGCAGCCACCCACCAGCAGTAGGGTTCGTTTCATGATTGGGTCCTATCCGGTGAATTCAGCAGTTGAAGCACTCCAAAACACGCGCGGTGCCTTGGGCGGGATCTGTGTCACAGGATAGGGGGGCGATCCGGGCTTTCGGGCCCTTCCAGCGCCGAAAGATCATCGATCTGCCATGTTGTGAGGGTCGCAGGCTCTGGGACGGGGGCATCCGACTGGCGCGGCAGGAACACCAGCACCTGACAGAAGGCAGAACAGCATCCGTCGTCCATCAATAATGTGCCGGCTCCGGACGGCATACCGGCAGGTTCAACAGCAGGATCCGTCAGCGCCATCGTCATATCGCCTTGCACCATATGTTCGGCGCAATGACCCCCGCTGCTGTCCTGCGACAACGCATGCGCAGCGTCCCCAACCCCGATGACCAGCGTCAGGAGCAGGATCGCAAGCGCGGACAGCATTTGTCGCAACAGTGGCATGAAGCGGACCTTAGTGCAGGGTCTTTGCGGTGGCAACCAGCGCGTCACCCAGCCTCGAAAGGGGGGCAGCGGGTTCGGCAATCGGCCGCCACGTTGCTTGATCTGGCGCATTGCGGAAGACGGGCGAACCTGCCATCAAGGCGCGAGCAAGACGTTCGGAGATCCTTTGAAATCCTCACCGGCACATAAACTTGGGTTGCTGTTTCCAGCACTGACGTGGCTGTTCATCCAGTTCGCGATGTCCGGGATCATGGTCGGCTCGCCCGCCAATGCAATGCAGGTGGAGCTTTGTACGCCGTTCGGCGTTCAGGAGGTGACCATTGATCTGGAAACCGGGGAACCGGTGGAGCCAGTCGTGGAGGCCCACGGGTGTGACTGGTGCCAGTCCTTCGGGCTGGTTGCGGATACCGCGGCACGCGGTGATATCGGTTGGATCGAACTTGCCAGAGAGTTTCAGTTGCGGCTGCCGGTTGCGGCCCCGCCCATTGAGCCTCTGTACCTTGCAGCGGAGTATCACAGCCGCGCCCCTCCTGTCCTTTGATCACTCTCAAAATCTGATGAAACGCCCGGGACTGCATGGTTGTGCAGCCCGGTATCTTGAGTGAATCAAAGGAAAAATCATGTTCACAACACTCGCACGCGGCGTTGCCGCGGCCGCTCTGGCGGCGTCTTTCGCCATGCCCGTCTGGGCTGACAACATCACCCTGACCGACACATTGGGCCGCACCGTCGACGTGCCGGAAGACCCGCAGCGCATCCTGCTGGGGTTCTATTTCGAAGACTTCATGGCCGTCGCCGGACCCGAGGCCTATGACCGCGTTGTGGCGATCTCAAAAGACACCTGGGAAGGCTGGCGCAACCTGCAATGGCAGACCTACGCCGCAGCCATTCCGCGCCTGGAACAGCTTGCAGATGTGGGGGAGGTCGATGCGGGAACCTTCTCGCTGGAAGCCGCCATCGCGGCCCGGCCGGACGTCGCGGTGTTGGCCGCGTGGCAATACCGCACGCTTGGTGACATGGCCGACCGTATGGAGGCGGCGGGCATTCCGATTGTAGTTCTGGACTACAACGCCCAGACCGTGGACATGCACGTGAAATCCACCCAGCTTCTAGGCCAGCTGATGGGTGAGGAAGAGCGCGCAGCCCGACTGGCGGAAGAATATGCCGCCGCCATTGCCGAGGTGGAAACCCGGCTTGCGCAGCTTCCCGAAGGTGCGGCCCCCAAGGTCTATGTGGAATTGGCGCGCAAGGGCCGGGACACGGTGGACAATTCCTACGCGGGGACCCAATGGGGCAGCGTGATCGACCAGTTGAAAGCCAACAACATTGCCAACGGTCAGATCAGCAAATGGGGCAAGCTGAGCCCGGAATACGTGCTGGCGCAGAACCCGCAGGTGATCATGCTGGCCGGGTCGGGCTGGGCTGGCCGGGATCAGGCGGTCATCATGGGACCGGGCGTGGACACTGCGCTGACCCATGACCGGATGGCTGCCTATCTGGATCGCCCGGGTTGGGACGGACTGGACGCGGTCAAGGACGGCAAGGTCATCGGCATCTATCACGGTGGCAATCGGACGCTCTATGATTACGCGTTCCTGCAATATCTGGCCAAGGTGATGTATCCCGAACAGTTCGCGGACATGGACCCGCAGGCGGCGCTGGATCGGTTCTTTGCCACCTATATGCCCGTGACCTTCGATGGGACCTACATGACGGTCCTGCCCGGCGGGGGCAGCTGATGCCGGCCCTGCAAGGGGCGGTTCCCGCACCTCTGGACGGGGTGGCAAATGCCGCCCCGGACGCCGGGCACACCTTGCCTTACCGAAAGATGGCCCTGCGGCGTGTCACGCGCCTGTCCGGAGCCATCGCGGTGCTTTGCGTTCTGGTCGTGGCGGACATCCTGACCGGGCCTGCGATGCTGGGACTGTCTGAGGTGGTGACCGGCCTGTTCGCCCCAGATCAGGTTGACCCGATGATCCGTGTGATCGTGCAGGATATCCGGCTGCCGATGACGCTGATGGCCATCCTTGTCGGCATGTCGCTGGGCACTGCTGGGGTGCATATGCAGACCATCCTGGGCAACCCGCTGGCCAGCCCCTACACGCTGGGGTTTTCCGCAGCGGCCGGGTTTGGCGCGGCTCTGGCCATTCTGACCGGCCTCTCCTTGCCGGTTCTGCCCGGGATGACCATCCCGCTGGCGGCCTTCGCGATGTGCCTTGTGGCGGCGGGGCTGGTGTTCGCCTTTTCCCGCATGCGCGGGATGCGACCCGAGATCATGGTGTTGGCAGGGATCGCCACCCTGTTCATGTTCCAGTCAGCGCAATCCCTGGTGCAGTACCTTGCGGCGCCTGAGGTGCTGCAGGCCATTGTCTTCTGGCTTTTCGGGTCGTTGCTCAAGGCAAGCTGGAACAACGTGCCGGTGGTGGGCGGGGTGTTTGCCTTTGCCAGCTTGATCGTCCTGCCGAACCTTTGGCAGCTGACCGCCTTGCGCCTTGGGGATGCGCGCGCCGCCGCGATTGGTGTGGATGTCCGCCGGTTGCGGATCAAACTGTTTGGGGTGGTGGCCCTGCTGACGGCGGCGGCTGTCGCCTTTGTCGGAACCATCGGTTTCGTTGGTCTGGTTGCGCCGCATATCGCCCGGATGCTGGTGGGTGAAGATCAGCGCCTGCTTCTGCCCATGGCGGCGCTGATGGGCGCGATCACAATGACCGGGGCCTCTGTCCTGTCCAAGCTGATCTCTCCGGGTGGCGTCATCCCCATTGGAATTGTCACCGCGCTGATCGGGGTCCCGTTCCTGTTCTTCCTCATCCTGCGCGGACAAAGGAGGCATTGGTGAGCTTACGAATCGAAAATCTGTCGGTCAGCCATGGCGCGCATTCCGTCATCCGTGGTGTCACCGATCTGTGGCCCAATGGGCAGGTGACGGCTCTGATCGGGTGCAACGGGGCGGGAAAATCCACCTTTCTGCAGGCCTTGGCTGGGTTGCTGCCTGCCCGGGGCAACCTGAGTTTGGATGAAGCTCGCCTGACCCCGGACCAAAGGCGCAGCCAGATCGCCTATATGCCGCAGGACACCAGCGCGCATTCATCCCTGACCGTGCTGGAGGTGGTGCTGCTGGGGCGGCTTGGCAGGTTGGGTCTGCGCCTGCCTGCCGACCTTGTTGAAGAGGCACAACAGATGCTGGCAGCCTTCAACCTGTCTGCACTTCAGGCCCGTCAGCTGGATGAAATCAGCGGCGGGCAGCGGCAATTGGTGTTCCTGGCTCAGGCTTTGTTTCGCAAACCGCGCGTACTTCTGCTGGATGAACCGACCGCAGCGCTGGATCTGCGTCACCAGCTGATCGTGCTGGAGAAACTGCGTGAGGTTGCGGCGCAGGAGGGCACGGTCATCGGCGTTGCGATGCATGATCTGAACCTTGCGGCCCAATATGCCGACCGCATGATCGGATTGGGGGGTGGCCACAAGGTCAGCGCGGGGGCGCCGGGCACCGTCCTGACCCCGGACACCCTGCGAAAGATGTATGCGATTGAGGCGGAGGTGTCCGTTGCGCAAGGAGGGCGGCTGAGCGTCTTTCCATTGCGCCCTCAGTAAGGGATCGGGCGGCGTCGGCGGCGCGGGGACGCCCCGCCGCCGTGCCTTGGAGGGATGCGCGCGTCACAGGCTCCAGATGCTGATGTCTGTGTCCTCGAAACGGAAATACTCGACGTCGATCAGCCTGTCCGTGCCATCGGTGCCCGAAACGGTCACCGTGTTCCCCGAGCGGATCAGCCTGTACTCGGTGGAGTCGCCAGTGAAGAGCGCGTAATCCGACCCCGCGCCGCCGTTGATCGTGTCATTGCCGGCCCCGCCCATCAGGTAATCCACGCCGCCATAGCCGAACAGCATGTCATCGCCCTCCAGCCCGTTCAGCTGGTTGCGTTCGGAACTGCCGGTCAGGCTGTCGTTGAACCGGGACCCCACCAGGTTCTCGATCTCGAAGAACAGGTCCCGTGCCGCAACACCACCGGTTCCGTATCCTGTCTCGCGGCCGTTCACCTGCGCCCCGTTGCGCAGGTTGGCCACCACACCGCTGGCTGCGTTGAAATACGTCACCGTGTCGAGCCCGTCACCGCCGAAGTAGCGCTCACGGCCGCCCGTGGAGGACACGAACCAGTCGTAGTCACCCAGGCCGCGAAAATCGTTCTGGCCGCTATCACCATAGAACACGTCCTGACGACTTGAGCCGGTGACCCGTTCGACCCCACTTATAGTCAGCCCAGCCGCCAGGTTGGTGTTGTTGGCGGGGTTTGCCAAATCCACAACAACGCCAGAGGTCTGTGCTCCGGTCGGAGGGAGCCCGGACGAGGAAAACACATCGACGACCACATTTGAGGCATCTGACCGCCAGTTCAGGAACGAGATCATATCCAGACCCGTGCCACCATCGATCGTGTCCTGCCCAGGCGTGGCATTGAACCAGTCGTAGCCGCCCAGCCCGCGCAGTTCGTCATCGCCGTCGCTGCCAAGAAAACGGTCTGCAAAGATTGTGCCGGTCAGACGTTCGATATTGATGAAACGATTGTGTTCACCCCGATCGACGCTGACCGCCGTACCGGCCTGCATGTCGATGTCCATCAGATAGCCCAGCGGGGCATCTCCGGAGCGGCTGGACAGGTTGACAAAAGACAACATGTCCCGCCCTTCTGCCCCGTCGATTGTATCGTTCCCGCCTCCGGGGGTAATCCAATCCCCACCGCCAAATCCAAACAGGAATTCGGAAGCCCCTGTTCCCTGCAAACCGTCGCCTGCGCTGGTCCCTTGAACCGCGCTGTGGGTCGGTGCGGCGCGGACAGAGGCATGTGAGACAACGGTATCGGAGAACTCGATACTCTCGACATCTTGATCAACGATGGTGATACCACCCTGCCACGCCAGATAGATCGCTCCGTTTGCCGCCAGCGCGCTGGATGTGTTGGCAAACATATCGTCGATCACCGCGCGGTCATTGCCCGATCCGCCTTCTATCAGGTCGTTACCGGGCCCGCCTTCCAGGGTGTCATCCCCCGAACCGCCGCGCAGGGTGTCATCCCCGTTGTCGCCGATCAGGTGGTTGTCACCAGCAGATCCTGTCAGCAGGTCGGACGCTTGGGTTCCCCGGGCGTGTTCTATGGACTCCAGTTCGTCGGTGAAACCTGTCCCGAAAGTGGTTTGGGAGATCAGGCTGAGAGCGATTGCCTGATCAAGTTCCTCATAGCTGACGGTGTCCTCTCCACCGCCACCCAATACGGTATCTGACCCCGTCCCGGGCGTCAGCAGGTCGTTGCCAGCGCCGCCTTCGATATCGGTATGGCCGACGACGGTGCCAAGGCCGGACAGGGTCAGCAAAGCAGGAACGCCGCTTTGCCCACCGGCCGTGTCACGGTCAAAACGCCACTCTGCTGCAAGCGATGCGTCTCCGTCGGGAAGCGGATCCAGCGGGCGCAGCGTGTTCAGGCGGATTTCTTCGGCGCTGCGGATGTCGTTGAACAGGCGGATGTCACCGATGGCTCCGTGATAGGCCTGCCTGGGGTCGAAGCCGCCACCGGGCGTGCTGCCGTCCTGGTCCTGACCAAAGATCAGCACACCGCCGGATGTGATCGGGTTGCTGGCCGCCGCGATCCCGCTTTCGCTCCAGGCCTGGTGCCCGTCGATATAGATGGACAGGCTGCCGCTCTGGCTTTGCCATGTGACCGACAGCCGGTGCAGCGCCCCGTCATACAGTTCGGAGGTCAGCACCGTTGTGTCGATCACAGCGCCATTGATCAGAAGCCGCAGGGTCGAATGGTCGTTGCTGGTGATGATGGTGAATTCGTTCGTCGAGCCCTGCACGCCATAGGACATCAGCGTGTAGGGCTGAAAGATCGGTGCGGCCCGCACCAGCATTTCCACGGTCAACGCGGTGGTGGGCATGGCGGTGAAGTTGCTGATCCCCAGGTAGGACGTACCCAGGACCTGGTTCAGCAGCATCAGGTCGGGCAGGCGGGTTGGCCCGTCTCCGGCCAGCAGGTCATTGCCTTCGCCGCCCGAAATCGTGTCATCGCCCCCCAAGCCCGAAATCGTGTCATCCCCCAGCAGACCACTGATCCGGTCCTGCCCGGCGCCCCCTTCGGCGTCATCGGCCTGATTGCTCAAAGCGATCTGTTCGATGTTGCTGAAGCGGTCGAAGCTGGCGTAGCGAAAGGTGATGATATTGCCCGATCCCGGCGGGGATTCGATCTGTTCGGTTTCGATCCCCGAGGCCAGGCCCAGGGCGGAGGACACGGTGAGATCCTGCAGCGATGAGCCGAATTGCAGCAGGTCGAAACCGTCGCCGCCATTGATGGTGTCCAGGCCGGTGCCGGGGGCCAGGATGTCATCGCCGGCGCCGCCAGCCAGCGTATCATCGTCCCGACCGCCAATCAGCGTGTCATGCCCTGCGCCGGCGACAATGCCGTCGTTGCCCCTGTGGCCGTCCAGGAAATCATCCCCCGATGAGCCGATGAGCGTGTCGCGCCCCCAGCCGCCGATGAACCGTTCGATATTGCTGTAGGTGATCGCCCCGCTGGTCGAACTGATCTGGTTTCTGGAGAGGTCGATCAGCCACCCCATGCCACGGGCGTCGGTGTCGGCAAAGTTCAGCCCCTCGGTCTCGCTCCACTGGAATTTGGAGTTCAGCTGCAGGGCGTCCTCACCGGCTCCGCCGTCCACGGTTGCCGACCCGTGTCCCGGATTGATCACGTCATTCCCGTCGCCACCAGACACGGAATCGTCCCCGTTGCCGGCGTTGATGATGTCATTGCCCGCTTCGCCCCGGATGGTGTCATTCTGATCGCCGGTCTGGATTGCATCCCCGGCGACGCTGCCCAGGACGGTCGTCCGGGCTTCGCGGACCAGCACGCTCTCCAGATCACGGAACTCGGCGGTTCGGCCATTCAGCACATAGCGTCCGGTGCTGAGATCGACGCTGAGCACATCCGAGGCCGTCAGGAAAAACTCGGCCGTGTCGCGACCGGCACCGCCGCGCAGATCGGTCAGGGCCCCTGTATACCCGGAGGAGCCGCCGATG
>JALEGX010000160.1 GCA_022763485.1 Paracoccaceae bacterium | reverse complement strand
TCGTAGTGCCCCAGCCCGCGCAGCTGGTTGTCGCCGTCGTCGCCGCGAATCCGGTCGCCGTAGATGGTACCGGTAATCCGTTCAACATTGGTAAACATCAGCTGTTCGCTGTCATCGAAGCTGCGCCCGGTGCCCGCGCCCAGGTCGATGTCCAGCCGGTAATCCACGTTGCGCTGCCCGGGCAACATGCCGAGGTTGGCGAAGGACACCATGTCGTTGCCCGGCCCGCCGTCGATCGTGTCGCTGCCACCGCCCGGGTTGATCCAATCAGACCCGCCAAGAGCGTTGATCTGCTCTGCCGCGCCGGTGCCGTTCAGACCTTCGGAGGCTTCGGTGCCGGTGATCGTTGGAATTGCCGGCGTGATCGGATCGGAGGGGGCAGTCAACAGCTCTTCGGTCCGCCCGTAGCCATCCACATAGGTGACGCGGGCCGACAGGCGGGCGCCTTCGTCAAGCGTGGTGAGATCGTAGCTGCCCTGATCTGCAAGCGGTACGGGCGTGCCATTGCGATGCCATTCGTAGCGCAGAACACCTAAACCATCGGGGTCCTGCAGCCCGACAAAGCGGAGCTCAAGGCTTTCGCCAACACGGTTTGATCCAAGCAGTTCAACGGTGCCATTCGGGGCGTCGTTGACGTTCTGGACTTGTGGGCTGGCCAGGCTGACGACCATCTCATCATTCCCGCCGCCATCGCGATAGCTCAGGACGACGGTGATGCGATGCCCGACATCATCCTGCGTCAGCCGCAGCGTTTCCTGCGTTTCGCCCGGAATGTCGACCCCGTCGCGCTGCCACCGATAGGAGAGGGTGCCCAGTCCGTTGCCATCGCGCAGAGCCGAGCTGTCCACGGTCAGACGCTGGCCTTGCCTGGCCTCTCCGATCAGCTGCACATCACCGGTGGGCGCGTCGTTGCCGTCATCCGGCATCAGGGTCAGCGTGGACCCATCGCTCAGGGTCAGGGTGCGGATGCCATTGCTCGTGCTGTCCACGATGGCATTGCGCTCGGTCTGGCTGAGCGCGGAATCGTCAATCTGGTCCAGACCCTGTTCGTAGTCCCGTACGGTGTCGTTGCCCATGCCCATGGTCAGAACAAAGCTGTCCGCCCCGGCACCCCCAATCAGCGTATCATTGCCGCCGCCGCCATCCAGTGTGTCATCGCCATCTCCGCCATCCAGCAGGTCGGCGCCCACGTCACGCAAGCTTTCGGGATCACTGTCATTGCGCTTGCGGCCGGACACGCCGCCGCCCCACAGCTGATCATTGCCGATGCCCCCCATCAGTGTGTCATTGCCGGTCCCGCCGTCGATCAGGTCATTGCCTGCTTCCCCATGCAGGATGTCATCCCCGTCGTTGACCAGATATTCGGGCCGGTCGGCAATCCGCCCCGGGGTCCGGATGGTTGAAGGGGTCGGGCTGGGGATATTGCTGGTGTCGGAGACGTCATATTGTTCCTTGTCGCCCAACCCGCCGAACATCGTGTCGTCGCCAGCGTATCCGACCAATGTGTCGCTGTGATAGGAGCCGACAAACCGGTCATTTCCGTGGAAGACATTGGTTTCATAGAAATACCAGGGCGCGTCGATCATATCGAGCAGCGGTATAGAGAACCTGTCGAGGCTCATCATCGTGGTGTTGCCACCGCTGAAATCCACCCGCAGCGCATTGGCTGTGGCGGTTGCGAGGTTCAGGAAACCGCTGCCTTGGAAATGCGCCCGACCTCCGCCGTTTTCGAAGGCGGTGGTAAAGTGGAGCTGGTTGCCCTGGTTGGAGCCCTGGCTGGCTGTTCCGATGTTCAGGAACTGTGCCCCGCCGCCTTCGCGGGAGTTGTCGATGGCATAGCGGCTTTCGAAGTAGTCCCCCGCAAACAGCTGAACGGTCTGATCCGGTATCACGATATTCCGGAGGTCGGAGACTAGGATCTCCTGATCCGAGAAGCGGAACATCTCGAAGTCTTCTGCGCGATCGGTCCCCAGGCTGGAGTGGATCAGCACGTAATCGGGATGATCGAAGTCAAAGGTGGCTTCGGCCATTGTCAGGTCAAAGGACAGCGTGTCGTTTCCGGTGCCGCCCAGCAACAGGTCGTCGCCCAGGCTTGCGATGATCAGGTCATCGCCATCCAGCCCGCGCAGCGTGTTCGCCCCGTCGTTGCCTTCCAGCATGTTGTCCAGGGAATTGCCAGTGCCCAGCAGATCGTCCAACCCTGTCAGGCGCAGCCCTTCAAGGTTGCTGCCAAGCCCATAGTCACGGTCGATGACCACGGTGTCGGTGCCGGCCTGGTCGTTTTCGACGATCGTCTCATCACCAAGATGCAGCAAATAGGTATCATCCCCGAAGCCACCGACCAGCGTGTCCTGACCGGTTCCACCGTCCAGCGTATCATTGCCTCCAGCCCCATCCAGCCGATTGGCTGCGGTGTTGCCGGTCAGACGGTTGGACAGGGTGTTGCCGCTGCCGTTCAGCGCCTGATCCCCGGTGAGCTCCAGATCTTCGACATTGTCCTGCAACGTGACCGACGCAGAGGCTCGGACCAGATCCCGCCCTTCGCCGGGCCGTTCCACGGTGATTTCATCGGTCTGATCCACGACAAAGGTGTCGTTCCCGATGCCGCCCATGAAATGATCGCGACCGGGGCCGCCGTCCAGCAAATCAGCGCCACTGCCGCCATGAACATGGTCATTGTCGGCTCCGCCACGCAGCGTGTCATTGCCCAGCTCACCCTCCAGGCTGTCGGGGCCCGCTTCGCCCAGCAACTCGTCATTGCCGGCCCGACCTTCGATCGTGTCGGCCCCGCCGCCACCAAGAATGTTGTCGGCGATATCCGTTCCGATCAGCCGTTCGTCCGCGCCGGTTCCGGCGATGATCAGTCCTGCAACCTGCGCGCGGGTCAGCGTGGCGTCGGAGAATTCGAAGAACTCCACATCATCCGCAACGTGCACATCCGACAGGATGGTCCCGCCATCGGCCACGATGATCCGCACGCCGGTCTGTGTTCGGGCAACGATGACATCGGTGCTGGCATAGCCGAACACGGCGGTGTCCGTGCCGCCGGCACCGCTCAGCGTGTCATTGCCACCATGTCCTTCCAGCCGGTTGTCGGCGGCGTCCCCTGCCAGCCGGTCGTCATAGGCGCTGCCGCGCAGGTTTTCGATCCCTGACAGGACATCCCCTTCGGCATCGCCCCCCGTGGCGGTTCCTGCGCCCAGATCCACGGAAACCGCCATTTCCGAGCGTTCATAGCTGGAGGTGTCCGTGCCCAGACCGCCGCGGATGATATCGGCGCCACCACTGCCGTGGAATTCATTGTCCTGCGCATTGCCCAGGAAATCATCATCGCCTGCGCCGCCGGCAATGACCTCGATGTTCGAAAACTCGTCACTGGCCGCGTGGAAGGAGTCGATGATGGTGAATTCCTGCGCGGGCAGGAGGTCCAGATCATCGGGCAGGAAGCGCACTTCATCCAGATCCGAGGGGGTCTGCGCAAAGCTTGGGTTCAGCAGGCGGAACAGCTGTTCGGGGGTGATCGGATCCCGATCCTGCGGTGTTCCCGACACGGTTTCCTGGGTGAAGCGCGTTTCGCTGGTGCCGCCCCAGATCGTGTCGCCCAATGCCCCAAGCGGATCCTGGATCTGTTGCAGGCTGTCGGTCCAGACCGTCCGGTCAAGGGCGACATGGCTGGTCACCAGCCCGGTGCTCATCCCGGCGCGCGCCCCGGCGTCCGGCAGGATCACGGTGATCCCGTAGGTCAAAATCCCATAGTCCAGGTAATCCCGCCCGGCACCGCCATCGATGGTATTGTCACCTGCGCCGCCGCTGAACCAGTCTTCGCCATCCCCGCCCAGCAGGCTGTCATCGCCCAGCCCGCCGGTCAGGACGTCATTGCCAGCGCGTCCGGTCAGCGTGTCATCCCCGACACCACCGGTCAGCGCGTTGTCCAACCCGTCCCCGGTCAGTGAGTCGTTGCCGACCCCGCCGGTCAGGTTTTCGATATTGATCAACGTGTCCCCACGCGAACTGGTCCCGGTCTCCAGATCGACGGTTACGCCCGCAGTGTCATTGGTCAGCCGGTTCACACCGCCTTTGGGGTTTTCCTGGTAGAGGTCCCAGGTGGCCAGATCGATGCCGTCGCCGCCATCCAGAGTGTCGCCACCATTGCCGCCATGCAGAATATCATTGCCGCCTTCACCAAACAGGGCGTCATTGCCCTCATCGCCGAACAGCGCGTCATCGCCGTCGCCCCCGCGTAGCGTGTCATCGCCCAGCCAGCCCAGCAGCAGATTGTCGCCGCTATCGCCGGTCAGGCTGTCGTCGTTCTGCGACCCGGTCAGATTCTCGATTCCGCTCAACTGGTCGCCGGACGCATAGCCGCCTTCGGCATAGCCGGTGGCAAGGTTCACGGTCACGGCATCCCGGCTGACTTCATAGGTCAGCTCATCAATGCCGCTGCCGCCCACGAAGGTTTCCCGCGCGTCCCCGGCAACAAAGAGGTCATTGCCTTCGCCGCCATCCAGAAGCGCCACGATATTGGCGTCGAAATAGGAGACATCGGGATCGGTGCTGTAGGATTGATTGTAGGTGCCCAGTACGTCATCGCCAGCACCGCCAAACAGCCGGTCCCGCTGTTGCTGGCCCCCGAACAGGACGTCCGCACCGCCGTTGCCGTAGACGGTTATCGCCTGATCGGGGTCGGCTACGGCAAAGATGTCGCGATGCTGCGAGCCCCGGATGATTTCGAATTCACCAAAGGCAGCGCTGCGCCCGCCGGGTTCTTCGGTATTGGCGTCCGGCACCCGCAATTCAAACGGCACGCCCGGATAGGTTTCCCCCGGAACCGTCACGCCGGGTTGCTTGCGCACCACGCCGTTGACGCCCAGCGTCGGCTGGATGAACCGCGGATCGGACGCATCGGCGGCGCTGATCGGGAATTTGGAGACCAGACCGCCCACCGCGCGCCCTGAGCCGATATTCAGATACAGCTGCCAGGAATAGTTGCTGGCGCTAAGGTCGATCACGTCGATACCGGGCAGGGCACCCGCGCGCCCGTCATCGCCCAACAGCACATCGCCTTCGACGCCGGTGTCCCCGGCAATGGTGATCAGGTCGCTGCCAGCGCCACCATAAATGGAGTCCTCGCTGCCGGTACGGCTGGTGAATTGGTCGTTGCCGCGCCCGCCGTAGAGCCGGGAGTGCGAAATGCCGGAACCGCCGTGGATGATGTCATTGCCTTCACCGCCCCAAATGCTCTGCGAGGTATCCCGGGCCACGGTGATGCGGTCGCCGCCGACCGAGCCGAACAGCCAATCCGCACCCTGCACCAGGTCTTCGCCAATCCGTTGGCCAAAGGCCAGCCCGCCCGAGAACTTGGAGACCAGTTGTTCGCCGGGTTTGTCCGTTGCCTGAACGTGGATGCCGAACGGCATGTCCAGCCGGTTGGACAGGTATCCGGTGGTTTCGAAGTCTACGAAGTCGAAGCGGTGGAAATAGAGATCGGTCTGATCGCTGGAGGTATAGTAGACCTCGGCCCGGTCATCATTGGTGGCCAGGATCGTGTCATTGCCGTAACCGCCCGCGTATTGGTTTGTCCCCGTGCCACCGATCAGCAGGTCATTGCCACGGTCGCCCACCAGGAAATCGTTGCCGCCCCCGCCCAGCAGCGTGTCGTTGCCACCCAGCCCGCGCAGGTGATCAGAGCCGCCACCGCCATTGATCTTGTTGGCGGCTTCGGTGCCCCAGAACATGTCGTCATGCTCGGTGCCGTTGATGTGTTCGACATCGCGGATACGACCGGCAACCGCGTCAATATCATTCAGGATGCCGGAATAGACTGTGTTCGGGTTTGCCAGCGCGCGCCCGTCAAAATCCACGTGGATGTTGACAGAGTTCGGCCGGAAAATGGCGGAGTCTCCACCATGTGCCATGAAGACATTGATGCCGGAACTCATCTGGCGATAGACGACCGAATCCTCGCCGTCGCCGCCCATGACGATGTCCCAACCGCCGCTGCCGTTGCCGATTAAGAATGTATCGGCACCCGAGCCGCCATCCAGATAATCACCGCGCCGACCGACATTGATGACGGTCTGGTCGCCGTTGAACACGCTGGTCAGCTGATCGCGTCCCTCACCGCTGCGCAGATCGTCAAATCCGCGATCCCCGATCAGGATGTCATCTTCGATGGTGGCGCGCTGGATGATGGGATTGCCGTTCTCGTCATTCACCAGATTGCCATCCGGATCGCGGAAGAACACGTTGGAGGTGCCGACGTGAATGTAGCGATAGGTGCCATCACGGCTTTGCGTGCGCCCAAAGGAGCCCAGTTCACCAATCGGCAGGTGGAAATCGGCAAAGACCACGTCCTCGATGCCGATGAGCGTGTCCAACCCGTCATTCACGCCGACATTCGTGCGGTAGTCGGCAATCAGCCAGGTGCCGGACGGAACGCCGTTTTCATCCACCAGGCTGACGATGCCATAGTCGTCGATGGATCCGGAGTAGATGACAACATCGTCCCCGTCGCCGCCGATCAGCGTATCATCCCCGCCGCCGCCGATCAGGAAGTCATTGTCATCCCCGCCTTGCAGCAGGTCGCCGAAGTTCCCGCCGACAATCAGGTCATCACCGCTGGTCGGGTTCACGGTCTGACCTTCAGCTTCATGCAGCAGGCCCAGATGGATGTCGTCGCCCGCAGTGGCCGGTCCCAGAACCGTGGACATGAAGCCAGGCAGCTCCATCTGCGGCAGCAGCCCCAGATCCCCAAGGTTCAGATCCAGGTTCAACAGCGGAAACTTGATCAGATCTTCTAACGGGTTGCGGAAATAGAGGTCGAAATCGACATCGAATTGCAGGTCGAAATAGTCAAGAAAGCTGATATCCGGCAGAAGGTTGGCGATCTCATCGCCCAGTTCTTCCATCAGGTCCTGCAAGCCGGTGGCCCGCAGGATCGCCTCCAGCGCGAACTCCAGCGGTTTCAGGATCCAGCCAAAGATGGAACCCAGGGCGTCCAGAACCGGACCTGCCGCGTCGTAGACGGCCTTCAGCGGCTCGGCCAGGAAAGCGAACGCCTCGGCGACTTCGTTGATCGCGTCGGCGAATTTTTCCATCAGATCGAAGTCGATGTTCAGATCGACATCGATCTTCATTTTGTTGACCACGCTCTTGACGCCATCAATCACCGCGTTCGCCTGTGCCACCGTCGCGCTGGCCCCGGCGGCGCCGGTGTTGACCCGATCGAACAGAGTTTCAAGACGCTGCTTGATCTGCGCGACCTTCGGATCGACCTGACCATTGCCCAGATCGCCCACATTGGAGTCGACAAAGATCTTCGCATTGTCCAGCCGCTGATCGACCTGGGAAAACTTCTCGGACAGCGCTTCGGTGGCCAGGGACTGGGCCTTGAGCTTGATCTCAAGCGAATTCAGCTCCCGCTCGGCTTGTTTAAGATATTCGATATAGGGCTTGAATTTTTCATCCAGCTGTTTGGCCTTGGCCTCGATCTCCTGGATCCGGTCGTCGACCTTTTTCAGCACCTCGGCAAAGGGCTTCGCCACTGGTTTCAGAATGCTGATCTTGCTGAAGACCTTGTTGATCTTCTCGCTGGCGTCGACAATCTTGTGCAGCCCGTTGGCCACCGTCTTGATCCGGCCCGGTAGCTTCATGGCCGTCCGGATGTCGCTCATCACCTCTTCGATATCCGATACCGTTTCGGCCGTGTCGTAGAGGTTTCCGGAGAAAATTGCCGTTTCCGTGCTCAGGCGCTTCAGGTTTGGTGTGGCGGACGACATCAGACATCTCCTCGCACATCAATACATGTACAGCCCCATGCGCGAGGACACGCAAAGAGAAATCAGTTTGCTGCAATGGATCGAAGTATGGACCCCCCATACGGCGACGATACACGGATCGCGCGCTCCCGGACGGTGCGATCCGGGCAGACAAAACATCTAAAGTTGCCGATACGTAAACGTGACTCGGAAACACGAAATTGTAAAGAATTTTCACGATTTCGAAATTTCCGAGCTGAAGAGGCGCCCGCTCAGCGGACGGGGCGGCAACCCGAAAGTCACCGCCCAAACGGCTTCACCGGACGGGTTCGTAGTGATCCAGTTCGGATGTGAACCACGCGGTGCCGCGGGTGCCACTGCCAAGGGCGCGGGCCAGGTCCTTTTCGGCGTTCATCGGCAGCAATGCCTTGAAGACGTCCCAGCCAGAGGCGCTGGGGTGGGCTTCGAACCCCTGAACCTGCCCCTTCAAACCGCTGACCAGCTGCACCAGTTCACCGGCAAACACCGTGGGGACTTGTATGCTGACCTGCATGATCGGTTGCAGCACCGTCGTGCCCAGTTCTGACAGCGCTTCGCGCACCGCGTTCTTGCCGGCCGTCCGAAAGGCGAAGTCGGAACTGTCGACGGAATGCGTCTTGCCGTCCTTCAGCGTGACCTTCACGTCGACCACGGGGTGGCCGGACGGCCCGGCGGCCAGCGCCTCCTGCGCGCCGGCTTCGACAGCTGCGAAGTAGTTCCGCGGCACCGCACCCCCCTTGACCGTTTCATCAAAGGCAAATCCGCTGCCCGGTGTGTGCGGGGCGATGTCGATCACGACGTCGGCGAATTGCCCCGCGCCGCCCGATTGCTTGCGGTGTCGATAATGCTTCTCCATCCCCTTACGAATGGTTTCGCGCAGTTCGGTTGGCACCTCTGCGCATTCCACCTCGATCCCGAAACCGTCCAGCAGCTTGGAAACGATCCGCTTTTCGTGTTGTTGTCCGTGGATGCCGATAACGATATGGCCGCTGGCCTCGCTTTGCGTGACCTCCAGGCCGGGGTCTGCCTCGGCAAGTTTCGCCATTGCGGTCGGCAGCTTGTTTTCATCCCGCTCATTGGCCGGGGTCACGACCCGCCGGATCACCGGCGCATGCGGCGCGGCCCAGTCCGGCAGCGGGGCGGTGCCCTTCCTGGTCAGGAACTTGCCCATCGGCAGGTGGTCGCTCTTGATGGCCAGTCCCACCTCACCGGGCTGAAGCGAGGACAGGGCGGCCCGTGTATCCAGATCGGTCAGGTTGCCGAGGGATCCGCCACAAAGCGGATCGCCCTGCGACACTGGCCCGCCCAGGGCCCGGACCAGCACCGCCTTGCCGATATGTTTCAGGTTGTCGGCCAGACAGCTGATGCCCATGACATCCGCCGACAGGTCCAGCCGCTCGGGCAGGGCTTCGACCCCCGGAACCTCATGGCGCAGGGATTTCATCAGCCGCATCACTCCGTTGCCATTCCGGGCCGAGCCCAGCAGGGCGGGCAGCAGATCGTGATGCTGCAGGGCGCGTGTGGTGATGTCATAGAGCTCATCTGTCGGGGGTTTCTGATCCTCGATGATCTCTTCCAGCAGATGGTCGTCAAAATCAGCCAGGGTTTCAATCAGTTCCGAGCGCGCTTCCTGCTCGCGATCCAGCATGGCCTTTGGCAGTTCCACCAGGGCCGAGCGTTCGCCTTCGCGGAATTCCCAGGCGCGTTCGGAAATCAGGTCGATGGTGCCGACAATCTGGTCGTTCTCCCGCATCGGGACCTGCCGCAGGATGATACCGTGGGCGCAATAGTGCTGCAGCTCCGAAATGATCTCGCTGACCCGACCGACAGCTGCATCAATGCCGTTGATAAAGACGAACGTGGGCAACCCGGCGTCTTCCAGCAGGCGCAGGTAGGGCGCGCTCAGGACCGCGGCCTCTGCCTCAGCGGGCACACAGAGCACGGCGGCGTCGCTGGCGGCCAGCAGGGCGCCGATCTGCGGGATGTTGTCGGGGCCACCCGGGACATCGAACAGGACCCAGGGGTCGTCCATGAACCCGAAGGTGGTCACATGGGCGCCGCCCGAGGCCTCAAAGCTCTTTCGTCGGCCGGTCTCAAGCCCGGCCAAGGCGTCCACCAAGGTCGATTTTCCTGATTGCGACGGTCCGATAATAGTGACGGCACGCATCTCCACCTCCTCTCGGTTCCACTGCATTCATGCTCTGCCTCCTGCTGAAAGGCGTCAAGCAAAAGCGGATGGGTGAGACGATGTCGCGCGGGGACAAACCGGGGTTCTGTTGCTATGTGTCTTTTGCAAGCGCCTCGACCATCTGGTCCCGCATGACGAACTTCTGCGGCTTGCCGGTGATCGTCATCGGCAGCTCTTGGACAACCCGGAAATGGCGCGGGATCTTGTAGTGGGCGATCTGTCCGCGGCAATAGTTGCGCAGATCCTCTGGCGCAGGGGCGCGCCCAGCCCGTGGCACGATCCAGGCGCAGACTTCTTCGCCAAATTTGTCATCGGGAATGCCAAAGACCTGCGCTTCGCTGACATCGGGATGGGTGAAGAGGAACTCTTCGATCTCCCGCGGGTAGATGTTTTCCCCGCCGCGAATGATCATGTCCTTGACCCGCCCGGTTATGGCACAGAACCCTTCGTCGTCGATCACGGCCAGATCACCGGTGTGCATCCATCCGTCAACCACGGCTTCGCCGGTGCGCTGGGGATCGTCCCAGTAGCCCTTCATCACCGAATAGCCGCGGGTACACAGCTCACCCTGCGCGCCGGGGGGCAGGGTGGCCCCATCCGGCCCGGCAATGCGCACCTCCACATGGGGGTGAACACGGCCCACCGTGGTGACGCGCCGTTCCAGTGGATCATCAGTGAAGCTCTGGAACGAAATGGGCGCGGTTTCGGTCATTCCGTAGCCAATGGTCACTTCGGTCATGTTCATCCGGTCCATCACCGCGCGCATGACTTCGATCGGGCAGGGGGCCCCGGCCATCATGCCGGTGCGCAACCGGGACAGATCGAAGGGGGTCTTGTCCAGTGTCTCCAGCATGGCAACAAACATCGTGGGTACGCCATAAAGGGCCGTACAGCGTTCGGCCGCGCAGGCCGCCAGGGTGCCTTGCGGATCAAACCCTTCCCCCGGCAGGATCATGGCTGCCCCCTTGCTGACACAGCCCAATGTGCCCAGCACCATGCCGAAACAGTGATATAGCGGCACCGGGATGCACAGGCGGTCGGCCTCGGTGAACTGCATCCGGTCCACGGTGAAGGCGGCGTTGTTGACGATGTTGTAATGGCTCAGCGTTGCACCCTTCGGCGCACCCGTTGTCCCGGAGGTGAACTGGATGTTGATCGCGTCATCGGGATCAAGGCTGGCGCTGATCTGGTCCAGCCGTAACTGCTGCGCAGGGCCGCCCAGCTGCAGGACACGCGAAAAGGCCCAGCACCCGGCGGGGGGCGTATCCGACATGACCACCACATGGCGCAGCTGTGGCACCTTTGCCGCCGCCAGCTTGCCCGGCGCGCTGTTTTCCAGCTCGGGCGCCAGCGACCGGATCATGCCCACATAGTCCGAGGATTTGAACCGCTCCGCAAGGATCAGCGCCTTGCAGCCGACCTTGTTCAACGCATAGTCCAGCTCGGACAGGCGGTAGGCCGGGTTGATCGTCACCAGGATCACCCCGATCCGGGCGGTGGCAAACTGTGTCAGGATCCATTCCTTGCGGTTGGGCGACCAGATGCCCAGCCGATCCCCCTTGTCCAGACCCAGCGCCAGAAGCCCCGACGCCAGCCGGTCCACTTCGCGGTCCAGATCGTAGTAGCTGAGCCGCTCACCGGTGTCGTGAAACACCGCCGCGTCGCGCGGGCCAAAGCGGGACACGGTATCGCGCATGACCTGCGGGATCGTGGCATAGCGCAGCGGCGGCGTGCTGGAGCCACGCACATAGGCGCGCCCCTCGGTGGGCGAGAGGGTGTCAGGCTCTGTTTCGGACACGCTGCCCGCGCTGCGGATCTGCCCGGCAAGGCTTTCATCCAGAATGCTCATCCTGTCCTCCGTTAAAATGTGCGCCAGTCGCCGCTTTGTTCAAATGCATGCGCCGCCTGATAGATCTTGAGCTCGCCATAGTGCGGACCTACCAGCATCATCCCGATCGGCAGCCCCTCGCTCAGGCCGCAGGGAATGCTCATCGCGGGCAGGCCACCGTTGAAGGGGGCTGTGTTGGCGACCATTTCGAACGCGCGCTGGACATAGAGGCTGATGGAACAATCGGGGGGCGGGATCTCCTGCGCCTTCATCGGCAGGGTGGGCATCAACAGCACATCATACTGGCGAAGCGCCGCCAGATAGCGGTCATTGACCTTGCGCATGATGTTCTGCCCCTTGCCGTAAAACCGGCCGCGATACTGGGTCTGGAAATACTCGCCCACGAACATGCAGGCCTTCAGCGAATGGCTCAGCTCATCCGCGCGGTTGCGCCATTGCGCCATTTGGTCGGTCATCGACGGCAGGAACAGGCCACGATAGTTGGATCCGGTGGAATTGCCCCACATCATGCCATCCTGCAGCCCCTCCAGCGTGATCGCGGTCCAGGCGTCGACGGCGGTGTAATGTTCTGGGATCGAGACCTCTTCCACCCGCGCGCCCAGCTCGCGGAAGCGTTCGGCCGCGGCGTGCACCTTCTGATCCACATCGGTTTCGCTTTCGGGATGGCCGAAGCCTTCCTTCAGGATGCCGATCCGCAACCCCTGCGCACCGCGTCCCAGCGCTTCGGTATAGCGATAGACCTGGGGTTTGTATTGGCGCGGGTCCAGCCCGTCCTCACCGGCCAGCACTTCCAGCAGCAGCGCGTTGTCCGCCACATTGGTCGTTACAGGGCCCAGGTGGTCGATGGTCTGCTCGATGGGCATTGCGCCTGTATAAGGCACCAGCCCGTGGGTCGGCTTCATCCCGTAGACGCCGCAGTTGGAACTGGGAATGCGGATCGAGCCGCCCTGATCCCCGGCGATGGCCATGTCGACCTCACCGGCGGCGACCAGAGCTGCCGACCCACCCGAAGAGCCGCCGGCCATATAGCCATGTTTCCAAGGGTTCTGGATCGGTCCCTTGGCGTTGGTGTGGGATCCGCCCGACAGGCAGAAGTTCTCGCAATGGGCCTTGCCCGCGATCACCGCACCGGCGTCCAGCATCCGGGTGACGATGGTGGCGTCGATCTCGGGCGTGTAGCCCTCCATGATCGAAGAGCCGTTCATCATCGGAACCCCGGCCAGACAGATGGTGTCCTTCAGCGCGATGCGCTTGCCGCGCAGCGGGCCATCCGGGGCGCCGCGAATGTCGGTCTTTACGTACCAGGCGTTCAGGGGATTGTCCGAGGGGGCAGGGAAATGACCCGGACTGCGGGGATAGCGAACCTCGGGCAGATTGTCGGGCTGGGCGTCCAGCCGGTCATAGGCCTGCATGTAGGGTTCGATGATCTGCGAATATTCCATCAGGTCTTCGTCTGACAGGCTCATGCCGAAGCGGCTGGCCATGTCGCGCATCTGTTGCAGGGTCGGGCGTTTGATCGTCATTGCAGTCACCGTGGTCGGGGAAAGAGGGGGCGGCGCGTCTGCGCGCGCGCTTTCCGGTTGTGGGGAGGCCCGTTCGGGCTTGGCGGCTTGGGCGCGTGGCGGGGTGGGGGCGTCACCGCGGGTTGCACGGGCGGCCCCGAAGCCCAGGAATTGATCGACCTTGGCTTGATCGCCCAGATCGGCGCGGCTCAGCTCGCCCGTGATCCGGCCGCGCTCCAGCACCAGCACACGGTCGCTCAGGTCCGAGATGAAATCGAAGTTCTGTTCGACCAGCAGGATCGACAGCCCCCGTTTGGACCGGAGCTGCAGCAGGGTTTCGGCCATCTCTTCAATGATCGAGGGCTGGATCCCTTCGGTCGGTTCATCCAGCAGCAGGAAATCCGGGTCGCCCATCAGGCAGCGGGCCAGCGCCAGAAGCTGCTGTTCGCCACCCGACAGTGCGCCACCGTCCCGATCCAGCAGCCGTTTCAGGCGTGGAAAATCGGTAAGCACCGCCTCCATCACCTCTGCTTCGGAGCCACCCGCGTAGTCGTGCCAGGCAAAACGCAGGTTGTCGCGCACGCTGAGCTGGGGAAAGATCCCGCGCCCCTGGGGCACATAGCCCACGCCCATTCCGGCCCGCTCATACGGGGCCATCCGGGTGATTTCGCTCTGGTGATAGCGGATCTGGCCCGAGGTGGCGGGCAGGAACCCCATCAGGGTTTTCAACAGCGTGGTCTTGCCCATGCCATTGTGCCCAAGGATGCCGACCACTTCGTTCTCGGCCACCTGGAATTCCAGCCCATGCAGGATCGGAACGCGGCCGTAGCCACCCGACAGGCCTTTGACTTCCAGAAGGAAATTGCTGTCTTGCGTCATCTTACGCCTTCTTTCCAAGATAGACATTGCGCACGGTCGGATCGGACATGACCGCGTCGACATGGTCCTCCATCAGCACCGCGCCCTGGTGGAACACGGTGACCGTTTCAGCGATGGAGCGGATGAACTGCATGTCATGTTCCACGATCACCACGGCGGCACGGCGGGTCAGGTCGTGGATGATCTCGGTCATCCGGTCCACGTCCTGCGCGCTCATGCCGGCGGCGGGTTCGTCCAGCAGCACAAGCCAGGGGTCGCCAACGGCCACCATGCCCAGCTCAACCCGCTGGCGTTCACCATGGGCCAGCTGTCCCAGCTCGGTGCGCGCAATCCCGCCCAGGGCCAGCGTGTCGATCATCGCGTCGGCCCGGTCACGGGCCTCTGTCGGTTCGTGGAAGCGCCGCGCCGCCAGCCAGATGTTTTCCTGCACCGTCAACGCATCCAGCACATTGGGGGTCTGCGTCTTGATGCCCACCCCCAATGAGGCGATCTGATGCGGTTGCCATCCGGTCACCTCCTGGCCGCGCATGATCACCTCGCCCTCGCTGGGGGTCAGCAGCCCGGTGACGCATTTGAAGAAGGTGGATTTCCCGGCGCCATTGGGACCGATCAGGCAGCGCAGTTCCCGCGCCTGCAATCTGAAGTCGACATTGTCACAGGCGATGACGCCGCCAAAGCGCATGGTCAGCCCATGGGTTTCCAGAACGGTTTCAGCCATGTCGTGCCCTCCGCACCCGGCGGGCCTGGTGAATCTTGCCGAACCCTTTGCGCCCGAAGCTGATCTTCCACAGCTGGGCCACGGCGGGCACCACACCCTTGGGCAGGAACAGCACGAAAAGCACCAGAATCATCCCGGTAATCAATGTGTTGTCTATGGTGGACTGTTGACCCAGCAGGAACTTCATATAGGCCAGCCCGGCGGCGCCCAGAATGGGGCCAAGCCGCGTGCCCAGGCCGCCCACGATGCACCAGATGATGATCTCGGCCGATTGCGGCAGCGAAAACAGGTTGGGCGTGACGATCTCGCCCCAATTGGCAAAAAGCGCTCCGGCAAGCCCGGCAATGGCGGCGCCAATGGCAAAGAGAACGGTCTTGCGCGCAGCCACGTCATAGCCCAGCAGCGCCATCCGGGTCTCATTCTCACGAATGCCCACGGCGATCCGTCCAAAGGACGAGCGCAGCAGCCAGGTCACCAGCAGGTAGACCAGTACCAGGGCTGCCGCACAGACGTAGAAATAGGGATCGCCCCAGATATAGGCGTCCGGATCGCCGGGTACATTCAGCGTCTGAAACCCCGGAATGCCGTTGAACCCGCCCAGCCGTGCCTGGCCGATCACATATTGTGGGCCGGCGGTGGAGTTGATGAACTTGAACAGGATCAGCGTGACAACAAGGGTGATCACCCCCAGGTAGACATCGGTCAGCCGTCCATAGAACATCAGCGCCCCCAGCAGCGCCGCGCAAATCGCAGGCACGAGGATCGCCAGCAGCATCGGCAGGGTGCTTTCGCCGATATTGATCGCGGCGATGGCATAGGTGTAGGCCCCCAGACCGAAAAACGCCGCCTGTCCAAAGCACAGGATCCCGCCGAACCCCCAGATCAGCCCAAGGCTGAGGCCCAGCATGCCGTAGATCGCCAGAACGGTCAGCGTGTAGGTGCCGATCACGGTCGGCAGCAGCCAGACCAACAGCAGCGCCACGACAAGGGTGGTTAGCACATCTTTGAGAACCGAGGTCTGCATCACAGTTTCCCCCGGAAGAAGCGCCCGGTGATCCCCTGCGGCATCAGGCGCAGCAGGACGACGGCGGCGACCAGCAGGGCAACCTCACCCATCACCGGTGAGATGGCGAAGGTGAAGATCTGGCTGACAACGCCAAAGGAGGTGGCAGAACTGATCAGCCCGGCAACAAGCGCTGGCCCTCCGGCGATCACGGTGATGAAGGCCTTGGCGATATAGGCGCCGCCCGAAGTGGGCACCAGCCCAACCAGCGGGGCCAGGACCGCACCGGCCAGCCCGGACAGCGCCGAGCCGCAGAAGAAGGTCGCCATATAGATCCGTTCGGGGCTGTAGCCCAATGCGGCGGCGATGTCCGAGCGTTGCATTGTGCCGCGCGCAATCAGCCCGGCGCGGCTGCCGCGCAGGATGGCGAACAGACCCAGCACCAGCAGCACAGAGACGACGATGATGAAGAAGTTGTAGCCGTTGATCTGGTAGTTGCCGACGGCAAAGCCGGGGATCGGGGTTGAGATTCCGGTGGTGGTATTGCCGAAGATCATCGTGGCCAGCCCGATGAAGAAGAGGCTGAGCCCCCAGGTGGCCAGCATCGTGTCGACCAGCCGTCCGTAGAGATGGCGGATCACCAGCCGCTCGACGACCAGCCCGATCAGCCCGACGGTCAGCGGTGCGATCACCAGCATGGCAACAAAGATGTTCACGCCCAGATTGACTGCGGTGATGGTGGCATAGCCGCCCATCATCATGAACTCGCCATGCGCCAGGTTGATGACCTTCATCATCCCGAACACGACGGCCAAACCGGCACTGATCAGCACCAGGGTCGCAATCGCGTAGAGCATTTCGACCAATATGACGAAGCTTAGGTCCATTTGTCCTGCCTGTCTTGAATGGTGGGGACGGGCGGCGCGCTAAGGCAGCCGCCCTGAAACAGATCTGTGGGAGGGATCAGATCTGGATTTCGTACTGGGTGTTGTCGTTCGGATTTGCCTGCAGATCGCACACCGCCTGCGTGTCGATCGGCTGCCGCTGGGGCAGGGTTTCGATCACCCGCATCTGCTGGTTGTCGAACTCCATCAGGTGCACATCCAGAACCGCATGGTGGGTCTTGGGATCCACCGTCACCTTGCCGCCCGGTCCGTCGATGGAAATGCCGGTCTCCAGGGCGGCAATCACCGCTTCGCGGTCCAGAGATCCGGCCATCTCCACCGCCTTGGCCCAGGTCTTGACCCCCTGGTATGTGGACACGGCGGTTTCATGGATGTTGTCGCTGCTGCCATAGGCGGCGCGCCAGTTGGCCTTGAACGTCTCATTCGCCGGTGAGGTCAGCTGTTGCGAATAGTTGTAGGCCACCATGATGCCATTGCCCTCTTCGGGGGTCAGCACTTTCTGCTCATTGCCCACGCCCAGCGTGGTTGAGGCCAGCGGGATCTTGTCCTTCATGCCAGCGGCGGCCCATTGGCGGAAGAACGACAGATGGGCCCCGCCCACCAGCGGTGCGACCACCAGATCCGGACCAACGGACTGGATCTTGGCAATGGTTGATCCGAAGTCAGCCACATCCAGCGGGAAGAAATCGACGCCCACGGTTTCGCCACCATTGTCGGCCACGAATTTCTGGATCCAGCGTGCGGTGATCTGGCCGTAGTTGTAATCAGCGGCCAGGATGTAGACCTTCTTGCCGGATTTCCCCATGGCATAGGGAATCAGCGCCTCGACCTGCTGGGCCGGGGTGACACCGTTGATGAAGATGTTGCGGTCACAGACCCCGCCCTCATAGAGCACGTTGTAGAAGTAGAGCGTCTTGGTCTTGCGCATGGTCTGGCGGATGGCTTCGCGGCTGGCCGACAAGATGCCGCCATGCACCACGTCCACCTTGTCCTGGCGGGTCAGCTGTTGCCCGTACTGCGAATAGAGCGCCATGTCGGATTGCGTGTCATAGGCGGAAATGTCGATCTGCTGGCCGAGCAGCCCGCCCGCGGCGTTGATTTCCTGCACCGCAAGGCGGACGGCCTGATCCATCGGTTTGCCGTAGGCATCAAAGATGCCCGAGGTGTCATGAATGGCGCCGAGCTTGATCTTGCCTGCGGCGGCGGCCGCGTGGGGGAGCAGGGATGCCGCGGTCAGAGCGGCGGTTCCGCCAAGAAAATCTCTCCTGTTCAGAGACATGGAATGTCCTCCGTTGTTGGTTGGTCTTTGGGGTGTGTTTGGGGTGGTGACTTGGGGCGTCACTCTTTGGGTTTTGGGTCTTTCGCCTTGATCCGATTGGCATAATCGGCGGTGCGGCCGGCAAGGTTGGGGTCGAAGTCCATGCCGATTTCCTCACCCATCTGTTTCATCGCGGGCAGGCGCACGGCCATGCCAAGGATCTGGTCCATGGCGGCCCCAAAAGCGCCGTCCACGCCGTCGCCCGTGCCGATGGCTCCGCCGCCACCGGTGCCGCCAATCTGGTTGATCCGGATCGAGTCGATCTTTTCGACCGGCTTCATCATCTGGGTCATGATCTCGGGCATCCGGTCCAGCTTGCGCTCTTCCAGACGCATCCGGATCACCGCGTCGCTCAGCGCGTTTTCCGCCGTGTTCAACGCGGTCCGGCCCGCGGCTTCGGCCTCCATCGCGGCCTTTTCTGCGGTGGCTTTTGTGGTTTTGGCCGCGGCATCGGCCTGCGCCTTGGCCAGCAGGGTTTCGACGTCGCTCTGGACCTGTGCGGCCTCTAGCTCGATGTCGCGTTGTTGCCGCAACCTGGCGATCTCCCGTTCCCGCTCGGTGATGGCGCGCTCTTTCTGCGCCTGTACCTGTTCGGCCGCCAGAATGACCTGGGCGCGGGCTGTTTCCTCAGCGGCCTTGGCCTCGGATTCCTCGGCGCGTTTGCGGGCCAGTTGAATGTCGTTGGCGATCTTGGCTTCTTCCAGCTTCAGGATTGCGTCCATCTCGGCCTGACGCAGGGCTTCGTCATTGCTGACCTGTGCAGTCTTGATCTGGCGGTCCTGTTCGATCCGGGTGCTTTCGGCGGCGCGTTTGGCTTCGGCTCTGGCCTGCTCGGCGCGGGCATCGGCTTCGGCTTCCAGACGGGCCAGATGTTCGGCCTGGGCGATTTCCGCTTCCCGCTCGGTCCGTTGCAGTTCCAACTGCCGCTGATGTTGTGTCAGGCGATGCTCGCGGATCACCACCTCGGTGCTGGTCTCAATTGCGATCCGTGCCTTGCGCTGTTCCGCAATCAGCTCTGCCAGCCGGCGCATACCGGTGGCGTTGAAGGCGTTGCTTTCGTCCATCTGGGCCAGATTGCTCTGGTCGACAGACACCAGAGAGCTGGACACCAGGGACAGGCCCAGATGTTCGGCCTGGGCCGCAACGGCGGTGGCCACGTCGTCGGCATAGCCCTTGCGGTCCAGATGGATATCGTCCAGCGACCGCTTCGCAGCGGCGGCCTGCATGGCATCGGCCAACGGTCCGGCCAGGATTTCCGCCACACTGTCGCCTCCGCGTGCGATCCGGCTGCCAAGCGTCTGGGCGGCTGTAGCGATGCCTGCGGTGTCGGGTGCAATGCGCAGTTCGAATTCCATTTCGATGTCGGCCCGCAGCTGATCCCGGGTCAGGGCGGCATCCTGGCCCTGCCGCGCGGCGCGCAGGGGGATGGCCTGCATCGAAACCTTCTGCACCCGGTGCAGGATCGGCAGCGCGATGCAGCCCCCGTCCACGACAACCCGCTTGCCGCCGAACCCTGTGCGGACAAGGGCGGTTTCAAGGGTCGCCTTGGCGTAGAAACGTTGCAGGAACCACAGCCCGATCAGAAGGGCGGCGACGGCGACGATGAAAGCAAGAGCCCAAAGCAAGGCAGTTCTCCCGTTTGAATGACACTGCGCTGCACGTGCGGTGCAGACTGGTTCATCAAACGGTGAGGTATTTTATTTTCCAATTCAACTAAAATAATTGAATCGGAAAATAAAGTTCACAACACTTTGTTTTTGAACTCTTTCATGATGTGGAATTGCAGGCCGTCCGCCCGCGCCAGGTAAATCGGCTTGCGATTCTCGGACGTTGCCGGGCCGTTCAGACGACCGCTGCGATAGCGCACCGGCAGCAGGTCCTGCGTGCATTTCACCTGCCAGCAATCGTGGTGCCCCCGCATCAGACCGGCCAGAAAATGTACGCCTTCGTAGGTGGATTGCCCCAGCGCATTCAGCACCGGCGCGGTATCGCCATGCATGGCGTGATAGCGCTCTTTGAAGGCCGAATTTGCCTCGGTCGGCAGCACCCCGAAATAGGAGGAGGCGGTGAACAGACGTTCCAGGTTGGCGGCGCCGCTGGCCAGCAGGCCGTTCTCTTCCATCGCGCAGGACAGGCGGATCATCTTGTGGTGCAGACCGGCCTGACCGAAGACCCGGTTGAACGTCACCGCATCCTGACCGACCAGCGACAGCAGCAGCGCATCGGCGCCCGATGCGGCCAGATCCTCGATCAGACGGCTCATGTTGCGGAAGCCGAAGGGGACATAGGTGTCCATCACCACGCTGGCGTCTGCCTGTCGCAATTGCGCCTTGGCATAGGAATGCGAGCTTCTGGGCCAGACATAGTCATTGCCGATCATTGCCCATTTGCGTGGACGGTATTGCGCCTGCAGCGCGTTCAGCGCCGGCACCAGCTGTTCCTGCGGCGTCTCCCCGATGGCAAACAAGCCCGAAGTGGTCT
>JALEGX010000159.1 GCA_022763485.1 Paracoccaceae bacterium | reverse complement strand
AGACCGAGACCGAGACCGAGACAGAGACCGAGACCGAGACCGAGACCGAGACCGAGACCGAGACCGAGACCGAGACCGAGACCGAGACCGAGACCGAGACCGAGACCGAGACCGCAGAAACTGCACCTGCGGAAGCGATCCCGGCGGCTGCACCTGCCGAAGTTGAGCGCGTGGTCGAAAAGCGCGGTGGATTTGGTGCCGCCTTTGTGGGTGGTCTGGTTGCGGCGGCTATGGGCTTTGTTGTCGGCAAGGCCGAATTGCTGGACCCGATCCTGGGACTGGGCGGGGGCAACGCGGAAGAGATCGCAGCACTTGAAGCGGCCAATGGTTCCCTGAAGTCCGAGTTGGACAAACTGCGTGCGACGGTAGATGGCATTCCCGTACCGGACACCGGTCCGCTGACGGCACAGATCGAAGCGCTGGCCGCACAGCTGGCGCCGCTGGAAGCGTCCCTCACTGCCGCCACCAAGGATTTCGGCGCGCTGTCGGATCAGATCGCGCCGCTGGAAGGCCGGGTGACGGAGCTTGAAAAACGCCCGATTTCCGAAGGCGTGTCCGAGCAGGCAGTGAAGGCCTACGAGCGTGAGCTGGCCCGTTTGCAGGAGGCCGTGACCACGCAACGCAAGGAAATCGAACAGATGGTCGAGGATGCGCGCGCATTGGATGCGTCGAGCGCCGAAGCCGCCCGGATCGCAAGTGCACAGACCATTGTGGCGCGGCTGCGGGCCAATCTGGATGCCGGTCAGCCGTTTGATGGCATCCTGTCGGAACTGTCGGCCGTTGGCGTTGCCGCGCCTGACGCGCTGAACGGTGTGGCCGCAGATGGTGTCGCAACCGTGCTCAGCCTGACCGAAGCCTTCCCTGACCGCGCCCGTGCCGCCCTGGCAAGCGTACGTGAGGAAGACAAGGGCAATGGCGGGATCATGGCCTTTGTCGAACGCCAACTGGGTGCCCGCTCTGTTGTTCCACGTGAAGGTGACAGCGCCGACGCGGTTCTGTCCCGTGTCGAAGCAGCCGTGTCCGCGGGCCGTCTGAATGACGCCCTGACCGAGCTGGAGGCCCTGCCCGAAAGCGCACGGGCCGCCCTGGCGGATTGGGAAGCCGCAGCCAAGGCTCGCGCCGCAGCACTTTCTGCTGCCGAGGCGCTGGCCCAAAGCCTGAATTCTTAATGTGAAGGACCTGCCATGCTCTGGTCATTGTTGAAGATCCTCGTTTTTGTTGTCCTGATTGCCGCTCTGGCCTTTGGGGCCGGGTTGTTGATGGAAACAGCGGGCGGTGTGCAGATCACTGTCGCCGGGACCGAATTCACGCTGAGTGCGCTGCAATCAGTGATGGCGCTGGTGGCCCTGCTGGTGGTGCTCTGGGTTGCGTTGAAGCTGGCCTCGCTGCTGGTCGCGGTGCTGAAGTTCTTGAATGGCGATGAAACCGCGCTGTCGCGCTTCTTTGACCGCGGTCGGGAACGCAAGGGATATCAGGCCCTGTCTGACGGGCTGATGGCGCTGGCCTCTGGTGAGGGCCGTCTGGCGATGGCCAAGGCCGCCCGCGCAGAGAAGTATCTGGAAAAGCCGGAATTGACCGACCTTCTGACCGCGCAGGCCGCTGAAATGGTGGGGGATACCCGCAAGGCGGCGGAAACCTACAAGCGTCTGGTCAGCAACCAGAATACCCGGTTTGTCGGTGTGCGCGGTCTGATGAAACAGAAGCTGTCCGAAGGCGATACTGACACCGCGCGCAAGCTGGCGGAAAAGGCCCTGTCGCTGCGACCCAAGCATGAAGAGGTTCAGGACACCCTGCTGAAGCTGCAGGCCCAGGCGCAGGATTGGGCCGGCGCACGCGGCACGCTGTCAACCAAGCTGCGGACCGGCACCCTGCCGCGCGATGTGTTCAAGCGTCGTGATGCGGTTCTGGCGCTGTCGTCGGCCAAGGACATCGTCAGCGAAACAGCAACGCTGGAGCAGCAGGAACAGGCGATCGAGGCCAACCGCCTGTCGCCCGATCTGGTGCCTGCCGCCGCGCTGGCAGCACGCGCCTATATTGCCAAGGGCAAGAAGCGCGCCGCGACCAAGCTGCTGCGCAAGGCCTGGGACGCGCAACCGCACCCGGATCTGGCCCATGCGTTTGCGGAAATCGAAGCCGATGAAACCCCGGCGCAGCGGGTCAAACGCTTTGCCGTTCTGGCCAAATCGCACCCGCAGCACGCCGAAACCCGCCTGGTCATGGCCGAGCTGAACATCGTGGCCGAAGATTTCCCCGAAGCCCGTCGGGCGCTGGGCGATCTGGTCGAAACCGCTCCGGACGCCCGCGCGATCACGCTTATGGCGGCGATCGAACGTGGTGAAGGCGGCTCGGACGCGGTGGTCAAAGGCTGGCTGGCCAAGGCGCTGCAAGCGCCGCGTGGTCCGCAGTGGGTGTGCGAGAACTGCAACCACATCCATGCGGAATGGGAACCGGTCTGCGACAACTGCTCCAGCTTTGACACGCTGGCGTGGAAAACGCCGGAAACGCCGGAGATTGCCAGCGCAACCGGTGTGCACATGCTTCCGCTGATCGTGGGCGCTCTGGAAGACAAATCCGACGAACAGGCCGAACCGGAGGAAACGCCGGAGCCTGCTGAGACAGCCGAGATTGTCGAACTTGCCCCGGAGACGGAAGAGCAGGCGGATACGACCGAAGACAGCAAAAAGCCGGAAGTCAAAGCAGGCTGAACGAAAAATTCAGGATCGGGGCGCGCCAGTATCGCGCCCCGTTTCCGTTCTGGCCCTGCTGATTGAGTTTGCGGGGCAGACGCATTATGCCGACGTCATCGTCAAAAAGATCTCTCAACCAAAGGACATCGCCCGTGGCTAACCATCTTTATCAGAACGATTTGCCTGATGGCCTGGATCTGGGGCCGATTGTTGCCATCGATTGCGAAACCATGGGGCTGAACCCGCATCGTGACCGTCTGTGCGTGATCCAGATGTCTGGTGGGGATGGAAATGCCCATATCGTGCAGGTGGCCAAAGGGCAGACCGAAGCCCCGAACCTTTGCCGGATGCTCGAAGATCCCAATGTGCTGAAGCTGTTTCATTTCGGCCGCTTCGACATTGCGGCGATGTATCATGCTTTTGGCGCTCTGGCCGCCCCGGTCTATTGCACCAAGATCGCCAGCCGCCTTGTGCGCACCTATACGGACCGGCACGGGTTGAAGAATCTGACGCAGGAGATGATCGGGGTCGACATCTCCAAACAGCAACAGATGAGCGACTGGGGCGCGGAAACGCTGACCGACGCACAGCTGGATTATGCGGCGTCGGATGTCCTGTACCTGCACCGTCTGCGTGAGGCGCTGAATCTGCGTCTGGAGCGTGAAGACCGGACCGAGATCGCCCAGGCCTGTTTCGACTTCCTGCCGACCCGCGCCAAGCTGGATCTGGCCGGTTGGCCGGAGATCGACATCTTCGCACATTCATGATCGCCAGCTGTCATAACGCAATGTTGCGGGGGCGCGCATAATGGACCGCTATTCCCGCCTTGTTGCCTGGTTGAAGGTGCTGTTGCCGCTGGCGGCGCTGTCGTTGTTTTCGACACTGTTCCTGATTTCGCGTGGCATCGATACCGAAGCCGTCATTCCCTTTGCGGAAAAGGAAATCGAAGAACGGATGCGCGACCAGCAGGTCACCGGCCCGTTCTTTTCCGGTACAACACCGCAGGGGGATGAGATCATGGTGACGGCAACCGTGGCCCGTCCCGGTGGGTTTGGCGCGCCGGCCGAAGCGACGGACCTGAAGGCCCGGATCCGGATGGCGGATGGATCACAGCTGGATCTTGTGGCGGACACCGGCACAGTGGCGCTGGACAAGGACCGGGCCAGTTTCATCGGAAATGTCGAAATTGCCTCTACAAATGGGCTTGTCGTGCGCACCGACCGGTTGAATGCGGCGCTCAGCGGCATAGATGCGGATAGCCCCGGCCAGATCAAAGGGATTGGACCTATCGGAGTTTTTACCGCCGGAGCGATGAAGATTAGGGCAAAAAACGAGAACGGCCCCGTCCACATGCTTTTCAACAAGGGCGTGAAGCTGATATACACGCCGCAACAAGCGGAAAGATAACCTGTGATCTATTTTCGAACCTTCGTTGTGGTGATGTCGGTGCTGTTGGGCGCCGTGGCGGCTGCTGCCGAGGGGACGAATGTTGCGTTTGGTGCGATCAAGGCCGATCCAACCCTTCCGGTTGAGGTCACGGCGGACAATCTGGACGTTGATCAATCTGATGGTTCCGCTGAATTCACCGGAAACGTGCTGATCGTTCAGGGTGAAATGCGCCTGTCGGCAAAGCGTGTTCTGGTGATCTACAATCAGACCCAGAGCGGCATTCAACGGCTTGAAGCCACTGGCGAAGTGGTTCTGGTCAACGGCCCCGACGCGGCCGAGGCGAACCGCGCAGATTACACCATCGACAGCGGCGTCATCGTCATGAGCGGCAATGTGTTGCTGACACAGGGCGCAAACGCGCTGACCTCTGACAAGATGACCGTCCATCTGACCAATGGCACAGCCCGCATGGCGGGCCGGGTCAAGACCATCCTGAACACGGATGGCAATAACTGATGGCCAAACCCGAACTGACGGTTGCACCCGGGTTTTCGGGGCTGCAGATCGAAAAGATCCGTAAATCCTACCGCAAGAAAGTGGTGATTCGGGACGTCTCGATGACGTTGAACCGCTCTGAAGTGGTGGCGCTGCTGGGGCCGAACGGGTCCGGCAAGACGACCAGCTTCTATGCGATTGCCGGTCTGGTCTTTCCCGAAGCGGGTCAGGTGATCATCGACGGCCAGAATGTGACAACCCTGCCGATGTACCGGCGTGCAAGGCTTGGGATCGGCTACCTGCCGCAGGAAATGTCGATCTTCCGGGGGCTGTCGGTCGAGGACAATATCTCGGCCGTGCTGGATATCTCCTATCGTGATCGTCACAAGCGGCGTGAACGTCTGGAAGAGCTGCTTTCGGATTTCTCGATCGAGCATCTGCGGCGCGCCCCGGCACTGGCCCTGTCCGGCGGGGAACGGCGGCGGGTTGAAATCGCCCGCTGTCTGGCGGCAGATCCCAAATACCTGTTGCTGGATGAACCCTTTGCCGGCGTGGACCCGATCAGCGTGGGCGACATCCGTCATCTGGTGGCCGATCTGAAAAAACGTGGAATCGGTGTTCTGATCACCGACCACAACGTTCGGGAGACGCTGGAGATCGTGGATCGTGCCTATATTCTGCACGATGGTCAGGTGCTGATGTCCGGTACGCCCGAAGAAGTGGTCGAGAACGAAAACGTGCGCCGCGTTTACCTGGGCGAGAATTTCCGGATCTCCTGACCTGCTGCGACGCAGCACGCCAAAATCCGCCAATCAGGGAAAATTTGTGTGTCAAAGGTTGCGCCATCGCATTGACACTTCCGGCAAGTTGGGTCTGAATTGACTCATGGCACACACGCAATTCGATGCTTTTCTAACGTTGGCCTGCTCTTCTGGGGCCGAAGAAATGCAACCCGAAGCGGGGCCAAATCCTCTCATCCGAACATGTTGAAAAGACCGGAATAACCCGGCACCTGTTTGGATGAAAATTCGTGAAGGAGATCACATGCGTTACCAAATCAGCGGAAAACAGATCGACATTGGCGAAGCTCTGCAGACCCACGTGCAGACCGAGCTGGGCGAATCCGTCAAGAAATATGCCGAGCGCCCCACCGATGCCAACGTGATCTTTTCCCGTTCAGCGCATGAGTATGTATGCGAAGCGACAGTCCACCTGTCGACCGGCCTGACGGCACAGGCCAAGGCGCATGCCCATGAAATTTATGCAGCTTTCGACGCGTGCTGCGAAAAGATGGAAAAACAACTGCGTCGCTACAAGCGCCGTCTGAAGGACCACCACAAGGACAGATCCGAACCGGTTGAACTCTTTGGCGCCTCGTCCTATATCCTCGCGTCTGAGGAAGCTCATTCCGAGTCCGAACCGGATTCGCTGCAGCCGATCATCGTGGCCGAGATGGAAACCAAGATTCCGTCCCTGTCCGTTGGTGAAGCGGTCATGCAGATGGAGCTCGCGGGGGCACCTGTGCTGGTGTTCAGAAATGAAGGCAAGGACGGGTTGAATGTCGTGTATCGCCGCGAAGACGGCAATATCGGCTGGATCGATCCGTAAGGTACGACCCAAACATGCCGTTGAGGCATGACAGTGGAGCAGAACACATGGAACTTTCGAGCATTCTCTCGCCCGAGGCGGTGAAGGTCATTGCATCGGCCTCGAGCAAGAAACGCCTGTTCCAGGACATCGCGGATGTTGCGCAATCGGCCTATGGGCTGGATGCGCAAACCACCATCGAAGCTCTGCTGGAGCGCGAAAGCCTTGGCCCAACTGGTGTGGGCCACGGCGTAGCTCTGCCGCACGCCCGTGTTCCGTCTCTGGACAAGGTCGTGGGCGTTTTCATCTTTCTGGAAAAGCCGCTGGATTTCGGCGCGGTCGACCGGCAGCCGGTTGATATCGCTTTTGCCCTGTTCGCACCCGAAGAGGCCGGTGTTGAGCATCTCAAGGCGCTGGCATTGGTGTCGCGCACGCTGCGGGAATCCACCTTCTGCACCAAGCTGCGTTCGAACCCGGATGCGGCGACGCTCTACACCATCCTGACCGAGGGCGAATCGGTTCAGGCGGCCTGAGCCTGAGCAAAGCCTGGACGGTTAGCCTGCCCAGGGGCCGAAGCCAAACATCATGTAGTCCCGCTGATAGACGTCCGATCCTAGCTTTTCGAGCTGGGCATCGTAGATTTCTGCCAGTGCAAAAGGCGCATTCGGGGAATCGGATGCGGGCTGCGGCGGGGTTGGGTCCACATGCCCGTAGCGCTGCGCCAGCAGCGGCAGCATGTCCGCCATATCGTCTTCGCGCAGCACCATGTCGGGCGGGTTCAGCTCACTGAAGCCGGCGATCGCCTGCGCCTGGGTGCACCAGCAGGCGTCCACACGGATGCCGGTTTGCCCTGCCAGGTTTGCCTTGATGAACTTCAGGAACACCTCAAACGCGGCCCTGTGGTCGGCCTTGGTATAGCTGTCATCCGGCCAGTCCTTGGGCACCTTCAGGCCGAACTGACGTCTCAGCGTGTTGCGGATCTGGACAAAGCTGCCAGGGCCCGTGGACAGGATCCGATCACAGAACACCGCATGGGCGCGGGCCAGCGGATGACGGACCACCGTAAAGCTGCGGTGTCCGACGCTGCGGCGTTTCCATTGGCGCAGCTGCTTCTGGTTCATCTTGGTCGGCAGGTCCTCAACCTTGACCCGGTCCAGCGCGGCCATCCAGTTCAGCACCTCCTGTTCCGGCCCCCCGCGGATCGGAAGGTACAGCAGAGAGGTCGCGGCGGCGGCAACGAAGCCGGGCACACCGGCGCCGCGGCGCGGCTCGAAGTTGGGCGTGCGGCTGAGGTTGAAACGGTCCATCTGGCTCAGCGCCTGCTCCATGTCCTCGACATTGGACACTTTGGAGGTGATGGGCGCGGGGTTCTGGCGCTTCAGGCTCTTGTCCAGCGACTCCAGCTGATCAGAGGCCCCCAGCCAGCGCGCCAGACCGTTCAGCACGTCGACGTCCTGAAGATCCTCATACGAGATATAGAAGGCGCTCTGGGCACTGCGTTGCAGGTGGTTCAGCAAAAGCACCTGAAAGTCCTGAAGCTCACCCACGTGTTTGGTGAACTCGTCGCCGTCGAATTGCGCCTTGGCGTCCTTTCTGGATTTGACGTTGGTCAGCTTCCACTGCCCTGTTTCCACCGCGATCTTCCAGGACACATAGCTTTCCAGCGGGTTCCGGGTCAGGATCACCTTGGCGCAACGCGGGTCATTCAGTGCAATGTCCAACACCCGGGGGTCGTGGTCATGGAAGAAGCGGAAGCCCGAAATGGTCCCGCTCTGATCCTTGATCGCCGCAATCAAGCGGTCAGGATCCGCATCGCGCGTGGATTGATCGACCCCAAGGATGTCTTCGCGGTTCGGATATCCGATGAAATGGGGATTGAACGCTTCCCCATGGCATTCCACCCCGTCAAAAGCATTCAGGTTGGATTCCAGAAAGTTGGACCCGGTCCGCATTTCGGCAAAGATTACAAAGTAGTCAAACTGAGAAGTCATAAGGAATTAGCGCACCAAATAGGGTTTGCGGACAGGTTTGGGCATGTTGATCGGGCCTTGTTCGACAGGGAAATCCCCCATCAGGTAGGGGTGCATGCCCTGGTTCTTCAGGTTCTGCAGGAACTGACCGAAGCCCTCCAGATCGACCATGGTTGGCGCCTCGGTCAGCCGCCGGGAATGGGCGGGACCGATTTCATCGATGATGGTCTGCACCGGTTCCATCGGGGCTTCAACGAATTCCGCCATGCTCCAGATTCGGACCCGGGCCTTGGTGAACTGCGAGCGCAGAACTTCCAGGTGTTTGCTTTCGATCCTTTGCAGCAGCGCCGCCTCTTTGCGCAGGTCGGCAAAATTGCGGTTGGACTTGAACAGCGGCACCGCCCAAGCCCCGGTGATGACCGAGATCTGCGCGTTCGGATCCCGTGCAATCATCCAGTTGATGTCCTGATTGTCGGCCGGTCCAAACTGGAAGCACTGCCGCTCCCCGCGGGTGTTCCAGATCAGGCTGGTCAGGAAAGCTTCGGGATTGTAGTCGCGCTTCAGCGCGCTGTCCGACAGCGCGCCGTTGTTCATTGTGTGTCCATCGGCATATTCCACCTGGTCCGGCGCAAACAGATGTCCGTGGACTTTGCTGCCGGTCATCTTCCCAAGCCAGCCCTCAAAGTTCTCAAACAGCTCTGAAAAGCCTTGAAACATCGAATAGGGGTTGGAGGTGATGCCGTTTTCCGCCCCGTGTTTCGGGAAGCGGCTTTGCATATAAAGCCCGGGGCGGCCCTGGGTCCGACGCTCCACCGCCTTGGCAAAGATCCGGTCGATCTTGCCCGGATTGGGTTCGGTCTTCTTCATCGCGCCCGCCTGATCGGTCAGAAACGCCTGATACAGGCGTTCGGCGCGGGGCCAGATCTTGCGCGCCACAAAACAGTCCGAACGCCGCAGCAATTGCAGGTGATCGTCGTAGAAGATGTGGGGTTTGCCCTGGAAGTCGAACTTGGACAGGGTCAGCGAGCGGCTTTCGATATTCGAGGAATAGAGCCGCACAAGCGTCTGGTAATAGCTTTCGTCAGGGATCCAGACCTTGCGGAAGTAGCGGTCATAGGTATCGCGTTCAGGGTCCTGCAGGATCGCTGAAAGCGTCTGGCGCGTCAGGCACCACCATTGGCTGCCCATGTGTGGAACCAGGCTGGCCGGGATCTTGCGTTTGACGCCGATCCGGCGTTGCAGGTCCACATATTTGTCGAACAGATAGCGGCGCTTTTTCCAGGAGAATGGAAAGCGCAGAGTAAAGCGTTCATGGTCCAACCCGCCAACGATCCAGGGCACGTCAGCGGTTGTGGCACTTTCGATGAAATCGGTGCGGGGGCGGGCGGCCAGATAGTCGATTAGCTCCTGCACAGGGCGCAGCGGCAGGCAGGAGCCGGAGGCCAGATAGACATGTCCCACCTCTGGGAAGCTGTCCAGCATCAGCTCTGCCGCGGATTGAGACGCGGCAACGATCCCCCACATCCCCCATTCGCAGCGGTGCCGCTTGGAGAACTTGATCATCGGGTCATTGGACAGGGCGTCGGAAAAGGCGCGGAAGGTCTTGCGCGGCACGTTGCGGTCCACATGGATCACCACCCGGCAGCCACCTGCCGTCCAGTGGCGCGCCACCTGCTCGGCACGGTCCAGCGCGTTGTGTACCAGCATGACGATACCGACGGTCATGCCCAGTTCCCCTTCGACATCAGCCCCAGAATCTCAAGCTGGCGCCAATTGATGTACTTCTCGGACCATTTGCACCAGAGCTCGGGTTGCTCGCGCATCTGTTCGGCATAGGCCTTGTATTCGGCAGAGCCCGCATAATGCTGGCCGCGGTGCAGCTCTTCTTCGGCCTTGCTGGTGAATGTGTCCAGAAACTTGGTGTGCAGCAGGATCCCGCTGGCCTTTTCGCCGCCCCAATCGTCATAGACCTGGTTCAGACCGCGTGGCAGCAGCGTATGGGTTGAGCTGACATAGGCGAATTTCCGGTCCCATTTGACCAATGGGATCTTGTTCAGCGCGGGTGCTTTCTTTGGCGAGTCGGCAAAGAACACACGGCTGCGCGGGCCGCCCTGGATCCACAGGTTCCCATAGGTCGGATTGCGCTTGATGGTGTAGTTCCCGCTGTCAAACCACGAGGCGATTTCCATCGGGTTCTGGCCGGGCTGATAGGGGATCTCATCCAGGCGGCCCTTGGGATATACGTCCAGCAGCATTGCCGAGAAGCTGCGGATGGCCGAGTTTTCCAGCCAGTCGGTCAGGGCACGGATGGGGCGAGTATCGCAGAACGGGTAGATGAAGAACTCATCCGGATCCACAACCAGCGTCCAATGTCCGTGGGCGTATTTGCGCTTCAGCCAGTTCATCCAGTCCACGCCAAAGGTGGACCGTTTGTAGCTGGCATCCGTGTGCCAGACCGAGATGTCAGGTTGTCCCGCAAGGTAATCCAGGGTGCCATCCTGGCTGTCATTGTCCACGAACAGGAAATGATCGACGCCCAGTTCGCGGTAGTAATGCAGGAAATAGGGCAGCCGGATCTGTTCGTTGCGCATGGTTGAAACCAGCAGAATATCACCCGGACGAATGCGTCCGGTGTGGTCCTGCACCACGTTCAACTCTCTGGATTTACGGATTGAACGGACAATACGGCGCTTGCGCCGAATCCGCATCCGATAAGAATCCCAAAGGCCCACCTTGTATATCCAATCCACTGCAACCAGCGCGCAGCCGCTGTTCCGGATCTTCTGATCCCGTCTGCCTCAGCCTTTTTGCGTAATATGTCACAAATTTCTTCTTGGAATCAACGAATTTAGAAAGTGTTGCGATTGGTCGAAAATTTGTTTTGCATTCGATCAATCCTTGTCGCTCCGATCCCAGGGAATTCGGGACATCAGGCCGTGCTGAACCAACGTATCCAAATGATCCAGATGCACGGACCCCGGATGCCACAGATCCGGAGCCTGCGTGATGTGATCATAGTAGTGATCGAAATCCGCGGGCGTATGGAAATGCTGTCCGCGCTGTTTTTCGATTGCTGATCTGGAAACAATCTCGGGCAGGAACTTCGTGTGCAGCAGCACGCCCGAAGGGGCACCGCGTCCCGGGCCGTCATAGATCTGGTTCAGGGCGCGGGGCAGGGCGGAATGGCTGGAATTGACGTAGCAATACTTGCGATCCCAGCGGATCAGCGGGATCTTGTTCAGCGTCGGAGAGCGCCGGGGCGCGTCGGCAAAGAACATCCGCTCACGCGCGCCCCCCTGAACCCAGAGATTGCCAAGCGGCGCTTGCCGGGAGGCCCGGTAGGGCTCGGGGTCGAACCACGAAATGACCGTGCGCGGATCCTGTCCCGGCTCATAGCGGTGCTGATTCAGGGGCCCCTTGGGGTATAGGTCCAGCATCAGCGTGCCAAAGCCGGGTCTCTGGTTGCTGTCCAACCAGGCGGTCAAGTCGCGCAGATCGTGCTGGTGTTGCCCGTCATAAACCAACAGCTCATCCGCATCGACCATCAGGCACCAATGCCCGTGTGCATAGCGGATCTGGAGCCAGGTCATCCAATCCAGACCAAAGCGGGAGGCGTGATAGCTGTCCTGTGTCTGCCAGAGCGAGACGTCCTGCTGTTCAGCCAGATATTGATCGCTGCCATCATCGCTGCCGTTGTCGATGACCAGAAAATGCCCCACGCCCAGGGACCGGTAGAACTGCATGAAATAGGGCAGGCGGCTGCTTTCGTTCCGCTGCACCATCACGACCAGAATATCTTCGGGACGGATGAGCGATGTGCGGTCCGCCACGGTTGTCAGGTGATGTCTGGAGCGGAAGGAGCGCCACAGCAGCCGTTTGCGCTTCAACCGCAAGCGATACGCGCCCCAAAGGGAAAGTGGCGGCATCGCAAGAGGTGAAGCGTCAGGCATGTCAGTGATCGTAGTGTCCCGTTTGGTGCCATTTCCAGGCATCTGCAATCATCGACGCCATGTCGGACCGCTTGGGATCCCAGCCCAGTTCGGATTTGGCGCGGGTCGAACCGGAGACCAGCTTGGTGCAGTCCCCGCCGCGACGCGGGCCAATGGAATACGGCACTTTGCGGCCCGTAACCTGTTCGGCCCGGTCCATCACTTCGCGGACGGAAAAACCGCTGCCGGTGCCCAGGTTGAAGACCCGGCTGCCCTTGCCGTCCTTGAGCCACTTCAGGCCCAGAACATGCGCATCCACCAGATCGCAGACATGCACATAGTCGCGAATGCAGGTGCCGTCCGGGGTGTCATAATCATCACCAAAGACGGTCAGCGCATCGCGCTTGCCGTCGATCGCGTCCAGCACCAGTGGCACCAGATGGGTTTCCGGGCGGTGGAACTCCCCAACCTCGGCCTCCGGGTCGGCACCGGCGACGTTGAAGTAGCGGAAGATCACATGACGCAGGCCATAGGCGGCCTCGAAATCCTTCAGCATGTCCTCAATCGCGCGCTTGGAGGCGCCATAGGCGTTCAGCGGCAGCTGTACCGCATTTTCGTCCAGCACGACGTTGTCCTGATCCCCATAGGTGGCGCAGGTTGACGAGAAGACGAAGTCCAGACAGCCGGCGGCGGTCGCGGCCTCGATCAGCGACAGCGAGCCGCTGACATTGTTATGCCAGTATTTGCCGGGCTGGTTCATCGCTTCGCCAACCTGGCTGAGCGCTGCGAAATGCATCACCGCAATCGGCTGATATTTCGCAAAGACCTCATCCAGGCGCGCGCGGTCCAGCAGGTCACCTTTTTCGAAAGGACCGAATTTTACGGCCTGTTCCCAACCCGTTACCAGGTTGTCGTAGGTTACCGGAGTAAACCCGGCCTGCTTCAACGCCTTGCAGGCGTGCGAGCCGATGTAGCCCGCGCCGCCTGTTACCAATACATAGTCTGCCAATCCTGCCCCCTGGTTGCAGCCTTATTCGGCTGCTTTGCCGACATGTGAAATTTCGCTGAGGTAACGTGCCAGGTCATCACGCAGATCGTCACGCGCCAGCGCGAAGGCAACGGTCGCCTGCAGGAAACCTGCCTTGGAGCCGCAATCAAACCGCTGACCGCGGAAGCGATAGCCGAACACATTGTTTTCGGTCCCAATGTCGGCGGCGATGGCATCGGTCAGCTGGATTTCTCCGCCTGCGCCCGACTTGATCTTGTTCAGATGGGTCAGCACCGAGGGGCTGAGAATATAGCGGCCGATCACGGCCAGGTTGGATGGCGCTTCATCTGCCTTGGGCTTTTCGACCATGCCCTTGACCGACACGATGGATCCCATGTCTTCGGACACGTCCAGAACACCATAGGCGCTGGCTTTCTCCGGCGGGACCTCCATCGCGGCAACCATGTTGCCGCCGGTTTCGGCGTAGGCTTCGACCATCTGTTGCAAACAAGGCTTTTCTGCCGCGATGACGTCATCCGGCAGGATAACGGCAAAGGGTTCGTTGCCGATCAGGCGGCGTGCGCACCACACGGCATGACCAAGCCCAAGCGCGCGGTGCTGGCGGATATAGGCGATCGCACCGCTGTCCATGTTGGTCGCTTTCAGCGTGTCCAGCAGGTCGTCCTTGCCCTTCTTGCGCAGTTCCTGCTCCAGGATCGGGTTGTGATCGAAGTAGTCCTCAAGCGCGCTTTTCCCGCGCGAGGTGACGAAGATGAACTCTTTGATGCCCGCAGCTCTGGCTTCATCAATAGCGTATTGAACCAACGGTCGGTCGACCAGCGTCATGATCTCTTTCGGGACCGATTTGGTGGCGGGCAGAAACCGCGTTCCGAGGCCTGCAACCGGAAAAATCGCTTTGGTAACCTTCTTGGGCATGGGTCATCCTCAATGTTTGTGCGCAGATACCGTGCGCTCACTCGTGTTGATACACATAGTTTCCACGTTAGTCATAAATGAGGCGGAAATCTTGTGTAATTCTGTTCTTTGGTGACAACGACGGCACATTGCCGCTTATTTTGGGTCATTCTATACCCATCTGCGCCATCATTGTTTCGATTTTGCTAACGTCTTCGGGGTTGTTCAGCTCCCAGAACTGGCGGCCCCGGGCTTCGACTTCGACGCATAGAACCTTGCGGCCGTTCTCCATGAACCGCAGCTGTTCCAGACCTTCAAGCGTTTCCAACGGGCCGGTGTTCCATGACGGGTAGGCGGCCAGTGCTGCGGGGCGATAGGCGTAGACACCCACATGGTGGAACACGGGCGTTTCCGCATCATCCGCGTAGACCTGGGACGTGAAGGGCACAACTTCCTTGGAGAAATACATAGCGGTGTTGTCGGTCGCGAAGACGGCAGTGGTTCCGCCGACCCGGCCCGCCTTGCGATCTGCCAGCAGGCTGTTCAGGGCGAACCCGTCGCAGCGCAGGACCGGCGTGGCGATTTCCGCATTGGGGGCAGTCTTCAACCCGGTAACAAGGTCTTCGACGAACCAATGCGGCGTCAGAGGGGCGTCGCCCTGCAAGTTGACGACGATGTCAAACCCGCCACCCAGCGCGGCATGTGCTTCTGCGCAGCGTTCGGTGCCATTGGCGCAGTCCGTGGAGGTCATCACCACCTCTGCGCCAAAGGCTTCCGATTTTTCCCTGATGCGGTCGTCATCGGTTGCCACAACAACCCGGTCAACGCCAGCAACGGCCGAGGCCGCCCGCCAGGACCGCTCGATCAAGGTACGACGGTCGCCCTTGGCACCGGTCAGCTCGACAAGCGGTTTGCCCGGATAACGCGTTGACGCATAGCGGGCGGGGATGACAACCAGAACCGACATCAGGCCTCCTTGAGTTCCACACCCGGCGCATACGCGATGAAGAACGGGTTCGCAAAGCCCTCTTTGCCGTACATCAACGGGGTGTGATCATCGAAACGGACCACGGACCCACCGGCCCCGGTCAGAACAGCGTGACCTGCGGCGGTGTCCCACTCCATGGTGCGCCCGACGCGGGGATACAGATCCGCTTCGCCGGTGGCGACAAGACAGAACTTCAGCGACGAGCCAGCGCTCTTGCTGTCCTTGATCTGGTATTTGTTGATGTAGTCGTCGGTGGCCTGATCCCGGTGGGATTTGGAGGCCACAACCATCAGGGCGCTGTTGTCGCTCTCGGCCACGCGGATCGGTTTGACGTCGCCAACCTGCTCCGGGTCGAAGGCGCCGGTTTCCTCAACCGAGGTGCCATCAGCCTGGGTAAAGAACATCCGCTCGCGTGCAGGCGCGTAGACGACACCACGCATCGGGGTGCCGTTTTCCACATAGGCGATGTTCACGGTGAAATCGCCACGGCGATGGATGAATTCTTTGGTGCCGTCCAGCGGATCGACGATCAGGAAGGTGTCGCCCTTGGCAGCGTGCGATGCGGCCTGTTCCTCGGTCACCAGCATCACATCCGGGAAAGCGGCGCGCAATCCGGCCGAAATCATTGCATCGGCCGCTTCGTCTGCGGCGGTGACGGGACTATCGTCAGATTTGGCTTTCACATCGAAATCATCGGAGTTGTAGATTTCCATGATTTTGTTGCCAGCTTCGATCGAAAGCTTGCGGATCACTGGGATGAGCGCGTCATAATCCACGAAACAGCTCCATTTTGTAGGATTTGTTGAAAAAACGGGTTCGCCCCCTTATGATGCGCTTGCAAGGGAACGGCAAGAATTCCCTGCGATGATAATGAGCAGAGTAATAAATTACGGCAGTTCCGCATGTTTCAGCAGCGTCAGCACCGGACCAAAGTCGGTGGCCTTCTGGTCATGGCAGAGATCGTGTTTCACTCGATCGTGCGCAGTGTCCGGTCCAAGCACAACAATCCCATGATCGCCTTGGGGCTGAACCTGTTGCAGGTCGCCCTGTTCGTTGCGGCCTTCTACCTGATGTTCACGCTACTGGGCCTGCGCAGCGCGGCCATTCGCGGTGACTTCCTGCTGTATGTTCTGTCGGGGATCTTCCTGTTCCTGATCCACACCAAAACCGTGTCTTCGGTGGCTGGTGCCGAGGGGCCAAACAGCCCGATGATGCAGCACGCCCCGATGAATTCGATGATCGCCATCGCGTCTGCGGCGCTGGGCACCCTGTATATCCAGACGCTGTCGGTGTTCCTGATCCTGTTCGGGTATCACGTCGCGGTGACGCCAGTGTATATCTATGATCCGATCGGGGCCTATGGGATGGTGCTGCTGGCGTGGTTCACCGGTGTCGCGGTCGGGCTGCTGCTGCTGGTTCTGAAGCCCTGGCTGCCCAACCTGTCCGGGATCCTGAGCACCGTTTATCAGCGGGCCAACATGATTGCCTCCGGCAAGATGTTCCTGGCCAACACGCTGCCCGGTTTCATGTTGTCGATGTTTGACTGGAACCCGCTGTTTCACTGCATCGACCAGTCCCGCGGCTATGTGTTCATCAACTACAATCCGCATTTCAGCTCATGGCAATATGCGTTCTGGGTGGCGGTCGTGCTGATTGTTGTCGGCATGATGGGCGAATTCTACACCCGACGCCGTGTCTCGCTCAGCTGGAGCGCGCGCCGCTGATCTCTGACCGCGGGGTGTTTGTGCCTTAGTACCGGGTGCTCATGCTGTAGCCGGGCTGGAAGGTCAGGCGCACATATGTGACGGGCTGTCCCTGAAACCAGGTGGTGCGCTCAACCTGAAACAGGGGGGTTCCTGTCGGTGTGCCCAGGAACCTGCCCAGGGTTTCATCCGCGGCGCAGGCGGAGAACACGATTTCCGCATCGGAGAACGGAACGCGGGAAACCAGCCATTCACCCGGAGCGATGATTTCGAAGTTTTCGGTCTCTGCATCCGGGACCGTGTCCAGCATGATCCAGCGGTCTTCGTACTGAAAGGGCTGGTTGTCCGCATAATGCATGCTGCGCAGATGCAGGGCAGGCTGGACGCCGCCCAGCCCCAGCCTGGCCCTCAGCCATTCGGGGGCCTCCAGCTGTTTGCGATCCACCAGCGAGTACCGATATTGCGCGTTCGTTTCTTCGACCGTGTGCCGCGTCACCGCGATTTCGAACTTTGCCTGTTTCACCGGTGCCACGCAGACCCGTGTGCCGCTCTTTCGTTTGCGGTCAATGATCCCGCGTTCGGCAAGCTCGCGAAGCGCGCGGTTCACGGTCGCGCGGGCGCAGCCGAACTCCTCGGCCAGCTCCAACTCGGTGGGCAGCAAAGATCCCTGCGGCCACTCCTGATCCTGGATGCGACGAATCACGGCATCCCGGACGTCCTGGAAGCTGGTTTTGCGGGTCTGGGTCACGCGGGCTCCGTCGTTTGGGTCAGATGGCTGGGCCATCGGCAATTGGTTGTCTCTGTTATGTCTGTATTCCGGCTGTATTGGAACCGCTCCGGGATTGCCGGAGCGGGACCGCGTGCTTGAATTACAAGGAGGCCAGCAGCGATTTGATCGCGTCGCCATAGGTCGCAATCACCGCATCTCTGGCCACATGCCGTCCGCCTTGCACCCTGTGTCGCCCGGCGGACCACAGGTCGGTCACGACCCGATCCTTGGCGGCAAAGCACAGACCATCCAGAAGCTGATCGTCACGCAACGCCACCAGAGCCGGATCGCTGCGATCAATGGCAACCAGATCCGCCAGCTTGCCCTCTGCGATTTCACCGCAGTCCCGCCCCAGGGCGGTCGCGCCACCCTTTGCTGCGCCGGTGTAGAGCACGTTGCCCACAGAGCCTTCGCCGGGGATCATCACATTGCGGCTGATGTCGCGCAGGCGCTGGGAATACTCCAGCATCCGCAGCTCTTCGGTCAGCGAAATGCAGACGTTGGAGTCCGAGCCCACCCCGAACGCGCCGCCTTCCTCCAGATAGGCGGGTCCGTTGAACGGACCGTCGCCCAGGTTGGCTTCGGTGATCGGGCACAGCCCGGCCACGGCGCCAGAACGGGCCATGTCGCGCGTCTCTGTGTCGGTCATATGGGTGGCGTGGATCAGGCACCAGTTCTGATCAACCGGCGCGTTCTGCAGCAGCCATTCCACCGGGCGGGCGCCCAGCCAGCCTTGGATGTCTTCGACCTCTTTGGGTTGTTCCGAAATATGGATGTGGATCGGATTGCCGGCTGCAATCGGCAGGGCCTCGGCCAGATCCTCGGGGCAGGTCGCGCGCAGCGAATGCGGTGCGATGCCGACGCGGGTGTCATCGGGCAGGACCTCTGCCGCTTTGCTGCGCGCTTCCGTCAACAGATCTGCGAACTGGGTGACGGTATTGCCGAAGCGCATCTGGCCACCGCTCAGGTCAACGCGGCCAGCGCCGCCATAGGAATAGAGCACTGGCAGATGGGTCAGCCCGATACCGGTCTGTGCCGCGGCGGCAAACACCCGCTGGCTCAGCTCGCTGATCTGCTCAAACCGCGCCCCGCCGTTCTGGTGGTGCACATAGTGGAATTCCCCGACCGATGCGTATCCGGCTTCCTGCATCTCCATGAACACCAGTGCGGCGATGGCATGATATTGCTCAGGCGTCACTTTCTGCATGAACTGGTACATCAAGCTGCGCCAGGTCCAGAAGCTGTCACGCCCGGCGGCGCGCACCTCTGTCATCCCGGCCATCGCGCGCTGGAAGGAATGCGAATGCAGATTGGCCAGTGCTGGCAACACCGTATCGACCCGTGTGTCACCGGCCTCGGCGGTCGAATCTGCTTTGATAGAGCCTATTTTTGACCCGTTCAGAGTGATCCGGACGTCGGCGTGCCATCCGTCGTGCAGCAGGGCGTGGTTCGCGAATATTGCAGGCATGTATCACCTATATGTATAGACATAATGATATTAATGGCATATTTGATTGCCATCAAGCAATTTGCGGGGTCGGTATGATCGAGTCGAAAAACTACCTTCTGAGCGGGGTTGGAGCGGCGACAATGGCAGGGGGCGACGCCCCTTATGGCTGGATCCCGGAGGCAACAATCGCAGTACAGGATGGGCGTATCGCGTGGGTTGGTCCGCAGGATGAACTGCCCGATAATATGGCGGACTGGCCGGATCAGGAGGTCTCGGGTTGTCTGGTGACGCCTGCGTTTGTCGACTGCCACACGCATCTGGTGTTTGGTGGCGATCGGGCGCTGGAGTTTGAAATGTGCCTGAACGGCGCCAGCTACGAAGAAGTTGCCCGTGCTGGCGGGGGGATCGTGTCCACCGTCCGTGCCACTCGGGAAGCGACCTTGGAGGCTCTGGTCGAAACCGCGCTGCCCCGGCTGGATGCGCTGATCGCCGAAGGTGTGACAACGGTTGAGGTGAAATCCGGCTATGGGCTGGACCTGGAAACCGAGCTCAACATGCTGCGGGCGGCGCGCAAGCTGGGCATGCACCGCAAGGTGACGGTCAGAACCACCTTCCTTGGCGCACATGCGACGCCCGCCGAATACAAGGACCGTGATGACGCCTATATTGATGAGGTCTGCATCCCCGCCCTGCGCGCGGCCCATGCCGAGGGGCTGGTCGATGCGGTGGATGGGTTCTGCGAAGGCATTGCCTTTCAACCCGCACAGATCGAGCGGGTCTTCAAGGTGGCGCAGGACCTGGGCCTGCCGGTCAAGCTGCACGCCGAACAGCTGAGCCATCTGGGCGGGACGCAGCTGGCGGCCCGTTATGGCGCGTTGTCGGTGGATCACGTCGAATACGCCAATGACGAAGATGCGCGGGCGATGGCGGCAAGCGGTTCCGTTGCGGTGATCCTGCCCGGTGCGTTCTATACCATCCGTGAAACGCAACAGCCGCCGCTGGACAGCTTCCGCGCCCATGGTGTGCCGATGGCTCTGGCGACCGATTGCAATCCCGGCTCATCGCCGCTGACGTCACTTTTGTTGACGATGAACATGGCCTGCACCCTGTTCAGGATGACACCCGAAGAAGCGCTGGCCGGGGTGACCTGCAACGCGGCCCGTGCGCTTGGTTTCCAAGATCGCGGCGTGATCGCACCGGGGATGCGGGCGGATCTGGCGGTCTGGAACGTCAAGACGCCGGCGGAACTCTCTTATCGTATCGGGTTCAACCCGCTGCGGTCCCGGATTTACTCTGAATATGCTGAAGGTGAAGCATGATTTCTCTGGTTCCTGGCTCCGTCACGCTTGCAACGCTGAAAGAGCTCTACCGTAATTTGACACCTGCACGACTGGACCGGGCTGCGCGGTCCGGCGTCGATGCTGCCGCACAGATGGTTGCCGAAGCGGCCGCAGGCACCGAGGCCGTCTATGGTATCAACACCGGCTTTGGCAAACTGGCCAGCACCAAGATCGCGCCCGAAGACACCGCGACGCTGCAGCGCAACCTGATCCTGTCGCATTGCTGTGGCGTGGGTGAGCCGCTGTCCGAGGACAAGACCCGCCTGATGATGGTGCTAAAGCTGCTGTCGCTTGGCCGCGGCGCCTCTGGTGTGCGCTGGGACGTGATTGAACAGATCGAAAACATGCTGGAACACGGGGTCATCCCTGTGGTGCCGTCGCAGGGATCGGTGGGGGCCTCCGGGGACCTTGCGCCGCTTGCCCATATGACGGCCGCCATGATCGGGGCAGGGGAAGCCACGTATGATGGCATCCGCATGGCCAGCGGTCAGGCGCTGGAAAAGGCCGGGTTAGAGCCGATTGTTCTGGGCCCCAAAGAGGGGCTGGGCCTGATCAATGGCACGCAGTTTTCAACCGCATGCGCGCTGGCCGGGCTGTTTGATGCCTGGCGGATGGCGCAGGCGTCGATGGTGATCGCTGCGCTGACCACCGATGCGATCATGGGATCGACCGCACCGCTTGTGGCGGACATCCACGGCCTGCGCGGTCATCCCGGGCAGATGGATGTGGCCCGGGAAATGCGCGCCATCATGGATGGTTCCGAAATCCGCGAAAGCCACCGCGAGGACGACACCCGCGTGCAGGACCCCTATTGCATCCGCTGCCAGCCTCAGGTCGTCGGCGCCGCACTGGACGTGCTGCGCATGGCTGCCAGAACGCTGGAGATTGAGGCCAACGCCGTCACCGACAACCCGCTGGTTCTGGTGAATGAGGGTCGCATCGTGTCAGGGGGAAACTTCCACGCCGAATATGTGGGCTTTGCTGCCGATCAGATCGCACTGGCCGTGGCCGAGATTGGCGCCATCGCCCAACGTCGCGTCGCGCTGATGGTCGATCCCACGCTCAGCTTCGACCTGCCGCCCTTCCTGACGCCGAATCCGGGGTTGAATTCGGGCTTCATGATCGCCGAGGTGACCACCGCCGCGCTGATGAGCGAGAACAAGCACCTGGCCAACCCCTGCGTGACCGATTCCACCCCGACCTCGGCCAACCAGGAAGACCACGTGTCCATGGCCGCCCATGGCGCGCTGCGTCTGAGCCGGATGAACGCCAACCTGTCGGTGATCCTGGGCGTCGAAATGCTGTGTGCCGCGCAAGGTGTGGAGGCGCGCGCGCCGCTCGCCACCTCGACCCGGCTGCAAGACGTGATCGCGACGCTGCGCGCCAAAGTGCCCGCGCTGGAGGATGATCGGTATCTGGCACCCGATATCGAAATCGCCTCTGCCATGGTGCGCTCGGGGGAAATTGCCCATGCCGCGCAGGTTGAGGTGCAGCCATGATCGAGGTCACCCAAGGCGCATCTCCGCTGGTGCTGGGCCTGCCCCACACTGGCACAGAGGTGCCCGCCGACATCTGGGACAAGTTGAACGAAAACGGTCAGGCGTTGGCCGACACCGACTGGCATATCCATGACCTCTACGCCGGACTGGTCGAAGGTGTCACCACCGTGCGCACCAGGGTCCATCGCTACGTGATCGATGCCAACCGGGACCCGGCGGGCGTCAGCCTCTACCCCGGTCAGAACACCACCACGCTGGTGCCGACCACCGATTTCGACGGCAAAGCGATCTGGCGTGAAGGCCATGAGCCGGACGAGGCCGAAATCACCCGTCGCCGCGATGCCTATCACGCGCCCTACCACGCCGCATTGCAGGCGGAGCTGGAGCGGGTCAAGGCGATCCATGGGTACGCGATCCTCTACGATTGCCACTCGATCCGGGGCGACATTCCGTTCCTCTTCGAAGGCCGTCTGCCGGATTTCAACACCGGCACCAATCTGGGCACCACATGCGATCCAGCGATCGAGATGATGGTGGTGGCACGCTGCGAGGCAGCTGAAAGCTATACCTCGGTCCTGAACGGCCGTTTCAAGGGCGGCTGGACCACCCGCCACTATGGCCGCCCGGCTGAAGGGCTCCATGCCATCCAGATGGAGCTGGCCCAGGCCACCTATTGTCAGGAAAGCCCCCCCTGGACCTACCTGCCGGAGCGCGCGGACAGGCTGCGCGCCCATCTTACCCTTATACTCACCGATCTTCAGACATGGAGGCCCGCATGAGCGATCCCCGCAAGAACACCCGCGATATCTTCCCGCCGACCGGTCCCGAAATCACCGCCAAGCACTGGGTGACCGAAGCGCCGATGCGGATGATGATGAACAACCTGCATCCGGATGTGGCCGAAAACCCGCATGAGCTGGTGGTCTATGGCGGCATTGGCCGGGCAGCCCGCACGTGGAAGGACTTCGATCTGATCGTCGAGACGCTGAAAGGTCTGGAAGAAGACCAGACACTGCTTGTGCAGTCGGGCAAGCCCGTTGGCGTGTTCCAGACCCACAAGGACGCGCCCCGGGTGCTGATCGCCAACTCCAACCTGGTGCCGCATTGGGCCAACTGGGACCATTTCAACGAGCTCGATAAGAAGGGCCTGATGATGTACGGTCAGATGACCGCCGGGTCCTGGATCTACATCGGGACGCAGGGGATCGTGCAAGGCACGTATGAGACCTTTGCCGAAGCGGGCCGCCAGCACTATGGCGGTGATCTGACCGGCAAATGGATCCTGACCGGTGGCCTTGGCGGCATGGGCGGCGCACAGCCTCTGGCGGCTGTCTTTGCCGGCGCCTGCTGTCTGGCGGTGGAATGCAACCCCGACAGCATCGACTTCCGCCTGCGCACAAAATACCTGGATGAAAAGGCCGAAACTCTGGACGAAGCGCTCGAAATGATCGAGCGCTGGACCGCAGCAGGCGAGGCGAAATCCGTGGGCCTGCTGGGCAACGCCGCCGACGTGTTCGCCGAGCTGGTGGAACGCGCCAAAGCCGGTGGTATGAAGCCGGATATCGTCACCGACCAGACCTCGGCCCATGACCCGGTGAACGGCTACCTGCCGCAGGGTTGGACCATGGCACAGTGGAAGGAAACGCGAGAAACAGACCCTAAAAAGGTGGAAAAAGCTGCCCGTGCCTCGATGAAGGTGCAGGTCAAGGCGATGTGCGACTTCCACGCCATGGGTATCCCGACCGTGGATTATGGCAACAACATCCGCCAGATGGCGCTGGAAGAAGGGCTGGAAAACGCCTTTGACTTCCCTGGTTTCGTGCCCGCCTATATCCGCCCGCTGTTCTGCAAGGGCATCGGCCCGTTCCGCTGGTGCGCGCTGTCGGGCGACCCCGAGGACATCCGCAAGACCGACGCCAAGATGAAGGAGCTGTTCCCCGAGAACGAGCACCTGCATCGCTGGCTGGACATGGCGCAAGAGCGCATCGCCTTTCAGGGTCTGCCAGCACGGATCTGCTGGATCGGTCTGGGTGACCGCCACAAGGCGGGGCTGGCGTTCAACGAGATGGTGCGCAACGGCGAGCTTTCGGCACCCGTCGTCATTGGACGCGACCACCTCGACTCCGGTTCGGTTGCCTCGCCCAACCGCGAGACGGAGTCGATGATGGACGGATCGGACGCCGTGTCTGACTGGCCACTGTTGAACGCTCTGCTGAACACTGCATCCGGCGCGACCTGGGTGTCGCTGCACCACGGTGGCGGCGTCGGCATGGGATTCTCGCAGCATTCCGGTGTGGTGATCTGTTGTGACGGCACCGAAGACGCTGACCGCCGTATCGGGCGCGTTCTGTGGAACGACCCGGCCACCGGCGTCATGCGCCACGCGGACGCGGGCTATGACATCGCCAAGGATCACGCCAAAGCCTGCGGCCTGAACCTGCCTGGGATTCTGTAAATAGAACCTGCGCGCCCCTAACCGGGGGCGCGCTTAGCGCAGCGGGTCGGTGCGGAACAGTTTGATCTTCAACCCGCCGTGCGCGACCGGAGGCCCCGGTGGCACAAAGGGCAGGCCCGTGGTTCGGGCCAAGGGGGTATTGCTGGTCACGATCCCGACGCGCCAGCCGGAAAACCGTTCCATCAGCACCTTGCCCATGGATCCGTAGAGCGCGTGCAACGCACCTTTGTTGCCGATCCGCTCACCATACGGCGGGTTCACGATCACCAGCCCTGGCGGGCCGGGTGGTGGGGTGATGTCCCCAACGGCGCGGTGTTCGAAATGGCAGAGGTCTGCCACACCCGCCCGTTCAGCGTTCTTGCGGCTCATGGCGATGGCGCCATCGTTGCGGTCACTGCCATAGAACCTGACATCGGTCGGGGCGGCAGGGGCCTGCGCTTGGCGCAAAGCGTCCCAGGCGCCTTGGTCGAAGCTGGCCAGATGTTCAAAGCCAAAGCTGCGATCACGGCCGGGCGCCAGACCCGCAGCAATTTCGGCTGCTTCCAGAACGAAGGTGCCGGATCCACACATCGGATCAAGAATCGGCTCAGCACCGGTAAATCCGCATTGGCGCAGGAACTGCGACGCCAGGGTTTCGCGCATCGGGGCTTTGCCCACGGCTTCCTTGTGGCCGCGTTTGTGCAGCGACTCGCCCGATGTATCCAGGCTGAAGGTGCAGAAATCACGCTCGATCCGTACTTTCAGCGTCAGCGGCGCGTCTGCCCGGATCTCTGCGCCCAGCTCTTCACGCAGGGCGGTTTCGATCCGCTGGGTTGCGGCGCCCGCGTGGTACACTTTGGACTTGCGGCAAGTGACCTCAACCTTGATTGGCACATCTGCGCGCAGGGTCTCATGCCAAGGGAACTTCCGGGACCGCTTGTCCAGCTGGGCCAGATGGAAGACCGGAAATCCTCCGATCCGTGCCAGCACCCGGTTCGCGCCCCGCAATTGCAGGTTCGCGCGCCAAACCTCGGTCCAGCTGCCGCGGGTCTCCACGCCACCGGGCACGGCCTTGGGTTTGTCAAAGCCAAGGGCGGCGGCCTCATCACGCAGCACCGGCTCAAGACCGGGTGCGGTTGCCAGGAAGATTTCAATGGTATCTGTGGTCATCTTGATCCCATAGCCTGTCTGCGCACCCGCAGCGACCCCCTATTTCCGGCAGGGGGGTACGTGAAGTTTTTGTAAACCGGTAAATTCCGGGTGGCGAAATCCGTCTATTTTGTTATTTCACGAAATATGGAAGAAACGATTCTCTCACGCCTCACCACCCTTGGTCATCGCCAGCGCATGGCGGTGCTGCGTCTGCTTGTGCGCCGTCATCCCGATGGCGTCCCGGCGGGCGAGATTGGGGAGGCGCTTGGGATTAAGCCAAGCACGCTTTCGGTCTATCTATCAGCGCTCAAAACCGCTGGCCTGACCGAGAGTGAGCGCCAAGGGACCTCATTGCTCTATCGTGCCCGGATCGGCGCGCTGCATGAGGTCATGGACTATCTTCTTATGGATTGTTGCAGAGGCAGACCGGACATGTGCAGCACGACAAACACCACCCTTCCCACCAACCGCAAACTGAATGCGCTGTTCATCTGCAGCGCAAATTCTGCGCGCTCAATCTTTGCCGAAGCGATCCTGCGTCGCGAAGCCGGGCAGCGGTTCAATGTCTATTCGGCGGGCACCAATCCCGGACCGGGGCTGAACGCCGTTGCCGTGGCGATGCTGAAGGACAAGGGGTATGACACCTCGGACCTGCAATCGCAGGGGCTGGATGCCTTTCAGGGTACCGATGCGCCGGTGATGGACTTTGTCTTTACCGTCTGTGATCAGGCCGCGAACGAAGAATGCCCCGCCTGGCAGGGACAGCCGATCAGTGCGCACTGGGGTGTCCCGGATCCGGTCAAGGCAGAAGGAACCGATGCTGAAAAACGTCTGGCGTTCCAGAACGCCTATTGTGCGCTGCGCAACCGTATCCTGACCTTCAGCGCGCTGCCTTTCGATACGCTGGACCGCGCTTCGCTGCAGAACCGCGTCGACGAACTTTCGTGAACTAAGGACCAAGAACATGACGACATATGCCCTGAATGGGATGGGCCGTATGGGCAAGCTTGCCCTGCGCCCGCTGCTGGAACGCGGTGCAAAGGTCGCCTTTATCAATGATGCGATGGGCAGCCCCGAAATGCACGCCCTGCTGCTGGAATTCGACACTGTGCACGGGCATTGGGACGCCGAGTTCAGCTTTGACGACGACAGCATCACCATCAACGGGACCCGGATCCCGGTTTATCGCACCACCAAGCTGGAAGAGCTGCCGCTGGACGGGGTTGATGTGGCCATCGATTGCACCGGCGCCTTCAAGACCGAGGCCAAGCTGGCCCCCTATTTTGCCGCCGGCGTGAAAAAGGTGGTTGTCTCTGCCCCGGTGAAGGACGGCCCGACCGCAAACATCGTGGTGGGCGTGAATGACGAGGTCTATGACCCCGCCGCGCATCAGATCGTCACCGCCGCCAGCTGCACCACCAACTGCCTGGCACCGGTGGTCAAGGTTCTGCATGAAGGTCTGGGCATCAAGCACGGGTCGATGACCACGATCCACGATGTCACCAACACCCAGACCATCGTGGATCGTCCGGCCAAGGATCTGCGCCGCGCCCGTTCGGCGCTGAATTCGCTGATCCCCACCACCTCGGGGTCCGCCACGGCAATCACGCTGATCTTCCCCGAGCTCAAGGGCAAGCTGAACGGCCACGCGGTGCGCGTGCCGCTGCTGAACGCCTCGCTGACCGACTGCGTGTTCGAAGTTGAGCGTGAAACCACCGTCGAAGAGGTGAATGAGCTGTTCCGCACCGCGTCCGAAGGGCCGCTGAAGGGTATTCTGGGCTATGAAACCCGTCCGCTGGTGTCCTGCAATTACACCAATGACGACCGTTCGACGATTGTCGATGCGCCGTCGACCATGGTGATCAATGGCACACAGGTCAAAGTCTATGCCTGGTATGACAACGAATGGGGCTATGCGCATCGTTTGGTCGACGTGGCCCTGATGGTAGGCAACTCGCTGTGACACAGACGGATAGGCCAGCAAACGGGCTGGCGGCTTATGTGGCGGTCACCGCCGCCTATTGGGCCTTCATGCTGACAGACGGCGCGCTGCGTATGCTGGTGCTGCTGCATTTCCATACGCTGGGCTTTTCGCCGGTTCAGCTGGCCTATCTGTTCGTTCTCTATGAAATCGCAGGTGTTGTGACCAACCTGAGCGCAGGCTGGATCGCGGCACGCTTCGGGCTGACAACGACCCTATATGCGGGTCTGATACTGCAAATTGGTGCCCTTCTGGCGTTGTCGCAGCTGGATCCGGAATGGGGTGTTCTGGCCTCTGTCATCTTCGTGATGCTGGTGCAGGGCGTCTCGGGCGTGGCCAAGGATCTGGCCAAGATGAGTTCCAAATCGGCGGTCAAGCTGTTGGCGCCCACCGAAGGGGACGGGCTGTTCCGCTGGGTGGCGGTGCTGACCGGATCGAAGAATGCGGTCAAGGGCTTGGGCTTCCTGCTGGGTGCGGCCTTGCTGGCGGTGGCCGGGTTCATCCCGGCGGTGCTGGGCATGGCTGCGGTTCTGGCGGTCATACTGGTGGCGGTGCTGCTACGGATGCCCGGTGGCCTGCCGGCCGGGCGCAAGGATGCGAAGTTCAAAGAGGTGTTTTCCAAGAACCGCAACGTGAACTGGCTGAGCTTTGCGCGGGTGTTCCTGTTCGGAGCGCGGGACGTGTGGTTCGTGGTCGGTATCCCGATCTATTTCTACGCGGTCCTGTCGGACGGCAGCGAGGCCGGAAATCGTGCGGCGTTCTTCATGATTGGCACCTTCATGGCGGGTTGGATCATCCTTTATGGCGCTGTACAGGCCGCCGCGCCCAAGGTGTTGCGGGCGAAAACCCGCGGACCGGACGCCATGGTGGGCGAAGCGGCGCGCTGGGCGCTGATGCTGTCGGTCCTGCCTGCGATCCTGACCGCGCTGGTCTGGTGGGCGGGTGAGCCCGCGCCCTGGCTGACGGTTGTCGTGGTGATCGGGCTTTTGGCCTTTGGCGCGGTGTTCGCGGTGAACTCGTCGCTGCATTCCTATCTGATCCTGGCCTTCACCAGTGACAAACGCGTCACGATGGATGTGGGTTTCTACTACATGGCCAATGCGGCGGGGCGGTTGCTGGGCACGGTGCTGTCCGGGGCGTCCTATCAGCTGGGCGGCCTGCCGATGTGTCTGGGCGTGGCGACGCTCATGGTCCTGCTCAGCGTTCTGGGCGCACGAAATCTGAACAAAGGAGCCTGAGCATGGGCGTTTTCGAAAGGTATCTGACGATCTGGATCTTTCTGGCGATGGTCGCGGGGGTCGCATTGGGCAGCTTTGCCCCCGGGCTGATCACCGCGATTGCGGCGGCCGAAGTGGCCAGCGTCAACCTGGTTGTGGCGGTGCTGATCTGGGCGATGATCTATCCGATGATGGTGGGTGTGGACCCTCGGGCATTGGCGCAGGTGACCCGCCAGCCGCGCGGGCTGCTGATCACCGTCACGGTCAACTGGCTGATCAAACCGTTCACCATGGCGGCGCTTGCCGTGCTGTTTTTCGAGGTGATCTTTGCCCCCTTCATCAGCCCCGAAGACGCCAGCCAGTATATCGCCGGTCTGATCCTGCTGGGGGCCGCGCCCTGCACTGCGATGGTCTTTGTCTGGTCGCAGCTGACCAAGGGAGATGAGGCCTATACCTTGCTGCAGGTTTCGGTGAATGACGTGATCATGGTCTTCGCCTTCGCCCCGATCGTGGCCTTCCTGCTGGGGGTGACGGATATTGCGGTGCCGTGGGAAACGCTGGTCCTGTCGGCGGTGCTGTTCGTGCTGCTGCCGCTGACCGCCGGGTGGATCACCCGCGCACGGATCGGCGACGGCGCGCGGATCGAGGCGTTCACCGCCCGCATCAAACCCTATTCGATTGTCGGTCTGATCGCGACGGTGGTGATCCTGTTCGGCTTGCAGGGGCAGGTGCTTTTGGACCGTCCGATGGTCATCGTCCTGATTGCGGTTCCGATCCTGTTGCAGAGCTACGGCATCTTCTTTGTGGCATATGGCGCGGCCTATGCGATGCGCGTGCCGCACAAGGTGGCCGCCCCCTGCGCCCTGATCGGAACCTCCAACTTCTTTGAGCTGGCCGTCGCCGTCGCCATCAGCCTGTTCGGCATCGGATCCGGGGCCGCGCTGGCCACGGTCGTCGGGGTTCTGGTTGAGGTGCCGGTGATGCTGTCGCTGGTTGCGTTTGCCAATCGCACACGTGGCCGGTTCCCCAGCGCCGCCTAGACCGAAACCTGCCGAACCGACTTTGACGTATCGTTAGACTGGACAGCCGTCCAAAATCATCGACCCTGCTTACACTCATTGAGGTGAGGGGGGAGACATGGGATACGACTACGTCATTGTCGGCGGCGGCTCGGCAGGGTCCACCTTGGCCAATCGGCTGAGCGCGGATCCCAACACCTCTGTCTGTCTGTTGGAGGCCGGCGGCGCGGGCAAAAGCCTGCTGGTGCGGATGCCGGCGGCGGTCATCGCGATGCTGCCGGGACGCCCCAAGATCAACAACTGGGGGTTTGAAACCGTTCCGCAGGCCGGTCTGAAGGGCCGAAAGGGATATCAGCCGCGCGGCAAGGCGCTGGGCGGATCCAGTGCCATCAACGCCATGCTCTATGTCCGGGGCCATCGCGCTGATTATGACGAATGGGCCAATCTGGGCTGTGACGGCTGGGACTGGAATTCGGTCCTGCCCTACTTCCTGAAGGCGGAAAACAACGAATGGGGAGCCAGCGCCCTGCACGGTGGCAGCGGTCCCTTGCAGGTCAGCGATCAGAAATCCCCCCGCGATCTCAGCCGGGCCTTCGTCAAGGCGGGGGAGGCGTTGCAGCACCGCCATGCCGAGGATTTCAACACCGGGGACAACGAAGGCATCGGCCTCTATCAGGTGACACAGTTCCACGATGCGGCCCGCAACGGCGAGCGCTGTTCCGCCGCCGCGGCCTATTTGCATCCGGTCAGCAACCGTCCGAACCTGACGGTCATCACCCATGCGCACGCAACCCGCATCCACTTTGACGGCAAGCGCGCCACTGGTGTCAGCTATCGCGTCAAGGGTGGGGACCAGAGGGTTGAAGCCAAGAAGGAAGTCATCCTCTGTGGCGGGGCGTTCAATTCGCCGCAGTTGCTGCAGCTGTCGGGCGTTGGTCGCCCCGAAGACATCACCCCGCACGGAATTGAGATGGTGCATGACCTGCCCGGTGTCGGGCAGAACCTGCAGGACCACCTGGATTTCATTCTGGCCTACAAGACCCGTGATCTGGATAATTTCGGCCTTTCTCTGCGGGGCGGCGTCAATCTGCTTGGGCATATCAACGCCTGGCGCAAGAACGGCACCGGGATGCTGGCAACGCCGTTTGCCGAAGGTGGGGCATTCCTTAAAACCTCTCCGGATCTGGAACGGCCGGACATTCAGCTGCACTTCGTGATCGGTATCGTGGATGACCACGCCCGCAAGCTGCATCTGGGACATGGCTACAGCTGTCACGTCTGCGTGCTGCGTCCCAAATCGCGCGGCACGGTATCGTTGAGCAGCGGGAATCCACTGAAAGCCCCCGCAATAGACCCGAATTTCCTGTCTGATCCGGATGATATGGAGCGGACCATGAAGGGCGTTCGGATGACGCGTCAGATCATGCAGGCACCGCCGCTGTCGGACTATGCTGACAAGGAAATGTTCATCACCGGTGAGCCGAGCGACGCGGAGCTTGAAGATCACATTAGAAGCCGGGCCGATACGATCTATCATCCGGTAGGGACCTGCAAGATGGGGCGCGATGACATGTCCGTCGTCGGGCCCGATCTGAAGGTCCACGGATTGCAAGGAATACGAGTCGTGGACGCATCCGTGATGCCCCGGCTCATCGGCGGAAACACCAATGCCCCCACGATCATGATCGCCGAAAAGGCGGCGGATCTGATCCGGGGTGTCGATCACGCCGCAGAATAACGAAAAAGGGAGTAAGCGCATCATGCTTGGCAAGATGATGTATAGGCCGTTGACGATCAGTTCTCTGATCGAGCACGCGGGCCGGTATCATGGATCCACCACCGTCACATCGGTGGAAACCTCGGGTGAGGTGGTACATTCGAATTGGGGTGAGGTCGAGCGCAACGCCCGCAAGCTGTCTGCCGCTCTGGCGCGGCTTGGACTTGAAACAGGGGATCGCGCCGCGACCATCGCGTGGAACAACCGGCGCCATCTTGAGATCTATTTCGGCGTCGCGGGTGGCGGCTTCGTCTGTCACACGATCAACCCGCGCCTGTTCCCCGAGCAGCTGATCTACATCATCAACCACGCGGACGATAAGGTGCTGTTCATTGACGCCACATTCGTTCCTGCCGTTGCCAAGCTGCGTGAACACCTGCCGAATTTGCAGCATGTCGTTCTGATGGGGCCGCGCGATGAAGCCGCCGCCGAACAGATCGAAGGTTTGCTTTTCTATGACGAGCTGGTCGCGGCCGAGGACGACAGCTGTGTCTGGCCCGAGATCGACGAAAACCTGCCCTCCAGCCTGTGCTACACCTCGGGCACCACGGGGCATCCCAAAGGGGTGCAATACACCCACCGGACCAATGTGCTGCACTCGCTGGGCGGCAACCAGCCGGACGGCAAGGGGCTGGCGGCACGTGACACGGTGATGGCGGTTGTGCCGATGTTCCACGCCAACGCCTGGGGCGTGCCCTATATCGCGGCCGCCGTGGGCTGCAAGATGGTGCTGCCCGGACCGCATCTGGATGGGGTCAGCCTGGCCAACCTGATCGATTCCGAGCAGGTGACGATCGCATTGGGTGTTCCGACGATCTGGATGGGGCTTCTGCAAGGTCTTGCCGAAACCGGGTCCAACGCGGAAACCCTGAAGCGCACCATTGTCGGGGGATCGGCCCTGCCAACGGTGATGATCCCGACCTTCCGCGACAAATACGGGGTCGAGCTGATTCACGCCTGGGGCATGACGGAAACCAGCCCGCTGGGTACGTTGAACCAGCTGTTGCAGAAGCACGACGACCTGAGCGAGGCCGAAAAAGGCGCTATCCGCGAAGGCCAGGGCCGCCCGCCCTATGGGGTGGAGCTGCGCATCGTGGATGATGAAGGGACACTGCTGCCCGAGGACGGGGAAACCCAGGGCAACCTGCAAATCCGCGGCCACTGGATCATCGACACTTACTTCAAGGCAGACAGCACCGCCCTGACCGACGACGGCTGGTTCGACACCGGGGATGTGGCGACCATCAATGCCGATGGCTACATGATCATCCGCGACCGTTCGAAGGACATCATCAAATCCGGTGGTGAGTGGATCTCCACGGTCGAGCTGGAAGATATTGCCATTGCGCATCCGAAGATCGCCAATGCCGCTGCCATCGCGGCGCGCCACCCAAAATGGGATGAGCGCCCGATCGTGATCGCCGTGCTGGCCGAGGGCGAAGCGCTGAGCGAGGCCGAGCTGCTGGACAGCTACAAGGGCAAGGTGGCCAGCTGGCAGATCCCCGACAAAGTGATCTTTGTGTCCGATCTGCCGCTGGGTGGCACCGGCAAGGTTCTTAAGAACAAGCTGCGCGACCAGTTCGGGGACGCGTTACTGGAGGCCTGAGCAAAGCGCGGCCAGGTCAGCCTGGCCGCTGCTAATCCTGTGTCAGGGCCCAGGCCCGAACCGGCTCTGACACGTTGTGAAGCCGCAGCTCTCCCAGATCGGTAGAACCGATGCCGTCACACAGCGCGTTGCCGGACACAACAACAGACAGGTCCCGCGTCTTGCCATAGTCCCCAAGCCGGGCTGCGATATTCGCGGCCTGGCCGATCACGGTAAAATCCAGCCGTTCCCGAGATCCGACATTCCCATATGTGACCCTACCAAAGGAAATACCGATGGCGCATTCACAGTCGTGCCCGTCTTCTTCTCGCAGGGTCTTGAGGGTCTGAACGATGGACCGGGCGGCCTGGATCGCGTTTTTCTGCGCCTCGGTCGGGTCATCGCCCGCGGGGAAAACCGCCAACACGGCGTCTCCGATGAACTTCAGCACCTCGCCACCGTTTTCATCCACCAGGGTCGAAGTGTTCTCAAAGAACTCGTTCAGAAGGTCGATATAGGCTTCGCGGCCCATCGTCTCTTCCTTGCGGGTCGATCCACGCAGGTCGCAGAACATGATGGCGGCATCAATCTCATCCCCGTCACCGCGACGGATTTCCCCACCCAGAACACGCGCACCGCTGCGCTTGCCGACATAGGTTTCCAACAGCGCGCGGGCATTTTCGGTCTGCATGAAGACTTCGTAATACTTCGCAATGACCGCAGAGCATTCAAAGATCAGGCCCAGATTGGTGGTCGAAAACCCATTGGGGTGATCAGAGGTCAGCGTCAGCACGTTGGTGCGCCCGTCGCTGAAGGGCAGCGGCATCGCTACATAATCCGTCGCGCCTTCCTTTCGCAGATCTTCGATGATCGGAAAGGACGATTGCGACGCGGTTCCATCCAGGCGCTGACGCACCCCGCCCAACCCGTTGGACACATGGCGCAACGGGCTGTTCTGATAGGCCGGATGGTCGTGAATTTCATACGAAGGCGCGTAGGTCGTCACCTCACCGGTCTTGCGCTGCCAGATGAAGTTCTTGCCCGCGATCATCGGATGCAGAGACCAGGCCATCACCGACAGACGTGACAGGTAGACACCATGTTCGACCAGCTTCTCTGCCAGCGCCTTCGTAAAGGCCTCGGGCGTCGGCAGAGAGGCTGCACCGCGCAACAGCCAGTCCACCACTGGCCCGCCGATATTACCGTAGTCCGGCGCGCTCAGGTCGCAGTTGTCGGTCTCGATCTCGGTAAAGGCGTGGGGCATGAAGCCCAGATAGCCGCCGATCTCACGCGATTCCGGCAGCGGGGTCTGATAGCTCCAAACCGCATTGGGAACGGTCTCGTCCGGTAATTCCAGACTGCGATAGGTGGCCGTGCCCTTGAACGGGCAAAAGGTTTGCAGCGGAACCGGCTGGCTGAGCGGGGCGATGACGTCTTCGGGCGGGAAGTAGACGGCCGGGGACAGCCGCGTTTCATACATCACCTTGGCGCGCGTACTGGACGCCAGAACGATGCCGTTCCTCAGGACCGATACCTTGCCGTCCAGCGGCCGGATTTCGATCTGATAGCCTTTGGCCGGAGATGTTGCATGCACGTTCATCGGTTGGTCGCCTCTGCTGCATTTACCCCTACCAAGATGGAGTGCTTTGCCGCCGAGTCCAAGGGAGGCCTCAGATCATTCGGATGACATCCTTGTTGATCGCCAGCACATAGCCGCGCCGGGCGATGTTTTTGACCAACAACTCGCTGACCAGCTGATTGCCCAAGGTATCGCGCAGGCGCTTGATCCGGGTGGCGCCTGCGGCCTCTTCGCAATCCGCAGCATCGCGCCCAGAGATCATCGCCTCGATTTCAGCACCTGACAGCACATCGTCATCCAGTCGTGCCTCGGCCAGCACCGACAGCGTTTCCATCGCGGCCTTGGTCAGCTTGAACCCCATGTTGTTCAGGTAAACGGTGTTCTCTTCGCGGCTGATCAGCAGTTCATTCACCTGAATGCCCGAACGCTCAATCTGTGCCATGCGGCGGTTCAGGGCGATCAGCATGACCAGAAACACCAGCGACGCGATCAGCAGCGATGATGCAAACAGCAGCAGCACGAAAATCACCATGCGATAGCTGGACAGCGTGTCCGAAAACGCGGTGCCGGATTGGGCCAGGATTTCCAGCAGCTTGATTTCGGCCTGGGTGGTCAGGTCGTTTTCGACAAACAGCCGCTCGACCCGGGCGTTGAAGGCATTCGCGTCGGGCAGGGTCAGCAACAGAACGGTGCCTGCCGCGATCATCAGCAGGACGATGGCAACGATACCGGCCGTCACCAGAACAGAGCCGGATCGGCGCGAGTCAGAAACGGAGATAGTAGGGTCCGGCATTTGCCTTCCTTTGTTGCAAACCTTCCGGACCAAAGACGGACATCACGTTCAGCAATGTCCACCCCGACGGGGCCAGACGCGACGCGATTTCCGACTGCGCGGACTGCGCGTTGCAGGCGCCCCGCAACTGAACGACTCCGTAGTGCAGTTTCAGGGGGTTATCCTGTTTCGCCTTGTAATCGGCGTAGCAGTTTGCGCTGGCAACCGCCGGCGAGACCGCCAGAAGCGCAGCGGACAAGGCTATGGAACGCATGAGATGTGTCATGAAGCCATCATGCGTTTGTGCGCGCAGATATTCAATAACAACAGGGCTTTGAGCGCTTTGATATTGGATAACAGGGGGGCGATATTGCCTGTCTGGCGGGGTCGGATCCAGGTTGGGGCATGTTCTGATCGCATCCGGTTCATCGGGTGCCGCATCCCAAACCACAAAGAAGGACGTTCGCCATGTTTTCTGTTTCTCGTACCGGCATGCACCGCAAGTTCATTGCCCTTGTTCTTGGTGTTTCCGTGGCGATCACCGGGTTTTCTGCTGCACCTGCCCGCGCCAATGATGATGTAGCAAAGGTGTTGCTGGGTCTGGCAGCCATCGCGGCCATCGGCGTGGCCGTGGACAAGCACAATGACCGCAAGCGTGACCGCCATCACGTGACACGCCAGCATCGCCCGCAGCACAATGTGCACCGCCCTCATCACCGCAAGCCCGTGGTGATTGAACCCGGATACCACCGTCATGGACATGGCAATGCGCATCGTCACCGGGGTGGCGCCAGCCATCATCGCCACGATCACGCCGTGAAGCCGCGTCGCCTGCCGGACAGCGTTGCCTACTATGACCTGCCTGGCCAGTGCAAACGCGCGCTGCCGGGGGCTGAAACCAATGTCTTCCTGGGCCAACGCTGCCTGCAGAAGAACTATCGCCACGTGAGCAACCTGCCGGGGCAGTGCTGGATCACGGTCGACAATGGATACAAACGCCGCAGCGGATATGAGGTCAGCTGCCTGCGCCGCAAAGGGTATCGCGTGGTCGGATATTGAGGCCTTTTTCGGGCAGAGCGGGTCCTTGGATCCAGGAGGGGGCGGTCAATCCGCCCCCTTTTCGTGTTGGGCTTGCCTCATTTGCGGATTTGCGTTTTCTGAAACCCATGGAACAGCCTGATTATCAAATGGAAACCGCCCTGCACGCACAGGGCTATCTTCGAATCGCCGGTGTGGATGAGGTGGGCCGCGGCCCGCTGGCGGGGCCGGTCACGGCGGCCGCCGTCATTCTGAACCCTGTGGATATCCCGGCAGGTCTGAATGATTCCAAGAAGTTGACACCCAAGAAACGGGAAGCGGTCGAGCAGGATATTCTGGACCGTGCCGAGGTCTGCATTGCCCATGCCACGGTTGAGGAAATCGATTCCCTGAACATCCTGCGCGCCTCGCATCTGGCGATGGAACGGGCTGTCGAAGGGCTGAATCCCCCGCCGGACTACCTTTTGATTGATGGAAATCTGATTCCCCGTGGCCTGACGCTGCCATCCGAAGCAGTGGTCAAGGGGGACGGCCGTTCGGTGTCCATTGCAGCGGCTTCAATTGTGGCCAAATTGTGTCGAGATCGTGTCATGGTGGATTTGGCGCAACAGCACCCCGGTTATGGTTGGGAAAAAAATGCAGGATATCCGTCAAAACAACACCGCGAAGCGCTGCAAAATCTGGGCGTAACCCCACATCATAGGCGTTCCTTCAAACCGGTCCACAATATGTTGTATCAAGGGCAAACAACAAAACCTTGATTCAAAAAAGAATTTGACGCTGAATCCTCTTTGACTCATCCTGCGGATAACCAAATGAGCGCAAAAATGCGCCGCGGTTCAGAGGCAGAGTAATGACAAAAACCAAGACGCAGGGGGCGGCAACGCTCCCCCTAAACTCGATCCTTGCCGGAGATTGCATCGATGTGATGAACAGTCTCCCCGCAAACTCGGTCGATTTGATCTTCGCAGATCCCCCCTACAACCTGCAGCTCAAAGGCCAGCTGCACCGGCCCGACAACAGCATGGTCGACGCGGTTGATGATGAGTGGGATCAATTCTCCAGCTTCGCGGCATACGACCAGTTCACCAAGGCGTGGCTCAAGGCGGCGCGTCGCCTGCTCAAGCCAAACGGGGCGATTTGGGTCATCGGCTCTTACCACAACATCTTCCGGGTTGGCGCGGCCTTGCAGGACCAGGGCTATTGGATCCTGAACGACGTGGTCTGGCGCAAGTCGAACCCGATGCCGAACTTCCGGGGCAAGCGCTTCACCAACGCCCATGAGACGATGATCTGGGCGTCGAAATCGGAAGCGGGCAAATACACGTTCAACTACGAAGCTCTGAAGGCCCTGAACGAAGGTATCCAGATGCGGTCGGATTGGGTTCTGCCGATCTGCAACGGGCATGAACGCCTGAAGGATGAAAACGGCGACAAGGCGCATCCGACGCAGAAACCGGAATCACTGTTGCACCGTATCCTTGTGGGCTCCACAAACCCGGGTGACGTGGTGCTGGATCCGTTCTTTGGCACCGGCACCACCGGCGCCGTGGCCAAGATGCTGGGCCGTGAATTCATCGGGATCGAACGTGAAGAGAGCTATCGCAAGGTTGCCGAAAAGCGCATCGCGAAAATCCGTAAATACGACCGCGAAGCGTTGCAGGTGACCGCCTCCAAACGCGCCGAGCCGCGTGTGCCCTTCGGACAGCTGGTTGAGCGTGGCATGCTGCGTCCGGGTGAAGAGCTCTATTCGATGAACCAGCGCCACAAGGCAAAGGTCCGGGCGGACGGAACTCTTGTGGGCGGCGACGTCAAAGGCTCCATCCATCAGGTTGGCGCCGCGCTGGAAAACGCGCCGTCGTGCAACGGCTGGACCTATTGGTGCTTCAAGCGCGACGGCAAAGTGGTTCCGATCGACGTGCTGCGCCAGCAGATCCGCGCAGAAATGCGCAACTGACCTTTCGCGGATAACAAATTCAAGAACACCGCCGGTGCCTGTGGCCTGTCACATGGCACTACTACCTGGCCCCGCCGTTTCGGCGGGGCATTTTTCTGTTCAAACACCACCGTCCGCATTGGTGATCTCAGCATTTCGTGGCCGAAAGAGACGGAAACCAGTGCGCTGGACCGTGAAACACACGGCGAAAATGCTTAGTTTGGAGAAAAGACCGGAAAGGACGTCACATGAGCGACACGGCACTCCCCCCACAGCGGACGGGATTTCTTGCGGATCTCCGGGCCGATCCCAATGCCCAGGAAACCACATATGTGCTGGAAGCTCTGGAAGCTCACAAACGGGAAGGCGTTGAGCTGGCGGTGAAAGCCCGCTGGATTGCCATGGTGGCCACAGCGGCTTTTCTGGTCTGGGTGAACCCGCAGTTGGACGTGCTGTACTACCACTTCATCCTGGTGCTCTTGTGTCTGAACGGCTGGTTCATCCGGCGCATGGCCCGAGTGGGACAGTCACGGATTGAGCTGTTCCTGATCTTCCTGGATCTTCTGATCTTGACCGTTGGCATGGTGGTGCCCAACCCGTTCAGCGAGCACGACGCACCGTTGGCGATGCAGTACCGGTTTGAAAACTTCCTGTATTTCTTTTTGATCCTGGCGGCGGGCACCATGGCTTATTCCTGGCGCACGGTCATTGCCATCGGCACCTGGACGGCCGGAATGTGGTCGCTCGCCGCCGTATTGGCGTGGTGGTTTTCGGTCCCTGATCCAGCACTGACCGAAGCCGTTGAAACCATGTTCGGTCATGATGAGTTACTGGTGAAATTCTATGACCCCAACGGCTTCATTCCACAGCTTCGGGTGCAGGAGATTCTGGTGTTCGTGCTGGTGGCGCTGACGCTTGCGGTGTCCACCCGCCGGTTCAACAAGCTGCTTCTGGATCATGCGGGTCTGGTCCGCGAGCGGGCCAACCTGTCGCGGTATTTTTCACCCAACGTGGTTGAGGAGTTGAGCCAGAATGACGAGCCGCTGAAACAGATCCGCAGCCAGGATGTTGCGGTCATGTTCATCGACATTGTCGGCTTTACGCGACTCTCTGCGGGGCTGGATCCCTATGAGGTCATTGAACTGCTGCGCGGCTTTCACGGGCGGATGGAGCGCGAGGTTTTCCGCCACAACGGTACGCTGGACAAATATCTGGGCGATGGGTTGATGGCCACCTTCGGCACACCGGTGGCCGGTGAGCGGGATGCCTCCAACGCATTGGACTGCGCGAAAGCGATGATCGAAGTGATGCGTCGCTGGAACCTGGAGCGGAGGCGTCAGGGCCTGCCAGAGATCGAAATCGGCATTGGCGTGCATTTCGGCGAAACGGTTCTGGGCGACATCGGGGCCAACCGGCTGGAATTTGCGGTGATCGGAACAGCGGTCAATGTCGCCTCGCGGCTGGAAGCTTTGACGCGCGAGCTTGGCGCCGGGCTGGTCATCAGCGACGACTTGCGCAAAAGGGCGATGCAGGAAACCCCGGGACAAGACTTTTCCGAGTTCCGGTCCTGCCCGGACCAAACGATCCGGGGCATTCCCGACGCGATGACGGTCTGGGCGCTTTAGGCCTGCGCGGCCCCCTGAGCGGTTGACCGGATCAGGGGACCGATCCGAAGCTCAGCGCGTGCCGGGTTCCGGATTCAGCGCCTTGTTGTAGGGCGTCCAATCGGTGATTTCCGGGTAGTTGACCCGCCGCCATTCGCGCACACGCGGGTTCATCACCCGCCGCCAGAGCGGGGGTATCAACGCCGCCACAGTCATTATCGGATAGCCAAACGGCAACTGCGGTGCATCGTTTTCGGTGTAGTTCTGCAAGAGGGGGAAGCGTCTGTCCGGCTTGTAGTGGTGGTCCGAATGGCGCTGCAGGTTGATCAGCAGCCAATTGGACGCCTTATGCGCCGCGTTCCACGAATGGCGCGGCAGGACATGTTCGTATTTCCCATCGCCCAGGTGTTTCCGCGTCAGCCCGTAGTGCTCGACATAGTTCACCAGCTCCAGTTGCCAGATGGCGACGCCCGCCTGCAGGATGAACAGGACCACGCCACCCAATCCCCCGAGCAGGAAGGCCAGGACCAACATCCCGAGCTGCAGGGCCCAGTAGCGATAGAAGGGGTTCGACGTGTCCGACCACGGCTTGCCCTTGCGCGCCAGAAGCTCCCGCTCGGCCCGGAAAGCGGACCGTAGGCAGCCGATCAATACCCGGGGATAGAAGCGGTGAAACCCTTCGTTGTAGCGTGCCGTCACCGGATCCCGCGGCGTGCCCACATAGCGATGGTGGACCAGCAAATGCTCGGACCGGAAGTGCGAATAGAGCACCATCGCAAGCAACAGATCCGCCAACAGGCGCTCGCCCCGGCTTTTCTGGTGCATCAGCTCATGTGAGTAGTTGATGCCGACCGTCCCGGTGATCACACCGACGCCAAAGAACACCCCGAATTTTTCCAGCGCAGACAGGTGTTCGGCCTGGCTGGTCAGCCAGATCAGCCCAAATAGGGTCACAAATTGCATCGGAACCCAGGCAATCGTCAGGGATTTGTACCAGAACAGATCCTCATCCGGGGTCTGCGGGTCGGCGTTTTCAAGGTTCAGCCCGAAGATCCCGTCCAGCGCGGCGAATAGATACCATGTGGTGATCGGGACCAGCAGGACAAACCATCCGCCCAGACCGGCAGCAATCCAGACCAGAGGGACCAACAGAAACGACAGCCAGAAGGGTAGGGCACTTTGCCAGCGCGAAAGGGTCTGAGCCGCAATCATTTGCATTCTCCTTTGGGAACCGCGCGTCGCGCCCACGCTACGCCCCTTTTATTGGTTGCGCCAGAGGTCAAACGCCTTGCGCATCACCGTTGGCAGGGCCGAGGGGCGGAAGGCGTGCCGCTCTACCAGCTCATGCCCGTTTGCAGGTGTGAAATCATCCGGAACGGTGGCGGTGCGGATCTGCAGAATGAGGTGAAAATGGGTGAAGGTGTGACGCACCTCACCGGGCAGAAGCTGCCAGTCTGCCTCAAAGGGCGGTGCTGGTTCAGGGGCCTCCGCCCACTCGGATCCGGGCCAGCCCAGCATCCCCCCGAGCAGCCCCTTGTCCGGTCGGCGCTCCAGCAGCCAGGTCCCGGCCTCCGATTGCGCCAGATAGATGATCCCCTTGCGGGTTGGCTTTGGTTTCTTGGGCGTCTTGCGCGGCAATTCGGCCGCGGAACCAGCGATCCGGGCGCGACAGGGCGTGCGCCAGGGACAGATGCCGCAGGCGGGTGACTTGGGCGTGCAGATCGTGGCCCCCAGATCCATCACCGCCTGCGCATAGTCGCCCGCGCGAGCGCGCGGTGTCAGCTCACTTGCATGGGCTTTGAGCACCGGTTTGACGCCGGGCAACGGGTCATGCACGTCGTGCAAACGGGCCATCACCCGCTCGACGTTGCCATCCAACACGGTTTCCGGCAGGTCGAAGGCAATGGCCGAGATCGCAGCGGCGGTATAGGGGCCGATCCCTGGCAGCTTCAGCAGCGCGTCATGCGAGTTCGGGAAGACCCCGTCATGGTCGCGGGCAACGATACGCGCACATTTCAGCAGATTGCGAGCCCGGGCGTAGTACCCAAGCCCCGCCCATTCCGCCATCACATCGGCGTCTTCGGCATTGGCCAGCGCGGTGACAGTGGGCCAGAGCAGCGTGAATCGTTCGAAATAGGATTTCACCGCCGCGACCGTCGTTTGTTGCAGCATGATTTCCGACAGCCAGACGCGATAGGGGTCCGGTTTGTCTGCTGCGCCGCGCTTTTGTGGGTGCAGACGCCAGGGCAGATCCCTTGCATGCACGTCATACCACTCCAGCAAAGCCTGATTCAGCTCTTGGTCACGCATTCTTTAACTCTCCCGATGCCGGTTTTGCTGGTGCCTGCCTGCTCGCGCTTTACAATAGGGCGCGACATCACGCAAAACCACGGTCATGAAACCAAGACGTTCCAGTACACGCGGGTTCAAGCGGACAGCAACGCTTCTGAACGACCAGATTCGCCGTGCTGGCGAAAGTCGGGGCTTTGCCGTGTCCCGCTTGTTGACCCATTGGTCGGAAATCGTGGGGGAAGACATCGCAGCGATCGCCCGCCCGGTGAATGTCGGCTATGGCCGCAACGGGTTCGGAGCAACGCTGACCATGCTGACAACCGGTGCGCAGGCACCCATGCTGGAGATGCAGAAAGAGCAGATCCGCGCAAAAGTGAATGCGGTCTACGGGTATAACGCAATCAGCCGTATCCGTATCACCCAGACGGCGGCGACCGGGTTCGCCGAAGGGCAAGCCCAATTTGCCCCGGCCGCGCCGAAACCCAAGCCACAGCCCTCTCGTGAAGTTCTGGAAGAAGCGGAACGGACGGCTCAGCCAATAGAAAACGACGCGTTGCGTGATGCCTTGGAAAAACTGGCGCGCAACGTATTGTCCAAACAGAACAAGGTAGGAAAGGGGTAGTACATGACCCGTCTTTTGTCCGGCTTCTTCGCCGTAGTTGCCCTGGTGGCAGGCGGATACGCCCTCAGTGAATGGCAGGGCGTGCGCGCGTTGCCCGAAAACCCGCTGGTCGGGGCGGCAAGCGCACAGGAAGCTGCCGAGGTGGACACTTCGACCATCGTCGAAATGGTGCAGGGTTCGGAGACCGCGCCGGTCACGCTGATCGAATATGCGTCCTATACCTGCCCGCATTGTGCGAACTTCCATGAAGGCCCTTACAAACAGCTGAAGACGGACTTCATCGACACCGGCAAGGTCAAATTCGTCTATCGCGAGGTCTACTTCGACCGCTATGGGCTGTGGGCCTCGATGATTGCCCGCTGCAAAGGACCTGAGAAGTTCTTTGGCATCACCGACCTGATCTTCAAGGGGCAAAGCGAGTGGACCCGCGCCGGTGGCGCCAGCGAAATCGTTGACGAGCTGCGCAAGATCGGTCGCCTGGCCGGTATCGACAAGGATGAGCTGGAAGCCTGCCTGATGGATGCAAACCGCGCCCAGACCCTGGTGGCCTGGTATCAGGAAAACGCCACCAAGGATGGTGTCGAATCCACACCGTCGTTCATCCTGAATGGCAAGAAGGTTGAAAACCAGCCCTATGCCGATCTGAAGAAACTGATCGAGGCCGAGCTGGAAGGCTGAACCGCCTTTAACCGGATTGAACAGGCATCGGCGCTAGGGCGCCGGTGCCTTTGTTTTTAGGATGTCGCGCAGCGCGTCCGCCTGTTCGATCTGCAAGCGCACCGGCAGTGTAATCACCTTGCTGCGGAAACTGTCCGGCAAGCGCACCGCATCCTTTTCCGTCGTGACCAGCTGCGCGCCAAGCGCTTTGGCTTCGGTTTCCAGCCGGGTCATCAAGGCAGAGGACAGGGGTTGGTGATCCTCCAGCGCCTCGGCACGTCGGATTTTTGCACCAAGCTCTTTCAGGGTGTTGAAGAACTTTTCGGGGTGGCCAATGCCAGCAAAGGCCAGAACCTCGGTTCCCGCCCATGGCATGCCCGTCTGTAGCGGTTGCAGCAGCCCTTGCAGGTGGGGGGTGTTTTCAAGCCGTGAGCCCCAGGTTTCAGAAAACTGCGATTGGGCGGCGTCATCCCCAAGGGACAGGACAAAATCAGCGCGCATCAACCCCACCGGGACGGGTTCGCGCAGCGGCCCTGCCGGTAGGCATTTGCCATTCCCGAACCCTTTGGAGGCGTCCACCACCACAATTGAAAGGTCCTTGACCACGGAGGGGTTTTGAAACCCGTCATCCAGAATGATCACGGTTGCGCCGTCGGCCTCGGCTGCCCTGACCCCGGCGGCCCGGTCCTTGGCGACCCAGACCTCGGCAAAGGCGGCAAGCAGCAGCGGTTCGTCACCAACATGTTTGGCGCGGTGGCGTGCGGGTTCGACGCGCACCGGACCTTCGACCGATCCGCCGTATCCACGGGACACGATATGGGGCTCATGTCCAAGGTCTCGCAACGCCTCGGCCAGCCAGATCACGGTGGGGGTTTTTCCGGTTCCCCCTGCGTTCAGGTTGCCCACGCAGATCACCGGCACAGAGGCGGCATGGCCCTGTTCCCCGGCCAGACGCTTGGCCGTGGCCCGGGCATAGACCGCGCCCAGCGGTGCCAGCAGCAAAGCCCGTAGATCAAAGCGATTTGGCGGTTTGTTCCAGAACTCAGGTGGTCGCATGCCGATCCTCTCTCTGGTCCAGCCGGTTTTGAATTTCTTCGATCAGCCGATCGGCCAGCCGGGCACCATCCGTGACGACCTGCCATCCCGCCAGCGCCATTGCTGCGGCCTTGTCGGGAACGGATAGCCGCAGGATCTGCGTGGTCAGTTCCTGTGGGTTGATGACCTTCAGGCTGGCCCCCAGTGCCCCGACCCGTTCATACAGGGCACGATGGGCAGAAATGCCCGGTCCGTGCAGAACCGCCGACCCCAGGGCCATTGCTTCCAGCGGGCTGACGCCTTTGTCGCTGCGCGCAAGCGAGCTGCCGAGGAAGCTGAGCGGGGCAACGCGATACCAGAGGCCCAGCTCAAAGACGCTGCTGATCAGGACTTGGGTATTGTCGTCGAACTGTTCGCCGTTGTCCCAGTTCGCGAACCGCAAACCGGCCTCATGCAGGGTCTGTTCAAGGGTTTCGGTGCTGTCCTGGTCTTCGGGCACGACCACGAGCAAGAGCCGGTGCAACTGCCTGAGGGCCTGTTTGTGGGCGTCCAGAAGGGGGCCGAACTCCTCCTGTCGTGCGTGGGTCGCCAGCCAGACCGGCCGGCCGCGCAACGCGTCCGAGGTTTCCGACAATTCGTCATCGTTGCACATGGGGGGGGAGACCGAGGCGCTGAGGGCCGAGCTGAGCTGAAGCTTGTGATCGCTCAGGCCGCGCCGTTTCAGGTGGTCGATCGCCGCTGTTGAACTGGTCAGGATCAGATCGAACCGATCCAGCAAGGCGTGGCTCTGCTCGACCAGCCAACGCCGTTTGCGCGGCGGGATTTCATCCAGCTCGATATCAACAAGCAGCAGGTCGATGTCGCGTTCCTGCGCCTGCCGGATCAACGCCTGCCTCAGGTCACCACCGGTCCAGAGACACAGATCAGGCTCCCATCGGTCAAGGAAGGTCCGCGCCTGTCCCGCGCTGTCGGTTTTCAGCACACCCGCATCCAGATCGCACCCGGATGGAACGGCACAGTTTTCCAGCTCTTCACTGCGGGTCAGCAGCACCGACAGATCCGGCCGCAGCGTTTTCAGCCGGACGCTGATGTCACAGACAGCGGCCAGCCGGTCCCGCGAGGTGGCATGCACCCAAAGCAACTCTCCCGGAGGACGGCGGGATGACCGCTGCTCCGGGCCCTGCTTGGGCAGGCGTTTTGACCAGGCAAAACGGGCTGGGTCGTTCTGGCGTTGCGTCATGCGCTCCTCAAGGCAAACCGGGACGGGCCGCAGCGGCTGAAAGATCCCCGTGCGTCACGCAATAGCAGTGCGCAGATCCATAGGCTATCGTCAAACCCGTGCAAAACCGATCAGCGCGGAACAATGCCGGGGCCGGTGGGTTCCAGCGCGTCGACAAATTGCTCATGCAGGGGTTTGTTCGTGGCAATGACGCCATCCAGCTTTGCCTCGCGAGAGTTGAAGCGCAGTGGCATCCCCTGTCGGTCGGTGCAGACGCCCCCTGCTTCGCGCAGGATCAGATCACCGGCCGCGATATCCCATTCCCAGCTGGGGCGCAGGGTGATCATGCCATCAAACCGGCCTTGCGCCACGGTGGCCAGACGATAGGCCAGAGAGGGGCGGTAGGAGCGATGGAACCCCGGAGCCGTTCCATTCTTCCAGTGGTGCGGCTCCAGATTGGGACGCGCAGCCAGGATGTCAGCGTCAGACAGCGTGGCCTGTCCGGTCACGGCAATTCGTTTCCCGTTCAAAAACGCACCTGCCCCCGCCGCAGCGGAATACAGAAGATCGCGCTGTGGCAGATAGATCACCGCGGCTGTCACCCGGCCGTCTTCGGCGATGGCCAGCGAATGCGCCCATGTGCGCGACCCGTCGGCAAAGCTGCGGGTTCCGTCGATTGGGTCGATGATGAACACCCGTGAGCGTTCCAGGCGGGCGTGATTGTCCTCGGTTTCTTCAGACAGCCAGCCATAATCCGGACGGGCGGCGGGCAGCACGTCTTCCAGCATGGAGTTGACGGCCAGATCCGCCTCTGTCACCGGACCGGCACCATCGGGTTTTTCCCAACGTTGTGCTGTCTGTCCGGTAAAGGCCGTTGCGATGCGCCCGGCCTCGCGGGCTGCATCTATCAGGAGGTCCAGATCAGTTGCCTGCAATAGTCATACCTTCGATCAGCAGGGACGGCACAACGCGCGAGAGATAGCCACGGGCGTCATTGGCCGGGATGATCCGGCGCAGCATGTCATGCAGGTTTCCGGCGATGGTGCATTCGTTCACTGCATGGGTGATCTGGCCATCCTGAACCCAGAACCCGGATGCACCGCGCGAGTAGTCGCCGGTATTCGGGTTGATCGTCGACCCGATCATCGATGTCACCAGAAGGCCGGTGCCCATGTCGGACAACAGATCCTCACGCGATGCGCTGCCCTGGGTCAGCGAAATATTCCAGTTGGAGGGCGACGCGGGCGAAGAGGTGCCGCGCGTGGCGTTCCCAGTGCTGGTCATGCCCAGCTTGCGGGCGCTGGACAAATCAAGGGTCCAGCCGGTCAGCATCCCGTCCTCCACGATGGTGCGGACCTGTGTCGGCAGGCCTTCGGCATCGAAGGGGCGGGAGCCTGAAATGCGGGGACGATGCGGATCCTCGATCACCGAAAGCCCTTCTGGCAGCACCTGTTTGCCCAGCGAGTCGCGCAGCCAGGAGGACCCCCGCGCAATGGCGGCCCCGTTTGCAGCCGCCAGAAGGTGACCGATCAGAGAGGATGAAATCCGTTCGTCAAACAGGACTGGGAATGTCCCGGTTTCAGGCTTGCGCGCGTTCAGCGCGGCCACGGCGCGTTCGCCGGCGGTTCTGCCGATCTCTTCCGGGGCGCGCAGATCGGATTGGAAGGTCCGGGAATCGCCGTCATAGTCACGCTCCATCCCGGTGCCTTCGCCCGCCAGCGCAACGCAGGACGTGGAGCGGCTGGTGCGGTCATATCCGCCATTGAAGCCGTTGCTTGACGTCAGCCAGACGCTCTGGCTGCCATAGCCGGCATTGGCCGAGATCACCTGTTGCACGTCCTGCACCTGCATGGCGGTGGCTTCGGCGGTCAACGCGTCCTGTTTCAGGACATCGGGATTGGGCTCCGGCGTCGGATCGCTGAGCTCGAGTGCCTCCAGATCCCAGCCATTCGCCAGCTGGTCGGGGTCGGCCAGACCGACAAACGGATCCTCGGGGGCTTCGCGCGCCATCGCGATGGCCCGTTCGGCCATGGCGTTCAGCGTCGCAGGTTGCGTGTCCGAAGAGGACACGATCGCCTGTCTCTGACCCAGCAGAACCCGTAAGCCAACATCGGTGCCCTCAGCACGCTCGGCATGTTCCAAAGCGCCTTCACGGACTTCGATCGAAATCGACTGCCCCTTGGCGACGATGACATCGGCGGCATCGGCACCGGCGGACAGGGCCGCGCGCAACAGGGAATGGCTCAGGCTTTCGAGTTCATTTGACATACAGAGGGTCCGGAGAATTTTGGTGACACACAGCTAGGCCGCACAGGCGTGCGCTTCAAGTCCGTGTTGAGCGTTGCGCAGGGCCGGAGCCCTGCGCAGACATGTGGTGTTTATTTGATGCGCTGGCCGTTCGCAGTGATGTGGCCCTGATCGTTGATCTCGATGTTCGACTTCAATGTATCAGGTGCATCGCCCGGTACGGCAAGCATACCCATCATCATCCGTGCGCCCATGGCATCGGAGTCCGACATGATGCCCATCTGGATCAACCGATCCAGCAGCGCGTTTGCGCCCGCCAGCTGCAGCGATGCGGATCCGGTGGGTGCCGGGATGCCATCAAAGCTCTGGGTATCGGAGTTGTCGAAAGTGAAATCACCGGTGCCCGACAGCTTGGCCCCAACGGCCGAGATCAGCAGTTCGTTGATGGTCAGCGCGTTCAGCTCACCGGGGGCTTCATCCTCAAAGGTTTCCGCCGCTTCGGGATCCATCATGTCGAACAGCACCTTCGCCTTGCCGGTCACGTCAACAAAGATGGTGGCCGGGTCACGCGGCAGAATTGCGGCCGGGTCAAACAGGCCCCACAGGGTGTCAGGCATGGTGAAATCGCCAAGACGCAGGCCAAAGGCAAAGGGCTGCTCTTCGTCGGACTTCTGGATCGGCATATCCAGCTTGAAGCCGATTTCGGCCATGCTCAGGAAGATCGGCAATGGCAGATCCGGCACCGTCATCGACAGGTCGACCGCGTTCTGCTTGATGTCATAGGCGACATGCGTCTGATCCATCTGGATGCCGACGGTCGATTCCTTGGAGCTGCTCTCGATCTCGAACGGCTCCCCATCGCCGATACCATTGATCGAGCCGGTGCTGGATTCTGCGCTGAACGTACCGTCCAGTGCAAACCCGGCCTGCAGCATGGCCTGCATGTCCGAGCTGTCGACATCATTGGGGATTTTGCCCTGACCTTCGAATTTCAGGCCAACGGCAGAGCCACGCAGGGTTCCGTTGTCTTCGGATTCCGGGTCATCAAACGCAAAGTCATAGGTCAGGGACGACGCGGTGACGTCCTGATCGTAGCTGCGTAGCGCACCGGTCTGCATCTGGCTGATGGTTTGCACATCCGTCAGCGCCGCGCTCAGGCGGGCGATGCTGCTGGGGATCGCTTCCCCGTCAACGGTCAGATCCTGCAGCTCCATTCCCATGCGCGAGGTCTTGTAGACATAGCGCATGTCCGAGGTCGTGCCGGACACATGCATCGACGGCGCAGCCTGGGTGAACTGGATGCGGCCGGCAATCTCTTCGCCTTCATCGCGCAGTTCAAAATCAACCGGGAAGCTTTCGGGCATGTTGACGTTGACCGACCCGTCACCGTTTTCGACCATCGACATGGTGTCGAAGCGCAGGCCAACCGTGGCCTCGCCTTCCGGGGCGTCCAGGCGCATGACCAGATCGGAAATGGTCAGCACACCACCCGAGTAGGATTCGGTCGCCGAAATCTCGTATCCCATTCCGCCGGTATAGGCTTTCCAGTCTGACCAGACATCCTGGGCAGTGATATCGGCCCAAGTGCGGTGGAAGAAACAACCAAAACAGACGCTGCGCCGAACATGCGCGCGGTGACAACAGACATAAGAGAACCCTTCATGGTGAATTTTGCCGCTTATGGTCTGCACTTGTGCGTGCCGCGTCAAGGGGGCAAGGGCTGGACCGCCGTGGCGCAGCCCTTTACCACTTGGTCAACAGATTTGAGGAGTATTCCGAATGGACATGACGGGAAAAACGGTCGTCATCACCGGTGCAAGCCGGGGGATCGGGGCCGAGGCAGCGCGGGTTTTTGCCGATGCCGGGGCGAATGTCGTGCTGTTGGCGCGCGGAACGGCAAGCATCGAAGCACTATCGGCAGAAATCGGCGCATCTGCCCTGGCGATTGCCTGCGACGTCAGCGATTACGCTTCGGTTGAGGCGGCACTGGCTCAGGCGGCGCAGCAATTCGGCAGTGTGGATGTCCTGATCAACAACGCTGGTGTGATCGAACCGATTTCCCACCTGATGGCGGCGGATCCGGCGGAATGGGGTCAGGTCATCGACATCAACCTCAAGGGTGTTTTTTATGGGATGCGCGCCGCAGCCGAGCATATGCGCGAAAAGGGCGGTTCGATCCTGACCATCAGCTCTGGTGCGGCGCACGGGCCGGTCGAGGCATGGAGCCACTATTGCGCATCAAAGGCCGGTGCCGCGATGCTGACCCGCTGTCTGGACAAGGAAGAGCGCGAAAACGGTATTCGCGCGATGGGGCTGTCGCCGGGCACCGTGGCAACGCAGATGCAGAAGGAAATCAAGGCCAGCGGCGTCAATCCGGTCAGCAAGCTGGCGTGGGAAGACCACATTCCGGCGGATTGGCCCGCCCGCGCGCTGCTTTGGATGTGCAGCGCTGACGCTGACGCCTATCTGGGTGAAGAAATCTCGCTCCGGGATGAGGGTATTCGCAAGCGGGTTGGCCTGACATGATTGAACTGGTCAAGGAAGACGGGCTGTGGATCATCACCATCAACCGGCCCGAGAAGGCAAATTCGCTGACCGAGGCGATGTTGACCGAACTGGCAGAGATCGCCGAATCCGCACAGGAGGCGCGTGCTCTGATCCTGACCGGCACGGGCAAGGTATTCAGCGCCGGTGCCGATCTGGAGGAAGCCCGCGCGGGCCTGGCCCTCTCCCCGGTGTGGGAGCGTTTGTCTTCGGCTCTGGCGGCGCTGCCCTGCCTGAAGATTGCCGCCCTGAACGGAACGCTGGCAGGTGGGGCCAACGGGATGGTGCTGGCCTGTGACCTGCGGATCTGCGTCCCCTCGGCCAAGTTCTTCTACCCGGTGATGAAGCTGGGCTTCCTGCCACAGCCGTCGGACCCCAAGCGCATGGCGGCGCTGATCGGCCCGGCCCGCACCAAGCTGATATTGGTGGGCGGGCAGAAGATCACCGCGACCGAGGCCTATGATTATGGTCTGGTGGATCGCATTGTCGAACCGGACGCCCTGATGCAGACCGCACGCGACCTGACGGTCGACACCATGGCCGCCAAGCCGGAGATCGCGCGCGGCATCATGGATCTGTGCCAGTGATGCGCCTGTCGGGTCTGCGGCTTCGGGTTGCCGATCCGGCAGGGCTTGCCCGCTTCTATGCGCGGTACTTCGGTATGGACGCCCGGCCGGACCCGCAGGGCTGGCGGGTCGGCTACGCCGGGCAGGATGCGGATCTGATCCTGCTGCCCGGCGGTGGTTCTTATGCCCACCAGCGGACGCATCGCTATTGGAAGATCGGGGTGACATTGCCCAATGTGGACATCGCGGTGGCGCAGCTTCGCGGTGCCGGGATCGCAGCGTCCGAGCCGAAACAGTTCATAGATATCGGTTATATGGCGCATCTGACCGATCCAGAAGGCTTCGTGATTGAGCTGTTGCAGCATGATTTTGAGGGACACCGCCCACAGGATGCAGGCGACCCGGATATGCCGCTGGGCGGTGGGGCGCATGTCGGGCAGATCACGCTGCGCACCGGCGATATCGATGCAGAGCTACTGCAGTTCGCGTCCATGCAACGGTTGTCCATTCAGGATGTGCCGCAGTATGGCTTCGACCTGCACTTTCTGGCCTACACGGATGACACCCCACCGAACCCCGACCTGACGGCGGTCGAGAATCGGGAGTGGTTGTGGAAACGCCCCTACACCCAGTTGGAGTTCCAGCACATCGCCGGACAGGCGTTCGAAGAGGACCCTGCGTTTGCGGGGCTTGAGATCACAGGGGCCGGCTGAACACGCTCAGCGTTTTCGCCGCTTGCCGGGCACTCGGGAGCGGAACTCCGGTGGGCGCTTGCGGACCCAGCGCAGAAACCCTGCCAGCCGCGGGTGGCTCTGCAACGCTTCAATCGTGTTGAAGGTCTGCGCCAGTTCCGCCTCGGTCAATGTGGCGTGGATTTCGCGGTGGCAGATGTCATGCAGCAAAACGGTTGGCCCGCCCTTGCCGCCCTTCAGCTTGGGGATCAGATGGTGACGGCTCTGGGGAGCATCCGGCGGGATTGGGCGACCACAGAGCGGGCATAAGGGATCTGACATTTGACGCGTCTTTGGGTATGGAACACTGCGTCCAAGCCAAATGGTTGTGCGCCGCTTATGCAAGAGGTTTGAAGAATGGTCGAACAGGCCGACATTGTTGTCATCGGCGCAGGTCCTGCGGGATTGATGGCGGCGGCTGTGGCGGCGCAGGCGGGGTGCAGGGTGGTGATTGCCGAAGCCAAGCCCTCGGCGGCGCGCAAATTCCTGATGGCGGGGAAGTCGGGTTTGAACCTGACCAAACTGGAACCGTTTGAGGTTTTTCTGTCGGCCTATGGACCGGATGCGGAGTGGCTGGAACCGATGCTGCGCACGTTCGGGCCGCAAGAGGCCGTCGCCTGGGCCGAGGCGCTGGGCCAGGAGATGTTTGTCGGTTCCACCGGTCGGGTGTTTCCGACGGTCATGAAGGCCTCGCCCCTGCTGCGTGCCTGGCTGGCAGAGCTGGCCGAGCAGCAGGTTGACCTGCGGACGCGGTGGCGCTGGACCGGCTGGCAGGACGGCGCGCTGAGCTTCGATACGCCCGACGGGCAACAGCGGATCAGGGCGCGCGCCACGATTCTGGCGATGGGCGGGGCCAGCTGGGCGCGCCTGGGCTCGGACGGGCAATGGGCCGATGTGCTGCGCCAAACCGGGGTCGCGCTGGATCCCTTTGCAGCCTCCAATGCCGGCTTGCAGGTCAACTGGTCCGATCACATGGCACCGTTGATGGGTCAGCCGATCAAGGGCGTTGCCTTCCGGTGCGGTGGGCTGGTCTCACGCGGGGAGGCGGTGATTTCCGAACGTGGGCTTGAAGGCGGTGGGATCTATCCGCTGGGCCGGGCGATCCGGGACGGGGCCACGGTCACGCTGGACCTGCTGCCGGATCAAAGCGAAGCTCAGATCGCGGCGCGGCTGCGCCGTCCAAGAGGCAAGGCCAGCTGGTCCAATCACCTGCGCAAAACCTTGAAGCTTGACGGGGTACGTGCGGCCCTATTGCAGGAGTTTGGACGCCCGTTGCCCGCTGAGACGAGCGCGCTGGCAGAGCGGATCAAGTCCCTGCCGCTGCCCCATGCAGGTCTGCGCCCGATGGACGAGGCGATTTCGACCGCGGGCGGGGTAAGCCGCACCGCATGTGACACTTCCCTGATGCTCAAAGCGTGCCCCGGCGTGTTCTGTGCCGGGGAAATGCTGGCCTGGGATGCGCCCACCGGTGGCTATCTGCTGACGGCCTGCCTTGCGACGGGGCGCTGGGCGGGCCGGTCCGCAGCGGATTGGGTGGCACAGACCTGAGCCTGTGCCAGTGGTTGCGCCGTGCCTCAGGATTTGCCCAGGGCCGCGACGCGCTGGAAGGCGGGCCGGGCGCGCATCGCTTTGCTGTAGGCCAGCGCGGCCTCATTCTGGATCGGGAATTTGGCGGAAAAGGCCCAGTTCAGGCAGTGCGACAGGATGATGTCGGCAATCGTCATGGTTTCCCCCATCAGGAACGGCCCCTCAAGGCGCGGTGCCAGCCGGTCCAGGCTGCGGGTGAATTCCCATTTCAGACTGTCTTTGATTTCAGGGCAGCGCTGCTCTTCGGGCAAGACAAAGCTGTGGCGGGACGCCGTCCAGAGCACGGAATCAAATTCATCAAGGATCAGATGGGTCAGACCATCCTGCGCCGCGCGCTCCAACGTACCGGCCGGATGGGTCAGCTTGCCGTGCTTGTCCGCAAGATAGGTCAGGATCGCGGTCGAATCGGTCAGCACCGCCCCGTCCACCTCCAGGATTGGCACCTTTCCCGACACATTCAGCCGACGCGCGTCTTCGCTTTGCGGAGCGGCCGGATTCAGCTCATAGGGGAGGTCCATTTCCTCCAACGCCCAGAGAACGCGGAAGGTGCGGGTAAACGGTATGCCGTGAACTTTGTACATGTTGCAAACTGCTCCGAAAGGGATGTTGTCCGCAGCTTGATGCAGTTTTCCCCGCGGTCAAGCGGAACGGGACGCAATTCCGTTATCTTTGGCGTGACAGCATCGCCAGTCGGATCAGTGTGCGCTCCATCAGCGCCATGGCGGGGGCGGTCTGACCGGCAGAGCGCAGTTGCAGGTCCGTGTCGGTCAGCAGCGTCAGCGCGGTTTCCAGCCGATGCGCGCCCCATCCCTGGGCCTGCCGCAGCACCCGGTCGCGTCTTTTGCCGTAAAGCGGCGGCCTGACCCGGTTGATTCCCTGTGCCGGCCCGCCTGGATCCGAGGCACAGGCATATAAAGTGCGGAAATGCCGTGTGGCCCCAATGCACAACGTAACCGCCGCCGTGCCCTGCGCCTGCAGCCGTTTGATCAGCGGGCCGATTTCGCCGCTTTTGCCCTCGGCCACCACGTTCAGCACATCATCCATTGCCGCTTCGGTCGACTGCGGCGCGACGGCGTCGATGTCTTCTAGCGACAGCGGGCTGTCATCGCGGAATTTGAACAGGGCCAGCTTTTCCGCCATGCGCGAGAAATCGCCCGGACCAATCTCATTTGCCAGATCGGACAGGGCCGACATGCTGTCATTGGGGATGTTCTTGATGCCCGCCTCACCCAGCATTCGCTCAATCTCTGACCGCGACGGCGGGTCGTCATAGATGCCAGCGGCAAAGGCGTTGCGATGCGCTTCGAACCCCTTGCGCAGCTTGGAAGATGCCTTGAGCTGGCTCGCCGTGACAATGATCTGCGCGTCCCCCGGGGCCCAGTCTTCCAGCGCGGTCATGATCGCTGGACCGGCGGTTTCATTGGCGTCTTCGACCAGAACGGCGCGGGGGCCCGGAAAGAAACCGACCGCCTTGACCGCATCCAGCAGCTGCGCGGGATCCTTGCGCAGTTCGGCACCCGGCATCCGGGTCAGGCGCATTTCCTCTTCGGCGTTTGCGCCCAGCAGGGCCGCCAGCAGCTGTTGCCGCTTCAGGGCCACGCGCATGGCGTCGCCACCAAAGATCAGGATGCCTGTCTTTTCGGGATCAGGGCGTGAGAAATATCCATCAGCTTCGCGGGGGGACAGCTTCATCGCCGCTCGCCTTATCCCAGATCGGCCGTGGCCAGGATCTGGGACACGATCTGATCGGCCAGAATGGACATCAGGCGCTCGCGCGCGTCCTTTTCACCGGCCAGCGTGTCCACGGTGGACCCCGTGTTGGAATACCCGGTGAAGTTCTGCACATCGCCGCTGACGACGATGCGGCCGTCGCTGGTGTCTGTCAGCACGAATTTCGCCGTCCCCACCAAAGAGAATCGCGTGGTGACATTTGCCGCGGTAATGGCCTGCTGCTGGGTGTCCGTCGTGACGGACACATCCAGCGTGTAGGCGTTGACCTGGGTGCGGCCCAACCGCTCTTCGAGATTGCGAACGATGAGATAGGATTCGGCGGACGCACCGGGTGAGGTGATCGCGACGCGGTCATAGAGACGCGCGCCGTTTCCGCCCGGAGCGTGTACAGGGGTAAAGCCGCAGGCGGCAAGCGCCAGCGGCAGCATCAGCAGGGTTCTGCGGTCAAGCAACGACATTCACGATCCGGCCCGGGACAACGATGACTTTCTTCGGGGCACCACCATTGAGTGCCTTGACGACAGCATCGTGGGACAGGGCGAGTTTTTCAACCTCTGCCTTGTCCAGATCCTTGGCGACCTCGATTTCGCCACGACGTTTGCCGTTGATCTGGATCGGCAGGGTGACGGTGTTTTCCACCAGCATCGCGTCATCGGCAACCGGCCAGGGTGCGGTCGCAACCAGCCCTTCACCGCCCTGATGGGCCCAGATGTCTTCGGACAGGTGCGGCGTCATTGGCGACATCAGCTGTGCCAGCGTCATGATCGCCTGCTTCTGTGCGGCAGCACCGGCCTTGGACTTCGCCAGGGTGTTGGTGAAGCCATAGAGCTTGGCAATGGCCGCGTTGAAGCCGAAGGATTCGACGCCCAGCGTCACGTCGCGGATGGCTTTGTGCATCTCGCGCAGCAACTCTTCGTCACCCTGGCCTTTGGCGTCTGCGTCCATCTCACCGATCTTGTCGCAGAGGTTCCAGACCCGGTTCAGGTGCTTGGCGGCAGCTTCGGCCCCCGAGGCGGTCCATTCCACGTCGCGTTCGGGCGGCGAATCGGACAGCACGAACCAACGTGCGGTGTCTGCGCCATAGCTGCTGATGATGTTCAGCGGATCGACCACGTTGTTTTTGGACTTCGACATTTTGGCCGAGGGGATAACCTCGATCTTTTCGCCGGTTTCCTTGACGAAGGTGCCGCCGTCCCGTTCCTCGACCTCGGCCGGGTAGTGATAGATCGCGCGGCCGTTTTCATCGGTGCGCTCGGCGTTCTTGTAGATCGCGTGGGTCACCATGCCCTGGGTGAACAGCGCGTTGAACGGCTCTTTGGATTTCTCCGGCAGGTGGCCGGTGATGTTCATCGCGCGGGCAAAGAAGCGCGAATACAGCAGGTGCAGAATCGCGTGCTCGATACCACCGATGTACTGGTCGACGTTCATCCAGTACTCGGCCTCGGCCAGATCGGTCGGGGTGTTGGCGCGCGGCGCGGTGAAACGGGCGAAATACCAGGACGAATCGACGAACGTGTCCATCGTGTCGGTTTCGCGTTGTGCCGGGGCACCACATTTCGGGCAGGAACAGTCACGCCAGTTCGGGTGGCGGTCCAGCGGGTTGCCGGGGATCGAGAAATCAATCGCCTTGCCATCTTCGTCATAAGGCAGTTCGACCGGCAGGTTCTCTTTCTTCTCGGGCACCACGCCGCAGCTGTCGCAATGGACAACCGGGATCGGGCAGCCCCAATACCGCTGGCGGGACAGACCCCAGTCGCGCAGGCGGTATTTGGTGACACCTTCGCCCCAACCGGCCTTTTCGGCAAAGTCGACGGTGGCGTTGATGGCTTCTTCGCCGGTGGCTTCGTCCAGACCGGCGAAGTGGTTGACCCATTTCACCTTTTCGGTTTTCGGCGGCACAAAGGCTTCGTTTTCAACCGGCTTGGCATCGTCCAGCGCAAAGAAGGTGTCGATCACCGGCAGGTCATACTTGCGGCAGAAATCGAGGTCGCGCTGGTCATGCGCCGGGCAGGCAAAGATCGCGCCGGTGCCGTAATCCATCAGGATGAAGTTGGCGATCCAGACCGGCAGTTCCCAATCGGGGTTCAGCGGGTGTTTGACCTTGATGCCGGTGTCAAAGCCCAGCTTCTCGGCGGTCTCGATGGCTTCTTCGGTCGTGCCCCCCTTACGGCATTCGGCAACAAAGGCTGCCACTTCGGGGTTTTCGGCCTCCATCGCCTTGGCGATCGGATGATCGGGCGAGATGCCGACAAAGGATGCGCCGTTCAGCGTGTCCGGACGGGTGGTGTATACGGTGATCGGCTCTTCACCATCGGTGCGCTCGAACGAGAATTGCAGACCGCGCGATTTGCCGATCCAGTTTTCCTGCATCAGGCGGACCTTGGCGGGCCAGTTGTCCAGCCCGTCCAGCGCCGACAGCAGCTCTTCGGACATCGAGGAGATATTGAAGAACCATTGGGTCAGCTCGCGGCGTTCCACGTCGGCGCCCGAGCGCCAGCCCTTGCCGTCGATGACCTGCTCGTTGGCCAGAACGGTCATGTCGACCGGGTCCCAGTTCACCACCGCGTTCTTACGGTAGACCAGACCCTTTTCCAGCATGTCCAGGAACAACGCCTGCTGCTGGCCATAATATTCCACGTCACAGGTGGCGAACATGCGCGACCAATCGAGCGAGAGGCCCAGCGGCTTCATCTGTTCGACCATCGTGTCGATATTGGCGTAGGTCCAATCCTTGGGGTGCCCGCCAGAGGCCATCGCGGCGTTTTCCGCAGGCATGCCGAAAGCATCAAATCCCATTGGGTGCAGGACATTGTGACCGGTCGACAGCTTGTAGCGCGCGATCACGTCACCCATGGTGTAGTTGCGCACGTGCCCCATGTGCAGCTTGCCCGACGGGTAGGGGAACATCTCAAGCACGTAATACTTGGGCTTGTCTTCCGAACGGGTCGCGCGGAACACGCCTGCCTTGTCCCAGGCTTCCTGCCATTTTGCTTCGATTTCGGTGGCCGAATAACGCGACATCAGCAACGGTCCTTGTCAATGAAAACGCCGGGCGAGAAGGCCCGGCGCTGTAATAAGGTGTATTCCCGCAGGATACTAGAGCTTGCGGTCAGCGATCCGGATTTGCCGCGCGCGCGACAGAATCGCATCTTCGACCGCGCGTGTGGTGGCAGCGCTGGCCGGACCGTTGCGGGTGTGCAGCGCCACGTTCAGCGACCGCGCGTCCAGTGCCGGGTCCTTGATATGGACGGTGGCCCGATACGTGCGGCCACCACCCGGCGGTGTGCCATATCCGGTCACGATTACACCGGTGAACGGATCCACCGATTGCACGGGCAGAAAGTTCAGCACGTCCAGAGTGGCAGTCCACAGATAGCGATTCACTTGAACCGTCTGATCGGCCTTGCTGGGGCCGAACAGATCCCAGATGGACGATCTGCTGTATTCCGTGGGTGCAGTTTCCCGGTTGTTCACAACGTTGGGTCCGGTCGTCTGCACGGGTTCACCGTTGCGACGATTGCCACAAGCCGCAACCAATACGCACAAACCGGCAACGAGAAAGAGCTTCAAGGTCTTTTGGGTAGTCATCATCTATCCCGGGACATGTTCATCTTTATATAGTGTCCTACTCAAGCCATGGGGGCGGGGCAAGGGAATTAGCACGCGCGCGTGTGTTCACCGTTGTAACAGGCGCGTCACCGCTTGAGTCGAAGATGCATCTATCAAGAGAAAAGGCAGAGTTTTGAGTCGATTGGCGGCCGGTGTGTCCTGTTCGAACACAAGACTGTGGCAAAGCTGCACCATACCGAGGAGCTTTGTGTCAGGCGCTTTAGGCAAGGGTTGCCAAAAAGGGGGTGAAAGAGCGAAACCCCTGTCCATACCCACGCCGGATTCCCCGGTTTGGGCGAATGAATAGAAAACCGAGGGAAACGAAATGAAAAAGATTCTCTTCGCAACCACCGCGCTGATCGCCACCGCGGGTATGGCTGCCGCAGAAGTCCGTCTGTCCGGTTACGGCCGTTTTGGTCTGGACTACAACGAAGCCAACAAAACCGTTGTTGGCCGTTCGGAAACCAACATCACCAGCCGTCTGCGCATCCAGTTCGACATGTCGGCTGAAACCGACGGTGGCGTGACCTTCGCTGCTCGTACTCGTGCACAGATCGAAAGCCGTGACGGCACCCCCGGCACCGGCATGTTCAACGGCGCGCGCTTTGGCGTTTCGTACGGCGGCGTGACCGTTAACGTCGGCAACATCATCGGCGCGATCGAAAACGCGTCGGGCCTGTACCTGGAAACCCGCACCGCAGGTGTTGGTATCGACGGCGCTGGCTTCAGCTCGCTGGTTCTGAACACCGGTGGTAACGCCTTCGCATGGGACGCATACTCCTCCGCAGGCGCCGGCCGTAACGGTCTGGAAGTTCTGTACTCGGCAGGCGGCTTCTCGGGCCACATCTCCTACTCGCAGTCGAACGGTGGCGCAGTTGCTGGTAAAGCAAACGGCACCCAGCGTACCGCAGCGAACATCGCCTACACCTTCGGCGACTGGACCGCAGCTCTGGCCGTTCAGGACTCCAACGTTGTTGGTGAAGACAAAGTCTTCGCAAGCATCGCGGGTGACCTGGGTCAGTTCGGCGTTCGCCTGGCATACGGCCAGAACAAAGACGCTGGCGGTGTTGGCGTAGACATCGACAAAGTCGGCCTGTACGGCAACGTCGACCTGGGTTCGTCCTCGAACCTGCTGGTTTTCGTGACCAACGAAGACGCACCGGGCATGCCTTCGGACGGCACCGGCTACGGCGCTCACTACTCCTATGACCTGGGTGGCGGCGCATCGTTCGAGGCAGGTGTTGTTGAGACCTCGACCGACATGACCACCGTTCAGGCAGGTGTGTACTTCAGCTTCTAAGCTGAACCACGCTTGGCGTGAATTTTGGGCGGGCTCTTCGGAGCTCGCCCTTTTCTTTTTCTGCCAAACAGTGTTTTTCTGCGACAAATCTCAAAGAGGATGCCGATGTCGCTGCAAGAAATCACCGCCCGCGTTGCCGCCGCCGAAACCGCTGCGGGTCGCCCGAATGGATCCGTGACCCTGGTGGCCGTTTCCAAGGTTCAGCCGGATGAACGTGTGGCTGCGGTCCTGGAGGAAGGGCATCGCATTTTCGGTGAAAACCGGGTTCAGGAAGCCGCCGGCAAATGGCCGGGGTTCCGCGAAACCTATGCGGACGTGGATCTGCATCTGATCGGTCCGCTGCAGACGAACAAGGCGCGGCAGGCGATGGAATTGTTCAACACGATTCAGTCTGTTGATCGCCCGAAGCTGGCCACGACCCTTGCGCGTCTGGCACAAGAGCTGGGCCATTGTCCGGAGCTGTTCATCCAGGTGAACACCGGCGAAGAAGAGCAGAAGGCCGGGATCCTGCCCGCTGATGCGGACGCCTTTGTTGCGGAATGCCGCGCGCTCGATCTGCCTATCAAGGGGTTGATGTGCATCCCCCCGGTCGAAGAAGAGCCCGCCCTGCATTTTGCCCTGCTCGCCAAGATCGCGGAACGGAACGGGCTGAGCGGCCTGTCGATGGGAATGAGCGGTGATTTTGAAACCGCCATCGCTCTGGGAGCAACGCACGTGCGCGTCGGATCCGCAATTTTTGGTGCGCGCAGCTACTGAAGCGTGCCGGGGACGATGACCCGCGTGCCCGGTTCGATTCGCTCAACAATCCAGGCCAGGTTCTGACGTGAGAAGGCGATACAGCCTTCGGTCGGGTAACCTGGTCTGCGCCATTGATGCAGAAAAATGGCAGACCCATGACCTGCAACGGCGTCAGGCCAGTTCCAATCGGTGATCAGAACAAGGTCATACAGCGGGTCCGCGCGCCGTAGGGCCTCATGGCTGGGCGCATAGGGCTTGCGCACATGCAGATTGTACATTGCATCCCCTGAAGCATCCGACCAGAGATCGCCGGGGCCGATCGGCTCGGCCCAGTCATTTGGGCGATGCAGCCGGTCCGGCCGGTAGAGCAGGCCGACGATCCTGTGGACGCCCGCAGGTGTCGCGCCGTCCCCTTCTCGCTTGGCAGAACTGATGCCACCGCGTCCGATGGAGCAGGGGAAAAGGCGTCCCATGAACCGGACCCCCTGACGGGTCAGAACCAGATCGCGCGGTGACTGGGTCACAACATATGGCCCGATTTCGCGGCCTTGGTTGCCAGATAGTGCTGGTTGAACGCGTTTTCGCCGACCTGCAAAGGTACCCGTTCGGCAACCTGAATACCGGTTTTTTCCATCATCGCGATCTTGTTGGGATTGTTGGTCAGCAAGCGGACCTTGGAAAATCCCAGTTCCTTGAGGATGGCAGAGCCCAGACGGAAATCGCGCTCATCGTCTTCGAAGCCAAGCCTGTGGTTTGCTTCGACCGTATCAAAGCCCTGATCCTGCAGCGAATAGGCGCGCATCTTGTTGGCCAGGCCAATCCCGCGACCTTCCTGATTGAGGTAGAGCAGGATGCCTGCCCCTTCTTCGCCCATCTGGGCCAGCGCGCCGCGCAGCTGGGGACCGCAATCACATTTCAGAGATCCCAGGACATCACCGGTGAAACAGGCCGAATGCAGGCGAGCCAGAACCGGTTCGTCGCGCGATGGCCGGCCGATTTCGATGGCATAATGTTCTTCCCCGCCGTCTTCGGGGCGGAAAATGTGCAGCCGTCCTGCGTTTGCCGCTTCCATCGGAAGCCGGGCGGCGGCAACCGGGTGCAGGGGACTGCTGTCATTCAGCAGCGGGGTTGCCGTTGCCTGGTTGATCAGGGTCAGCCCGTGGCCGGATGCGAAATCCGCCGGATCATCCAGCGAGACCAGAAGCGTGGCAGGCAAAAGGCGCGCAGACTTCACCAGGGCGATGGACAGTTTGTGAAGGGTCGCGCTGCCGTCACGCTCGCTGGAGAGGGGGCCCTTCATCGGGGTGTTCAGGTCATCTGCCGGGTCAGCCAGGGCCTGCAGCCAGCGCAGATCCGCAGATTGCGGTACCTTGATCCGCGCCACATCGCCATCATAGGCCCTTGCCTTCAGCGTATCGGCACGACGGCTGGTCAGCACCAGTGTCAGAGGCGCCTGAAGCGCCTTCAGATCGGTCAGCCGGGTCTCTGACAGGCTTTCGACCGAAATTGCCAGAGCCGCGTCCTGTCCATCCGTCATGACGACCGGAAGCCCCATACGCAGATCGACACGCGCCCGGGCGAGCAATTCGATCACGGTCGGAAAGAGACTCATCTGGCTTACTCCGCTTTGCGGTTTAGAAACATCAGAGTTTTACCTAAGCTGTCAGGACGGGAATGTGAAACATTTCTCGGCTCCGGGACACGACGACGTGAGAAAGTTGCAGCATACCTTGTGGATTCACAAACCTACGCACATGTGTGATCCAGAAGACAGGAGGGCACAAGATGGCACAGCTGAAAAAGATCCTGCTCGTCGATGATGACGAGGACCTGCGCGAAGCGCTGAGTGAGCAGATGCTCATGACCGAAGAGTTTGACGTGTTCGAGGCCGAGAACGGTCAAAGCGCGATGGAGCGGGCCAAGGAAGCCCTCTATGACCTGATCATCCTGGACGTTGGCCTGCCTGATACCGATGGCCGCGAACTGTGCCGCCTGATGCGCAAGCAGGGGGTGAAGTCGCCAATCCTGATGCTGACCGGCCACGACAGCGACGCAGATACCATCCTGGGGCTGGACGCGGGTGCCAATGACTACATCACCAAGCCCTTCAAGTTTCCCGTTCTTCTGGCCCGCATTCGCGCACAGCTGCGCCAGCATGAACAATCCGAAGACGCGGTTTTCTCGCTTGGCCCCTATACCTTCAAGCCGGCGATGAAGATGCTGATCACCGAAGACGACCGCAAGATCCGTCTGACCGAGAAAGAGACCAACATCCTGAAGTTCCTTTACCGGTCCACGGATGGCGTTGTGGCCCGCGATGTGCTGCTGCACGAGGTATGGGGTTACAATGCTGGCGTCACGACTCACACGCTTGAAACCCACATTTACCGCCTGCGCCAGAAGATTGAGCCAGATCCGTCGAATGCGCGCTTGCTTGTGACGGAATCAGGTGGGTATCGCCTGGTTGCATGACCTATAAATGACTTGATGCAGATCAAAGCAGCACCTTGGTTGCACCTTTAATCTGCACCTATCCCGTGCATGTCCGGGTTATGACATGTACCTCCCTGTTGGACTTGGCCGGGCTTAGTGCCCGGCCTTTTTTTGTGCCGGATCCTATGGTCCTTGGCGCGGGGTGTGGTTAGTCTGCTGCGAACATTTCCTGAACGCGAGCAGACCGATGCCCTTTACCCTGGCCACCTGGAACATCAATTCCGTGCGTTTGCGCGAACCGATCGTGCGGAAGCTTCTGCAAGAAGAAGGCCCCGATGTCCTGTGTTTGCAGGAGATCAAGAGCCCGGTCGACAAGATGCCCAGCGAGAGCTTTGCCGAGATCGGATATCCCCATGTCGTGGCGCGCGGGCAAAAGGGCTACAACGGCGTGGCGATCCTGTCCCGTCTGCCGATCGAAGACGTCGGGGATCGCGATTTCGCCTCGCTGGGTCATGCGCGGCATGTTGCGGGCCGACTGGAAAACGGCACCACGATCCACAATTTCTACGTGCCTGCCGGTGGAGATGTTCCGGATCGCGAGGTTAATGAGAAATTTGGCCAGAAGCTGGATTACCTGACCGAAATGCGGGACTGGTTCCATTCCGAACGGCCTGAGAAGTCGATTCTGGTTGGCGATCTGAACATTGCCCCGCGCGAAGATGATGTCTGGTCCCACAAGAAGCTTCTGAAAGTGGTCAGCCACACCCCGATCGAGGTAGAGCATCTGGCCGAGGTGCAGGACGCAGGCGGCTGGACCGATGTCACCCGCAAGGACATTCCCGATGGGCTGTTGTACAGCTGGTGGTCCTACCGGGCCAAGGATTGGGATGCGGCCGACAAGGGACGGCGTCTGGACCACATCTGGGCCACCGGTGACATTGCCAACGCCACGCATTCCAGCCGGATCCTGCGAGAGGCGCGCGGTTGGGAAAAGCCCAGCGACCATGCCCCGGTTTTTGCAACCTTCGACCTGTAAACTGCAGTCAGAGGGCCAGAAATCCCGTGTCGGCCCTTTGAAACCCGGCGCAAGCTTGTCATATAGGCCCCAAGTTCCAATCGGAGAACAACGGACATGATGGATATTCTGAACGCCGCCGGTGCGGCCCCCGCTGGTGATCTGATCAAGGATGTCAGCGAAGCGACTTTCATGCAGGACGTTGTGGAAGCGTCGCAAACCGTTCCGGTCATCGTTGATTTCTGGGCGCCCTGGTGTGGTCCCTGCAAGACGCTGGGCCCGGCGCTGGAAGCTGCCGTGACCAAGGCCAAGGGCGCGGTCATGATGGCCAAGGTCAATGTCGACGAAAACCAGATGATCGCCGGTCAGATGCGCGTGCAGTCGATCCCGACCGTCTATGCCTTCTGGCAGGGGCAGCCGATTGACGGTTTCCAGGGGGCACTGCCGCCCAGCGAGATCGAAGATTTCGTCAAGCGTGTCGTGGAATCAGCGGGCGGATCCGCGGATGGTGGCCTGGCCGAGGCGATTGAGGCGGCCGAGGAGATGCTGACCGAAGGCGCAGTTGCCGACGCGGCCCAGACCTTTGCCGCCATTCTGGGTGAGGACCCGCTGAACGCGGCCGCATTTGGCGGACTGGCCCGGGCGCATCTGGCACTGGACGATGTCGACCAGGCTGAGGCCGTTCTGAACGGTGCACCGGTCGAGATTGCGGATGCCCCAGAAATCGAAGCGGCTCGCGCCCAGATCGAACTGGCCCGCCAGGCGCAGAACGCCGGCCCGGTTGCCGAATTGCGCGCTCAGGTCGATGCGGATGCCGACAATCATCAGGCGCGTTTTGACCTGGCCCAAGCGCTGCATGCCACCGGGGATGCCGAAGCGGCTGTGGCTGAATTGCTGGAACTGTTCCGCCGAGATCGCGAGTGGAATGACGGCGCAGCCAAGGCGCAGCTCTTCACCATTTTCGAAGCGCTGAAGCCGAATGATCCGGTGGTGTTGAACGGCCGGCGCAAGCTCAGCTCATTGATATTTGCCTGACGCGTGATCGGGGCTACACTCTAACAAATGATGAAAGCCGCCGATTTACCGGAAATCCTGCCAGTGTTCCCGCTTCCGGGGGCACTGCTCTTGCCGCGTACGCGATTGCCCCTGCACATTTTCGAGCCGCGCTATCTGCAGATGCTCGAAGACGCGTTGAAGACGCCGCATCGGCTGATTGGCATGGTGCAGCCCTGCCCCAAGCCCGCGCGGCTGGACGGGTTGCACACGATCGGCTGCGCAGGTCGCGTCACCCAGTTTTCCGAGACCGAGGACGGCCGCTACCTGATCACCCTCAGCGGTGTGTCGCGCTATCGGATCAAGCAGGAAACCACCGGGTTCACCCCGTATCGCCGGTGCAATGTCGCTTGGGATGGTTTCGCCAGTGACATGGCGCGGTCGTCCGACCCGGACACGGATTTCGACCGGGCCGCGTTCATGGATCTGCTGGAGCGCTATTTTTCAGTGCGCAATCTGTCCACGGACTGGTCGTCGCTGAAAGAAGCCGAAGATGAGTTGCTGATCAACTCTCTGTCGATGCTTCTGGATTTTGAGCCGGAGGACAAGCAGGCCCTGCTGGAAGCCCCCTGTCTTGCAACCCGGCGTGAAACCTTGGTTACGTTGATCGAATTCGCCCTGCGCGGCGGATCAAACGAGGAAACACTGCAATGAGCCCTGATCAGACCGTGGCGTTTGACCGCCGGATGCTGGAAGCCCTTGTCTGCCCACAAACCCATGCGACGCTGGAATATGACGCCGAACGGCAGGAGCTGATTTCGCGCTCCGCCAACCTGGCCTTCCCGATCCGGAACGGGATCCCGATCATGCTGGTGGACGAAGCGCGCGCGCTGGACTGAGCGCGCTCAGATCGCCTTGCCCTGCAACAGTCTGGGCATATCCCCGGTCAGCCCTGCGGCTTCGCGCACGAAGCCGCGACGCAGTCCGGGGAGCGATCCCAGGATTCCCATTCCCAGGTCCCGCCCGGCCCGCAGGATCGGGTTGTCGTTCGAAAACAGCCGGTTGAACACATCCGTGGCCGCAACAAGAGTGGCGGTGTCGAAGCGTCGCCATTGCTGATAGCGGCCCAGCACCAGGGATGACCCAAAATCTTCGCCACGTCGCCCGGCCTGTGTCAGCACCTCGGCCAGCGCGGCCACATCCCGCAGGCCGGCGTTCAGGCCCTGTCCCGCAATCGGGTGCATCCCGTGGGCCGCATCGCCGATCAGTGCCAGACGGTAACCGACAAAGCTGTTGGCCACGGTCAGGTTCAGCGGATAGGTAAAGCGGTTTCCGGCCAGTGAGATTTTGCCAAGGAAATCGCCAAATCGCGGGCGCAGCACGGTCAGGTAGTCTTCGTCCGACATCGCGTTGATGGTTTCGGCCATTTCGGTCCGCTCGCTCCACACGATGGACGACCGGTTGCCGGGCAGCGGCAGAATGGCCAGCGGCCCCGGCGGCATGAAGAACTGATGCGCGATCCCATGGTGGGGCAGCTCATGATCAATGGCGCAGACAAGGGCGGTCTGCCCATAGTCCCAGCCACTGCGCCGGATCCCGGCGCGCTCGGCTGTGCCACTTTTCCGCCCGTCGGATCCCACAAGCATCCGTCCCCGCAAGGTGTCGCCATTTGACAGGGTCACGGTTGCGCCCGTGGCATCCGTTTCTTGTGCCACCACACGGGTGTTGGGCAGCATGGTGATCCGGGGCTCCGCGGCGATTGCGCTGGCAAAGGCGCGGCGCAGATAGCGGTCTTCGACCATGTAACCCATCGGCCCCTCTTCGATCTCGGCATGATCGAAATGCAGGAAGAACGGCGAGGCGCCCTGACCCGCGTGCCCGTCGGAGACCTTGATCTCCAGCATCGGCTGGGCGTTGTCCGCAACGCTGTCCCAGACCCCGATCTGTTGCAGCAGCCGTTGCGAGGCCAGTGCCAGAGCATAGCCGCGCCCGTCGAAGTCTTCGGCCTCTGCCGTGCCTTGGGGAAGCGCGTCGATGACGGTGACGGAATGGCCGGTCTGGGCCATCGCAAGCGCCAGAGCCGGGCCGTTCAGACCACCGCCGACGATCAGGATATCAGAGCTGTTTTTCATACCTCGCAATATGCCCCTGTGTTCGGGATTGTCCATATGTCGAAGGGCCGCTACCGTCGCGACAAAGTGGGAGGTTGCGGAATGAAAGACTGGTTGCAAATGACGGCCGCCGATTTGGGGCGCGGGATCGAAACGGGGGAAATTGACCCGGTTGCCCTGACACGCACATATCTTGACGCAATCGACGCGCATCCGCTGCGGGACCGCATCTATACCTCCGTGACCCATGATCGCGCCATGGCTGAGGCTGAGGCCGCCGCGACGCGGGCCCGGCTGGGTCTGCGGGTGTCGCCGCTGGACGGGGTTCCGATCAGTTGGAAGGATCTGTTCGACAGTGCTGGCACCTCAACCGAGGCGGGGTCCGATCTGCTGAAAGGCCGGGTTCCCGATGCGGACGCACGGGTTCTGAAGACCGCGACCTTGATGGGCTCCGTCTGTCTGGGCAAGACCCATATGAGCGAACTGGCGTTTTCGGGTCTGGGCCTGAACCCGGTCAAGGAAACACCGCCCTGTGTTCATGACCCAAAGGCTGCGCCGGGGGGCTCGTCGTCCGGGGCGGCGGCGTCGGTCGCGTTCGGGCTGGCGGCGGGGGGCATCGGCTCTGACACTGGCGGGTCGGTCCGCATCCCGTCGGCCTGGAACGGTCTGGTGGGGTTGAAAACCACCTCGGGCCGGATCAGCCTGGAAGGGGTCGTGCCGCTGTGCCTGAAGTTCGACACGGTCGGGCCGCTGGCCCGGTCGGTCGAAGATGCGGCTCTGATGCTGGCACTTCTGGAAGGCGGCACCGCCCCCGATCTGCGCGGTGCGTCGGTGCGGGGCAAGCGGTTTGCTGCCCTGCAATCCGTTGCGCTGGACGATCTGCGGGATGAACCCAAGGCCGCCTATGAGGCCTCTCTGGACCGGCTGCGTGATGCGGGTGCTGAGATTGTTCCACTGGAGGTGCCCAGCCTGCCCGATGCGATGGGCCTGTCTGCCGTGCTTTACACATCCGAAGCCTATGGCCTGTGGAAGGACGCGATCGAAGCGGCCCCAGACCTGATGTTTGCGGAAATTTTGGAACGGTTCCGGCAGGGGGCCAATTTCGGGGCGGCGGACTATGTGGCGGCCTGGGCCAAGCTGGAACAGGTGCGCCAACAATGGGACGCCGCCGTGGCCGGGTTTGACGCGGTGCTGTTGCCGACCTCTCCGATCCTGCCGCCCGACATGGAGCGGCTGCAGTCAGACAGTGAATACTACATTACCGAAAACCTGCTGGCACTGCGCAATACCCGGATCGGCAACTTGATGGGGCTTTGTGGTCTGTCTCTGCCAACCGGGGTTCCTGGTTGCGGGCTTCAGGTTCTGTGCCCACCGAACATGGAAGAAGCCCTTTTGCGTATCGGGGCCGGGGTCGAGAAGGCGTTGACCTGAAAGCCACAATTCGAATGACGGCGCGGGAAAGGCGACTGGACTGAAAGCCGTCGCGACTGTAAGCTGCACTCAAACCGGGGCGATAAACGACCCCGATCTTGAGGCAGTACGAGTATGGATTTCCCCGAGCGGTTTTCGAACCTACCGGCATATGCGTTCCCGCGCCTGCGCGCGTTGCTGGATCATCACGCCCCGGGTGGCGAGGTGGTCCATATGACCATTGGTGAACCAAAACATGATTTTCCTCAATGGGTTACCGATGTCATCGTGGAAAACGCCGCGGGGTTTCAAGGCTATCCGCAGAACGAAGGCACCGATGCGCTGCGCAGCGCGATCACCGGGTGGATCGACCGCCGATATGGCGTGCATCTGGATCCCGCGACCCGGGTCATGGCGCTGAACGGCACGCGGGAAGGGCTTTACAATGCCGCGATGGCGCTGTGTCCGGAAACCAAGAACGGGCAGAAGCCGGTCGTCCTGACCCCCAACCCGTTTTATCAGGTCTACATGGTTGCGGCCCTGTCCGTGGGGGCAGAGCCCGTGTTCCTGTCGGCCAGTGCGGAAACCGGGCATCTGCCGGATTTCGCCAGCGTGCCCGAAGAAACGCTGAACCGCACTGCGATTGCCTACATCTGTTCCCCCGCCAACCCGCAGGGAGCGGTCGCGTCGCGCGCCTATTGGGAACAGCTGATTGGCCTGGCAGAGAAATACGATTTCCGGATCTTCGCGGATGAATGCTATTCCGAGATCTATCGCACCGATGCGCCTGTTGGGGCGCTGACGGTGGCACAGGACATGGGCGCGGATCCCGAGCGGGTGACCCTGTTCAATTCGCTGTCCAAGCGATCCAATCTGGCTGGATTGCGCTCGGGCTTTGTTGCGGGTGGACCTGAGACCATCAAGGCGATCAAGCAACTGCGCTCTTATTCCGGCGCGCCCTTGCCAGCGCCGTTGCAGGCCGCCGCTGCGCGTGTCTGGTCGGACGAAGACCACGTTGTCCAGAACCGCAAACTGTACCAGGAAAAATACGCGGTCGCGGATGAGGTCCTTGGGGACATCGAAGGATACATGAGCCCAGAAGCGGGGTTCTTCTTGTGGCTGCCTGTCCCCGACGGGGAAGCGGCCGCATTGAAACTGTGGCGGGAAACCGGCGTCCGGGTGTTGCCGGGCGCTTACCTGTCGCAGGGGGAACCGGGGAGCAACCCCGGCGAGCAATACATACGGGTTGCGCTGGTCGCAGCCAAAGAACAGACTCGGCACGCCCTGCAGACCCTGCGCGGCTGCCTATACGAACAATGATAATAAGAACCGAGGACAGGCATGGCATTTCAGACACGGAGCCGCGACCCGCTGTTGGATAGCAACATGCAGGCAGCGATCGAAAAACGCAGCAAGGAACTGATCGGGATCGTTCTGATCCTGATCGGACTGGCAGTGTCGGCGATGATCATCTCCTACACGCCGGATGACCCCAACTGGATGGTCTCCACCGATTCCCCGGTTCGCAACTGGATGGGATCCCTGGGGGCGTGGATCGCTGCCGCGCTCAACCTGGTTGTCGGGTGGGGCAGCGCGGCGATTGCGGTGATCTTCCTTGGATGGGGCGCGCGTTTTGCGCTGCATCTGGGGGCGGATCGGGCGATGAACCGTCTGGTCTTTGCTCCGTTTGCCGTATTGGCCGTGTCCATCTATGCCGCCACGCTTATCCCCGGCGAGGCCTGGCGCGCCGAACATGATTTCGGGCTGGGCGGGCTGCTGGGCGATACCATTGTTGGTGCGTTGCTGACCGCGCTGCCGATCGGCTCTCATTTCGCGGTCAAGCTGATGTCGCTGCTGATGGCCGGTGTGATGCTGGTGGTTGGCGGATTTGTCCTTGGCTTCACCCGTGCCGAAGTTTCGCGAGTGACACGGTTCCTGATGGTGGGGATCGTGCTGTTGTATGGGGCAATTCTGGCCTTGGCTGGCCGTGGAGCCAGCACTGGCCTTCTGGCGGCGCGCAACATGCAGGCCCGCCGCGCTGCGCGCGCCGAAGAGGCACGCCAGCAGGCCGCAGCCCGCGCCGAAAATGAAGCGCTGGCTGCTCAGGCGGTGATCGAAGAGCCCTTTCCCGCCGAACCCCTGGTGGCACCGGTGCAACATGCGCCTGCACCGGCGCCCAATGTCCAGCAGGCCCCGGTCGCGCAATCTCCTGAGCCGCAGGAAGCGAAGCCGTCCATCCTGTCGCGTATGCCCACACTGATCCGACGCGCCGAGCCGCTGCCGCAGGACCTGCCGGAGCCAGAGCTGGTTGAGCCCGTGCCGATGGCTGACGTGCACGCAGGGTCCGGAGATGACCGTATCCGCGCCAAGATTGCCGATGTGGTCCGCTCGCGCCAGCAGGCCACGCAGCCGCCGGAACCCGATCCAACCCGTCCGCTGACAAAAGGGCGCGGTCATGGGCCGGAACCGCTGGTTCTGAACGCAACCGCCCCCGCGCCCACCGGTCGGATGGAGCCGCCTTTGACAGGCGGAGCTGTTGAGCTTCCCCCCGAACCCCCCGTGACGATGCAGGCAGCAGCACCCGCACCGGCGCCGGTTGCGCCGCCGATTCAGGTGACGCCGGTTGCCCCCACCGTTCAAGTGCCACCCGTGGCACCCCCTGTTGCGCCGCCGGTGCCGGCCCCGGAAACAGCGCCCGCTGTTGAAACGGTTGCCGAAGCGCCCGAAGCCTTTGCTGATCCTTATGCTGTTCCGCTGATGGAAGAGGCCGAAGCCCCGGCGCCGGATGAGGGCGTGTATTCCATCGCTCCGGTTCAGGTCTCGCCGGCGCCTGCACCCGCAGCGCCCATGGCCCCGCTTCCGGTTGCAACGCCGCGCAAGGCTGTCGTTGAAAAGCCGGTGAACAAGGCACCGCAGCCCTCGCGCCGTGCACAGGCCGAAGCGCAGCCGTCACTGGCGTTTGAGGAGTCGCAGGTCGAATATGAGCTTCCGCCGCTTGGTTTGCTGACCAATCCCGCCAGCATCGAGCGTCATCACCTGAGCGATGAGGCGCTGGAAGAAAACGCGCGGATGCTGGAAAACGTGCTGGATGACTATGGCGTCAAGGGCGAAATCGTGAGCGTGCGCCCCGGTCCTGTTGTCACCATGTACGAACTGGAACCGGCACCGGGTTTGAAGGCCAGCCGCGTCATCGGTCTGGCCGATGATATCGCGCGCTCCATGTCGGCGCTGTCTGCCCGTGTATCGACCGTCCCCGGCCGGTCGGTGATCGGGATCGAACTGCCGAACGTGAACCGCGAAAAGGTTGTGCTGCGGGAAATTCTGGCCAGCCGTGATTTCGGTGACAGCAACATGAGCCTGCCGCTTGCGCTGGGCAAGGATATCGGCGGCGGTTCGGTTGTCGCGAACCTGGCCAAGATGCCTCACCTGCTGATCGCAGGGACCACCGGTTCGGGTAAATCCGTTGCGATCAACACGATGATCCTGTCGCTGCTGTACAAGCTGACGCCGGATGAATGCCGCCTGATCATGATTGACCCGAAGATGCTGGAACTCAGCGTCTATGACGGGATCCCGCATCTGCTTTCCCCGGTTGTGACCGACCCCAAAAAGGCGGTTGTCGCCCTGAAATGGGTCGTGGGTGAGATGGAAGACCGCTATCGCAAGATGTCCAAGATGGGTGTCCGCAACATCGAAGGCTACAATGGTCGGGTCAAGGAAGCCCTGGCCAAGGGTGAGATGTTCAGCCGAACCGTTCAGACCGGCTTTGACGATGAAACCGGCGAACCGATGTTCGAGACCGAAGAATTTGCCCCCAAGGCGCTGCCGTTCATCGTGGTCATCGTGGATGAGATGGCCGACCTGATGATGGTCGCGGGCAAGGAGATCGAAGCCTGCATTCAGCGTCTGGCACAGATGGCGCGGGCCTCGGGTATCCACCTGATCATGGCAACGCAGCGCCCGTCCGTGGACGTCATCACCGGCACCATCAAGGCGAACTTCCCCACCCGGATTTCGTTCCAGGTGACCTCCAAAGTGGACAGCCGGACCATCCTTGGGGAAATGGGGGCCGAACAGCTGCTGGGCATGGGCGACATGCTGTATATGGCGGGCGGGGCCAAGATCACCCGCTGCCACGGTCCGTTCTGTTCGGACGAAGAAGTCGAAGAAGTGGTCAACCACCTCAAGGCCTTCGGACCGCCGGACTACGTTGGTGGTGTTGTGGAAGGTCCTGATGACGACAAGGCCGACAACATCGATGCGGTGCTGGGTCTGAACACCGGTGGCAACACCGATGGCGAAGACGCGCTGTATGACACGGCCGTGCAGATCGTGATCAAGGATCGCAAATGCTCGACCTCCTACATTCAGCGGAAACTTGCCATCGGCTACAACAAGGCCGCGCGATTGGTCGAGCAGATGGAAGACGAGGGTCTTGTTTCCCCTGCAAATCATGTAGGTAAGCGGGAAATCCTGGTGCCGGAACAGCAGTGATCCGGCCCCTTCCATTTCTCATTGGGATCCTTATCTAAATCTCATGAAAAAGATCGCATTCGCACTTGCCTTGTGTCTCTGCGCTCCGGCCGCCTGGGCCGCAGAGAAGCTGAGCTTGAACGAGGTTTCGGCCTACCTGAACGGGATTACGACCGCTCAGGCAAGCTTTACTCAGATCAATGACGACGGCAGCCTGTCCACCGGCAAGCTGTACATCCAACGGCCGGGGCGGATGCGCTTCGAATATGATCCGCCCGACAGCGCGCTGGTGCTGGCGCGGGCGGGGGCGGTGCTGATCGTGGACCCGAAGTCCAACCAGCCGCCAGAGACCTATCCCCTGAAGCGCACGCCGCTGTCGGTAATCCTGGCAAAGCAGGTTGACCTGCAACGGGCCAACATGGTTGTGGGTCACGACTTTGACGGAACCTCCACCATCATCCGCGCGCAGGACCCCGAGAACCCGGAATATGGCAGCATCGAGATGCTGTTCACCGGCTCCCCGGTGGAGCTGCGAAAATGGGTGATCCGGGATGGGTCCGGCGGCCAGACAACCGTGATTCTGGGTGCGCTGGAAACAGGTATGAGCCTGAGCCAGGGGCTGTTCAGTGCCATTGGTGCAAACAGCAACCGCTGAGGCGCTAGGGCGCCCCTGACGCAAGCCGTTGCGACAAGAACACGGGTTCCATTCTGTTAGGTGCCCGGCCTTGTTTCGATCCCTCGTGGGGCATAGATGCTGGGCAACCTCAGAACATATGCGTCTGAGCAACGGAGATTTTATGAAAGAGACCCGGACACTCGTCCGTTCCTGATCGTCTGACGGCATCAGGAAACGCGGAAACACAAAGGATGCTCACGCGGGATGCTGAGCGGTCCTTTTTCTGCACCTTCATGAAATCGAGACACCCCATTGAATATCTCAAAACAGGAACAGCGCGTTCTGCATGAACTCGCGCTGGGCGGTTCCATCCACTTTGATCGCAGCGAAAACGGCAAGGTTCACGCGGTCACATGCTACACCCGCGACGGCTTTGTGCTGTCGGATTGTACCCTGGTCGTGTTCCAGCGGCTCAGGAAACGGCGCTTGATCCGTTCGCTCAGCGGCAAGCCCTATCGGGCATCCAAGCTGGGCATCGAGTCGGTCCGCGCACAGCTCAACCAGCGCTGAAGGGCCAGCTGCACAGTAAACCCCGCCGGGTGGTTCCGGCGGGGTGATGTCTTGCCGATGGGCAGGATCAGCGGAACTTGCGGCAGCTTTCCAGCTGTGCGCGGTACATCCGTGAGCGGGCCTCTACCTCACCCGAGATCCGCAGCAGCCAGCTTTTGTTGCGATAGGTTCCACGGGCGTAACCGGTGTGGCCTTCATGATAGGCCAGATATTGGTTGCGGGCGTCAGACAGGCGGATGCCGTTGCGCCGCTTGCTTTCGGTCATGTACCAGCCCATGAAATCAGTGGCATCCTTGATGCGATCGCGCTTGGCGCTGCGCCGTCCCGTCGACTTGCGGTATTGATCCCACGTCCCGTCCAGGGCCTGCGCGTATCCGTAGGCGCTGCTCTGGCGGCCCATCGGGATGACGCCCAGCACATAGCGGAACGGGGTGCGTGCATCCGCTCGGAACTTGCTTTCCTGATAGATGGTGGCCATCTGGACATGCACCGGCACACCCCAGCGACGCTGGGTCGACTTGAATGCCTTCAGGAACTCGGGCCGCTCCTTGATGATGCTGCAGGCGTTATCAAGGTTGCGCGGTGGGGACTTGGAGCCGCCGCCACAGGACGCCAGCAAAAGCACCGCTAACATGGCGCTTAGTAATCTGCTCATTTGCCTCTGCCTTTTTTCCGGCAGTTTAGCGTATTCCGGCGTGCAAAGAAAACCCGATGACTGAGATGTTACAACAGGAGCGCCAGCAGAAGCGGCAGGGCCGCAACAGACATCAGGGTGGACACCACGACCAGGCCCGCAACGGATTCGGAATCCGCGCCATATTTCTCGGCCAGCAGGAATGCGGTCACGGCAACCGGTGTCGAAAGTTGCAGTACCAGAACCCCGAAGGCCACAGGGTCCAGCCCAAAGCCCCACCCCACGGCCCAACCGATTGCAGCACATAGAACCAGCTTGATGGCCGACAGGATGATCGCTTGTCCGATCTTGCGCGGGGTCAGCCGTGCCACAGTGACCCCCAGCGTGATCAGCATCAGCGGGATCGCCATCTGTCCCACCAGCTCCAGCGCGTTGGTCATGAACCGCGGCGTTTCCCAATCCTGCCACAGGAACAGCGCGCCCAGCAGCGTCGCCCAGACCATGGGCTCACGCAGGGCCTTGTGTCCCGCTCCCTGACCCGCGACCAGATAGATCCCGTAGGTGAAGGACAGGATCGCGGAAAGCGACAGCATCACCACGGCATAGCCCAGGCCGTCCTGCCCAAAGGCAAAGAGCGCCAGCGGGATGCCAAGGTTTCCGGTGTTGCCAAAGATCAGCGGTGCCAGAAACGTCTGTGACGACAGGCCGCTCACCCGGATGAAGATCCAGAACGCGACGGAGATCGCGGCGTATCCAGCCAAGGCGGCCATTGTGAACAGGCCGAGGGCGTTGCGATCGACCTCGGTCTGCATCAGCGCGACGAAGATCAGGCAGGGCACCGCCAGCGTCATCGCCAGCTGGGTCACAAAGGCATTCCGATATTCCAATCCGGCCCGCGCCCAGGCAAAGCCGATGCCCGCCAAGATGAACACCGGCGCAACGATTTCCAGAACTGTTAAGGCAAGGTTCACAGACTGTTTCCCCGAAATTTCATTCAATTATTGGACAAAACCCGTGAGTACGGGGTATTCAGATAGGACAGGGGCCGCAAGACTATGCTGAAAACACACGCGAAATATCATCTTGGCCAGGTTGTGCGCCACAGAAAACACCCGTTCCGTGGTGTTGTTTTCGACGTGGACCCTGAATTCGCCAATACCGAAGAATGGTATCAAGCCATTCCCGAAGACAGCCGTCCGGTCAAGGATCAGCCATTTTATCATCTTCTGGCCGAAAACGATCAGAGCTATTACGTGGCCTATGTCTCAGAGCAGAACCTGATTGCGGACTATTCCGGTGAGCCGGTGCATCATCCCGACATCCCCGAAATGTTCGGGCCCTTCGAAGATGGCACCTATCCGCTGCACTATCAGCTGAACTGAGGGCGCGGCGCCCGAGGTCAATACCCGAGCGCGCAACCGTCCTTGCGATGATCGCTTGCGGCGACCAGCACACCCGTATCTTCGATCTGAATGGCCTGTGCCCCACCCAGCGCGGTGTCGGGAATAACCACATTGTGTCCCAGATCCGCCAGCTCCTGATGCACGGCATCTGAATATCCGCGCTCGACTTTCAGGATGTCGCCATCCGCGAAACAGCGCGGGGCATTCAATGCCTGTTGCAGTCCCATCCCGTGATCCAGAAGATTCGACATCACACGGGCATGACCGGTGGGCTGATAAGCCCCTCCCATCACGCCAAAGGGCATGGTGGCCTGCTCCCCGTCGCAAAGCATGGCAGGAATGATCGTATGCATGGGGCGTTTTCCGCCGGCCAGTTCATTCGGATGTCCGTCTATCAGCGAAAAGCCAGCCCCGCGGTTCTGCATCAGGATGCCGAACTTGTCCGTGGCAATGCCCGATCCGAACCCATGGAAGATCGAGTAGATCAGCGACACCGCCATGCGGTCCCGGTCCACCACGGTGATATAGATCGTGTCCTTGTGAATGGCTTCGGTCAGCGGAGCCGCTGCGGGAATCACCCGTTTTGGATCAATCAGTGCCGCCAGTTTGCTTGCGGTTTCCATCGACATCATGTGATCCAGCCGGGCGGTATGGTCGGGATCTGCCAGGAACCGGTTGCGCGCGTCATAGGCCAGCTTGGTGGCTTCGGCCTCGATGTGCGCGCGCGCGCTGCCAAGCGGATCCATTGCCGCCATGTCGAAATGGGACAGGATATTCAGCAGCAGGATCGCCGTTGCCCCCTGTCCGTTGGGCGGATGCTCCAGCAGGGTCTTGCCCTTGTAGGCGCCGCCGATCGGTTCGGTCGGGCTGCACTGCGTGCTTGCGAAATCCTCCATCGTGTGAAGCCCGCCCAGGGCGTTCAGCGAAGACACCATATCCTCGGCGATTTCACCGGAATAGAACGCATCGCGTCCCTCGCGGGCGATACGGCGCAGCACTTCCGCCTGTCCGGGAGCGCGGAAGAGTTCGCCCAAGGTCAGGGCGCGGTTGTCTTTCAGATACAAATCCCGCGCGCGCCCCTGCAGGGCGTCGGCATCATTGCCCCAGTCAAACGCCACGCGTGCCGCCACCGGAACGCCCGCTTCGGCATAGTCGATGGCCGGTTGGAGGATCGCGTCCAACCCAAGGACCCCCACCGATTCGGACAAATGGCAAAACGCATCAATCGCACCGGGGATCGTGACGGCATCGGCGCTGCGCAGGGGGACGGTGCTGTGCCCAAGTTCGCGCAGGCGTGCGGCGGTTGCTGCGGCGGGCGCGCGGCCAGATCCGTTGAGCGCCCGGACCCCCGGTTTGCCGGGTTGGGAATACAGCACAAAGCAGTCGCCCCCGATCCCGGTCATCTGCGGTTCGCAGATGCCCAGCAGAACCGCCCCGGCGATCGCGGCGTCCATGGCGTTGCCGCCACGCTTCAGGATGTCGATTGCGACCTGTGCCGCCAAGGGGTGCGACGTGGCGCACATGCCGTTGGTCGAAATCGTTTCAGATCGTCCCGGAAAATGAAAATCCCGCATGTTTCCCCCTGCCAGCGCACTGGTTTTTGTTCTCTATGGCCCAAACTCCAAGTCGTCTTGGCAGCCATAGTCTGACAGCAGAGCGTATGCTTGCTCAGAGCGATTGCAAGCACTGGCGGCTTCACAATTTGCGTGACGTTGTGGGAAAAGAGTTCCTCGGTGCCGCGAACTGGGTGGGGGCTGTTACGCACGGCACCGAGGGAAGCTATAAGCAGCTACAAGTCTGTTATGACTCCGGTTTCGGGCGCGTTTGGGGAGCAAATGGGGCGCTTTTACGGCGCTTCCGATTTAGGGGTGCGATTCCGGGCAATATCCCGAAAAAGCGATGGGGGCAGGCGCGTATACCTGCGGCGTCCCAGTGTGGGACGCCAAGGACGATTCGCGTGGATTTCGGGCGAGGGCGCAGACGCCGTTCCTGCAAAGTGAGAGCTGCGTCGTTCAAAATATAATTGAAAATCAATTTCTTGCGGTGCGGTTCAGCTGTTCCGCGGACGGGGACGACGGCTAGCTTGCTTGATCCGGTACAATTGCAAATTCCAGAACCAGCCGGTTGCGCCCTTCTAGGCGCTCATACCGCAGTGACCGGACCAGCTTTCGAATCAGGAACCACCCAAACCCGCCTTCGGGAAGTGTCTCGATCGGTCCCGACAGGTCGATGCCATCAACCACCGGCGGCTCCCCATCGGGAAGGGGGTGCCCATTGTCCTGAAACTCGACAAAGGCGCTGGTCCCGACAACGTAAAGGCACACCTTCACGGGGCCGGGGGATTGCCGGGCATAGGCGTGTTCCACGATGTTGTTCAGTGCCTCCGAAACGGCAATCACGATATCCGTGCGTGGCTCCGGGTCCTGCACCGGCCCTTTGAGCCATTGTTCGATCGTCTGGATAATGTAACGGGCTTCAATATCAGTTGCGGTAAAGGTCAGGTCACAGCCGCTACCGGCATCTGTCTGGTCCCGAAAGGGAGGTGAATTCATGGCGATACTCAAATCTCCAGTGTTTTTCTGGCATCTTCCAAACTGTTGAAAAGGGTGAAAACGGTATCCATACGGGTCAGCCGAAAAACCTTGTCGACGGCTGGAGACAGGCCGGCCAGATCCAGTTTGCGGCCAGATCCCAGCTGTTTCATCGCGGCGACGATGGCGCCCAGACCGCTGGAATCGATGAATTCGACCTGCGACAGGTCCAGCACAACCCGATCCGGACCGCTCTGGGTCTCTTGGCGCATGTCTTCCTTGAACTGAATGGCCATGGCCGCATCAATACGCGAGGCATGAACGGTGATGATACGGGCCTTGTCCGTCACGGTGCTTGTCAGGCTCATCTTGTACCTCAGGCGAAATGTCACTGCGCGTCAGACTAGACGGCAATTCTTACCATTCTGTATTCAAGGGCAAAGCATTGGAGGAATGAACATGAAAGACGTGGTGATCGCGGGCGCGGCCCGAACGCCGATGGGTGGGTTTCAGGGCATGTATGACGGCGTGAGCGCCTCTGAACTTGGAGGGGCCGCGATCAAGGCCGCTCTGGAGAACGCCGGCGCAAAAACCGTGGATGAGGTTCTGATGGGCTGCGTTCTGCCCGCAGGTCAGGGTCAGGCCCCCGCCCGTCAGGCCGGGTTTGCCGGTGGGCTGGGTGAAGAGGTGCCTGCCACCACGCTGAACAAGATGTGCGGATCGGGCATGAAGGCGGCGATGATGGCGTTTGACCAGATCGCGCTGGGCCATGCCGCTACCATGATCGCGGGCGGTATGGAGAGTATGACCAACGCCCCTTACATGCTGCCCAAGATGCGCAACGGCGCGCGTATCGGCCATGGTCAGGTCATCGACCACATGTTCCTGGACGGTCTGGAGGATGCCTATGACAAGGGCCGCCTGATGGGGACCTTTGCCGAAGATTGCGCCGAGCATTACCAGTTCACCCGCGAAGAGCAGGATGAATATGCGCTGAAATCCCTCTCCAACGCGCTGGAAGCCCAGGAAAGCGGGGCTTTTGACGGCGAAATCGCGGCCGTCACGGTGAAATCGCGCAAGGGCGATGTGGTGACCGATGCCGATGAGCAGCCCAAGAGCGCCCGCCCGGACAAGATCCCGACGCTGAAACCCGCCTTCCGCAAGGATGGCACGGTGACGGCGGCCAATGCTTCGTCGATCTCGGACGGGGCGGCGGCGCTGGTTCTGGCCTCGGCGGATGCGGCAGAGGCACAGGGGCTGACGGTGCGCGCCCGCGTATTGGGCCACGCCAGCCATGCGCAGGCTCCGGGTTGGTTCACCACCGCGCCCGTGCCCGCCGCCAAATCGCTGATGGAGCGTCTGGGCTGGTCGGTCGACGACGTGGATCTGTGGGAGGTCAACGAAGCCTTCGCCGTGGTGCCGATGGCGTTCATGCGTGAGATGGGCATTCCGCGCGACAAGGTGAACGTGAATGGTGGCGCCTGTGCGCTGGGCCACCCGATTGGCGCCTCCGGTGCGCGAATCATGGTGACCCTGCTGAACGCGCTTGAAAAGCGCGGCCTGAAGCGCGGCATCGCCGCGATCTGCATCGGCGGTGGTGAAGGCACCGCGATCGCGATCGAACGCGTCTGATCTTTCCTTTTTGGAAAACATGTGATGGGTTCAGGTGGCAACCGGCTGCCTGAGCCCATTTTTCATACGGACCAACATGACTGTAGACTACGCGACCCTTTCCAAGACCTTGGCATCGCTGTGTGAGGGTGAAACCGATGAGGTTGCCCTGATGGCAACCGTTGTGTGCGAGCTGCACCACAGCGACGATCGTTTCGACTGGACCGGATTCTATCGTGTCACCGGGCCCGAAATGCTGAAGATCGGGCCTTATCAGGGTGGTCACGGCTGTCTTCAGATCCCATTCTCTCGGGGTGTCTGCGGTGCGGCGGCGCGCACCGGAGAGGTCCAGCTGGTTCCCGATGTCGATACCTTTCCGGGCCACATTGCCTGTGCCAGCTCAACCCGATCCGAGCTGGTGCTGCCGGTCTGGAACGGTGCGGGGCGGCTGCTGGGCGTGCTGGACATCGACAGCGACCAGCCCGATGCCTTCACCCAGGAGGACGCGGATAAGTTGACCGCTATCCTGAAAGAGACTTTTGCTGCGGCCGAGTGATCCTGCGAAAGCCTTGCCGAAAAAGAAGCTGACGACATGACCCGGAGACGCCTCCGGGTCTTTTTTTGTGTCGCCGTGAAAAAATGTTTGGAATTTTCACCGATTCGAGGCATCGTGAAAAAGTCGATGAAATTTTCACGGGAGAGTGGGCGTGAATCAGCATGTTCCGCAAAGCGCGACACTGGGGGCCGATATCCGGGCGCTGCGCAAGGCGCGTGGGCTGACGCTGGCTGAAATCGCCGAGCGGCTGGGCCGGTCGGTGGGATGGCTGAGCCAGGTCGAGCGGGACATGTCGGAGCCGTCGATTTCCGACCTGCGCCAGATTGCCCAATGCCTGGGCGTGCCCATGTCGATGCTGTTTGCCCATTCCGCTGCACCCGCTGATGAGCAGGGCCATATCGTGCGGGCCGGGGCGCGCCGCCCGATGGGCTCTGGCGAAGAAGGGCTGATCGAAGAGCTGCTGTCGCCCGATCTGACCGATGACTTCGAAATGGTGCATTCCACCTTCGCGCCCAATTCCCGTATGCAGAAACCTGCGAACCGCCCGACCCAGGAAGTGGGATACATGATCTCGGGTAAACTGGATCTGTTGATCGACGGCCGCAGCTACACTGTGGGTCTGGGGGACAGCTTCCGGATCAAGCATGAGCCCTACCAATGGTCCAATCCCTATGATGAGCCCGCCGTGGCCATCTGGGTCATCGCTCCGCCGGTGTATTGAGCCATGAGCTGGGACGCCTGGACCCTGTTCGCGCTGTTCTGGGTGGTGTTCGTCACCACGCCGGGACCGAATGCCGTGAACTGCATCTCCAACGGGATGAGCCTGCCGTTTCCCAAGGCGATGCTGGGCGTGCTGGCGATCCTGACACAGGCGAGCGCGTTCCTGATCCTGTCGGCATTGGGGATCACTGCGCTGATTGCAGCTTCGCCAACCGCTTTTTGGGTGGCGAAGCTGATCGGTGCGGGATTCTTGATCTACATGGGGATCCGGGGCTGGATGAATGCGACCCGTCCGGTGCCCGCCCAGGAGCGTCCGGCGCGCCGTGTTTATCTGCACGCCTTGGCCGTGGCCACGATCAACCCCAAAAGCGTTGCCGGCTATCTGGCTGCCTTTTCGCAGTTCATTCAGCCGGATGTGCCGGTCTGGGGCCAGATGGCCTACATCATGCCGACCGCACTGGTGATTACCACGCTCAGCTATACCAGCTTCACCCTGCTGGGGGCGGCGCTGGGCCGCGCGGCGCTGGCGGCCGTGTTCAATGTCTGGATCCGCCGCACCATGGCCGTCTGTTTCATCATCTATGGCGCGTTGCTGGGGGCCAGCAGCACACCGCAACTGGAGGGAACGCAATGATCACCGGATCCTGCCTGTGTGGCGATATTCGTTTTGAAACGTCGGCAGAACCGCAGGGGGCCTCGATGTGCCATTGCGGCCAGTGCCGCAAGCAGTCGGGCGGCATCTGGTCCTCGGCCTATGTGCCAGAGGCCGAGCTGACCATTACCGGCCCGGTCAGCTGGTTCGCCTCCAGCGACGCGGCCAAGCGCGGCATCTGCCCGCGCTGCGGGTCCTTCCTGTTCTGGAAGGCGCATGACGAAAACACCATCAGCTTTTCGCTTGGATCCGTCGATGGCCCAACCGGCCTGACGCTGAGCAAGCACATCTTTGTCGCCGACAAGGGCGACTACTACGAAATTGCGGACGGCGTGCCGCAAAAGGACTGAAGACTTAGGGAGCAAACATGTCTGATTTTCCAACCAAGGCCCGTGTGGTCATTATCGGCGGTGGCGTCGTAGGCTGCTCGTCCCTGTATCATCTGGCCAAGAAGGGCTGGACCGACTGTGTTCTGCTGGAAAAGAACGAGCTGACGGCCGGTTCGACCTGGCACGCAGCGGGGAACGTGCCCACCTTCTCGACCTCCTGGGCGATCATGAACATGCAGCGCTATTCAACCGAGCTGTATTCGGGGTTGGCCGAAGAGGTCGATTACCCGATGAACTATCACGTTTCGGGATCGATCCGTCTGGCACACACCAAAGAGCGGATGCAGGAATTCGAGCGCGCCATGTCGATGGGTCGCTATCAGGGCATCCCGATGGAGATGTGGACCCCCGAGCAGGCGAAAGAGCGCTATCCCTTCCTGGAAACCCATGACCTGGCCGGGGTTCTGTATGACCCGACGGATGGTGACATCGACCCGGCCCAGCTGACCCAGGCGCTGGCCAAGGGTGCACGCGACATGGGCGCCAAGATCCTGCGTTTCACCCCGGCGACCGGTGTGACCCAGCACGAAGACGGCACCTGGACCGTTCACACCGAAAAGGGCGACATTGCGTGCGACTACGTGGTGAACGCCGCAGGTTACTACGCACAGCGTGTGGGTGAGATGTTCAAGCCCTATGGCGGCCGCCATGTGCCCGCCATGGTGATGGAGCACCAGTACCTGCTGACCGAACAGATCCCCGAGGTCGAAGCCTGGTCGAAGGAACATGGCGGCAAGCTGCCCCTGATCCGCGACGTGGACGTGTCCTACTACCTGCGTCAGGAAAAGCACGGCTACAACCTTGGCCCCTATGAGCCGAACTGCAAAGGTCACTGGCTGACCGAAGACGATCCGATGCCCGAGGACTTCTCGTTCCAGCTGTGGCAGGAAGATCTGGATCGGATCGAAGACATCGTCACCGACGCAATGGAGCGCGTCCCGCTGATGGCGACCTCCGGCGTCAGCAGCGTCATCAATGGCCCGATCCCCTATGCCCCCGATGGTCTGCCGATGATCGGCCCGATGCCGGGCGTCAAAAACGCGTTTGAGGCACACAGCTTTACCTTTGGCATCGCGCAGGGTGGCGGCGCAGGCAAAGTGCTGGCGGAATGGATCGTCGATGGTGCGACCGAGTGGGACATGTGGGCAGTCGATCCGCGCCGCTACACCGACTACACCGATCAGGACTACTGCAACAAGAAAGGCATGGAAGTCTACGGCAACGAATATGCCATGCACTTCCCGCACCACGAATGGCCCGCAGCGCGCGACAAGAAGCTGTCGCCGGTCCACGCCAAGGTCAAGGAACTGGGCGGTGTCATGGGGGCCTACAATGGCTGGGAGCGCGCAAACTGGTTCGCGCAGGATGGCGACGATACCTCGCTGGAAGCCACCCACACCTGGGGCCGGTCTGGTCCGTGGGAGAGCCGCATCAAGGAAGAATGCGAAGCCGTGCGTGACGGTGTTGGCGTTCTGGACCTGCCGGGCTTCTCGCGCTTCTACGTTGCTGGTGAAGGCGTGGCAGAGGCACTGCGCGGCCTGGTCACCGGTGGTCTGCCCAAAGTGGGTCGCATCAACCTGGTCTACATCTCGGACAACCGCGGCCGCATCCTGACCGAAATGTCGTGCATGCGTCTGGGCGAGGACGAGTTCGTAATGATCACGGCGGCGACGGCACAGTGGCATGACCGGGATATCCTGGTGAACGCGATGCCTGCTGGTATCAATGTTCTGGACGTCACCACCACCCGTGACACGCTGATCGTCACCGGTCCGAAGTCGCGTGACCTGCTGGCAAGCCTGAGCGACGATGCCGACCTGAGCCTGGGCTGGCTGACCCATCAGGCCGCGACCGTGGCGGGCAAGCCTGCGCATCTGGTGCGCGTGTCCTTCGCCGGTGAGCTGGGCTGGGAAGTCCATGCGCTGAACGAAGACATGCCAGCCATCTATGAGGCGATCCTGGCTGGCGGTGCCAAACCGTTCGGCATGTACGCGCTGAACTCTCTGCGTCTGGAAAAAGGCTACCGTGCTTGGAAAGGCGACCTGTCGACCGATTATTCGCTGCTGGAAGGTGGCCTGGAGCGTTTCGTCAAACTGGACAAGCCGCAGGACTTCCCGGGCAAGGCCGCGATCCAGAACGAGAAGCAACAAGGCGTCAAGAAATCCTTTGTCACGCTGACCGTTGAGGCGGGTGAGGCAGACGCGCCTTACATGTCCTGCATCTGGAACGGGGACGAGATCGTTGGCGAAACCACCAGCGGTGGCTGGGGCTACCGGGTCAACAAGTCGATCGCGCTGGGCATGATCCGCTCTGAGCTGGCTGTTGCGGGAACCGAGCTGGAGGTGGAAATCTACGGCGAGAAGTTCCGCGCCGTGGTCCAGAAGGACGAGCCGCTGTGGGATGCAGCCAACGAAAGGCTGCGTGCCTGACCTGAAGTTGACCTTGTCGGCAGGCGGCAAATGCCGTCTGCTGATCAGGTAGCGAGACGGAAAAGGATGCTCCCTGATGATACCGGACGTGATGAAAGGCGTTTATCTGACCGCCCATGGCGGGCCTGAAGTTCTGGTATGGAAAGAAGACATTCCTGTCCCGGTGCCCGGACCGGGGCAGGTTCTGGTTCAGGTGCTTGCTGCTGGTGTGAACAACACCGATATCAACACCCGCATTGGCTGGTATTCGGCGGATGTGACAGGCGCGACCGACGCAGTCGACCAAGAGGTCGAGGCAGGCGGACATGCAGGTGCCCTGTGTTTTCCCAGAATTCAGGGTGGTGACCTGTGTGGTCGCGTGGTGGCCGTTGGCAGGGACGTGTCGGTCCCGTTGGGCGCGCGTGTCACTGGCCCGATCAATCTGCCACGCCCGACAGCGGATCAGCCCACGGCCTATATTGCGCTGGGGTCCGAGGTGGATGGGGCCTTTGCTCAATACTGTCTGGTTGAGGCGGCGGACATCTACGATGTGTCCCAATCGCCCCTTTCGGATGTGGAAATCGCGGCCATCCCCTGTGCGTTCGGCACGGCCGAGAACCTGCTGACCCGGGCCGGCGTTGCGGCCGGTCAGAGGGTTCTGGTGACCGGTGCATCCGGCGGGGTCGGGCTGGCGGCGGTTCAACTGGCCCAAATCCGCGGTGCCGTGGTGACCGGGCAGACCTCTGCCGCCAAGGCCGATGTTGTCAGGGATGCCGGGGCCACCGATATTCTGGAACGCGGTCAGGACCCCGCGCCCGACAGCTTTGATGTGGTGATCGATGTTGTGGCCGGGCCTGCCTGGGGCGGGCTGATCGCGGCGCTGAAACCGGGGGGCAGCTATGCCGTGTCCGGGGCCATCGCAGGCCCGATTGTCGAGGCAGATCTGCGAGAGATCTACCTGCGTGACATCACCATCCACGGCTGCACCTACCAGCCACCTGCGGTCTTTGGACGATTGGTGGATCTGATGCGCGAGGGAAAGATCAGACCTTTGGTCTCGAAAACCTATCCGCTGTCCGATATTGCGACGGCGCAGGAGGACTTCATGTCCAAGGCGTTCCCGGGCAAACTGGTGCTCATTCCACCGCAGCAGGAGTTGAAATGAAAGAGATCGTGCTTCTTGACGGATCCATCGGACAGGAGATCGTCAAACGCTCCGGCGACCGGGCCACACCCCTGTGGTCAACCTCGGTCATGATCGAAAAGCCCGAGATCGTGGGCGAAGTCCACGACGCCTATTTTCAGGTGGGCGCGACGGTTGCGACCACCAACACCTATGCCGTCCACCGTGACCGGCTGCGCCCGGCCGAGATCGAGGCGCATTACGAAGAGCTGTTGAACAAGGCTGTGAACCAGGCGGTCGCCGCGCGGGACAAATTTGGTAGCGGCCAGGTTGCAGCCTCGCTTGGGCCGTTGATGGCGTCCTACCGCCCGGACATCTGTCCCCCGGCAGAAGAGGCCCAGCACGCTTATGCGGAACAGGTTGATCTGATCAAGGACCGGGTAGACCTGTTTCTGATCGAAACCGCGTCTTCCGTGGATCAGGCGCGGGGCGCGCTGATGGGCTGCGCCAAAGCAGACAAACCCGTCTGGCTGGCGGTCACGGTGGCGGATGACGACGGCACCCGTCTGCGCTCGGGCGAGGCGTTGAGCGATCTTGCAGGGCTGGTTGCGGATCTGAACCCGGATGCGGTTCTGGTGAACTGTTCCCGCCCCGAAGTCATTGCCGAAGCGCTGGACATCATCGCAGGGTTTGGAAAACCGTTTGGGGCCTATGCCAACGGGTTCACCCGGATCAGCGAAGGGTTCCTGGGCGATCGCCCCACCGTTGACGCGCTGGAACAGCGCAAGGATCTGGATCCCGACGCCTACGCCGATTTCGCCATGGGCTGGGTCGAACAGGGGGCAACCATTGTCGGCGGCTGCTGTGAGGTGGGGCCTGATCACATTGCTGAACTTGCACGCCGACTGACGGCTGCCGAATACAAGATCGTCTGATCGGGGAAACGGGATGGCGTCAGCGCAACGGAGATCAGGAGCAAGCTGGGCAACGGACAGTTGGTTTTTCGACATCATCGTGTCCGACGGCTTTGTCCTGACCGAGCTTGCCGCCATCACCGACCTGTTGCGCATCGCCAATCGCACCGTTGCCCAAGCCCCGTTTTCTTGGGTGTTTCGTTCTGCAAAAGGCGGGCGGATCGGCTGCCGGAGCGGCGTCTATGTCGAAACGGAACCCTTCGTGCAGAAGCCGGATGCGGATTTCCTGTTCGTGGTCGGCAACTCTGACCCCGACAGCCCCGACCTGTCGCTGCAGCAGACGATCAGCAGCTACACCTACCGCGGGGCCAAGGTCTATTTGCTGGCCGAAGCCGCCAGCCGCTATATCCGGGACATCGGGGATGAGGCCAGCGGGCTGACAACCCATTGGGAAAACTCGGTCGTGCTGCGCGAACGGCTGGGGATGTTCGACGCGGGCTATGCCCTGGCATCGGATAACGGGCAGGTGGTGACCTGCGCGGGCATGGGGGCAACCACCGACGTGGTTCTGGCACTGATCGGGCGCCTTGTGTCTTCGGCGACGCAGATGACCGTGGCCAATATCATGCTGCATGAAAACGTCCGGGATCCGGGATCATTGCAGCCCTTTTCCGGTGTCAAACCCACGATCACCGGGGACAGCGATCTGGACCAGTGCATCCGCATTATGCAGGAAAACATGGAAGAACCGGTTCCGATCAGCGAACTGGTTGACCGGCTGGGCATTTCCACGCGGTCGCTGGAGCGCAAGTTCAAGACCTTCCTGGGGTCCACCCCCAATACGTTCTACCGCGAAATGCGCCTGAGCAAGGCCAACAACCTGCTGCTCAACACCACGATGAGCGTGCGAGAAATCGGATTGGCCTGCGGTTTTCCCAGCGGTTTTTCGGGTCTCTACAAGAGCTTTTTCGGCATCACCCCGTTTGCCCTGCGCAAAAGTCGCCGCATGGGTGAAAACTGATCCGCCTGCTGAATAGACCATAGACTCTGTCGCTTTTGATGCATTTCTCGTCGGGTCACCGTGGCAGAGTTTGCGCAGTTTGATTTCTGGAGTGACAACTATGGCTGAACTTCCCAGCAAGGCCCGCGTGGTCATCATTGGCGGCGGCGTCATCGGATGCTCGGTTGCCTATCACCTGACCAAGAAGGGCTGGAACGACGTGGTTCTGCTGGAGCGCAAACAGCTGACCAGCGGCACCACCTGGCATGCGGCCGGTCTGATTGCCCAGCTGCGCGCCACGGCCAACATGACCAAGCTGGCGAAATACAGCCAGGAGCTCTACGGCTCGCTGGAAGAGGAAACCGGTGTGGCCACCGGCTTCAAGCGCGTCGGGTCTATCACCGTGGCGCTGACCGAAGAGCGCAAGGAAGAGATCTATCGTCAGGCCGCCATGGCGCGCGCCTTCGGTGTAGAGGTTGAAGAGATCTCCAACGAGCGCGTTCAGGAGATGTACCCGCATCTGAACCTGGAAGGTGTGGTTGGCGCGGTCTACCTGCCGCTGGACGGGCAGGGCGATCCGGCCAACATCGCTCTGGCGCTGGCCAAGGGCGCGCGTCAGCGTGGCGGCATCGTCAAGGAACGCATCAAGGTCACCGACATCGTCAAAGAAGGCCGCAAGGTCACCGGCGTTGACTGGGTTGCCGATGATGGCTCTGCCTCGGGCCATATCGAATGCGACTATGTCGTCAACTGCGCCGGCATGTGGGGCCACGAAGTGGGTCGCATGGCGGGCGTCAATGTCCCGCTGCACGCCTGTGAACACTTCTACATCGTGTCCGAACCGATCGAAGGGCTGAGCCAGCTGCCGGTTCTGCGCGTGCCGGATGAATGCGCCTACTACAAGGAAGACGCCGGCAAGATGATGCTGGGCGCGTTTGAGCCCAACGCAAAACCCTGGGCCATGGACGGCATCCCGGACAGCTTCGAATTCGACCAGCTGCCGGAAGATTTCGACCACTTCGAACCGATTCTGGAGGCCGCCTGCAACCGTATGCCGATGCTGGCCGAAGCGGGCATTCACACCTTCTTCAACGGCCCCGAATCCTTTACCCCGGATGACGCCTATCACCTGGGTCTGGCACCCGAGATGGACAACGTCTGGGTTGCGGCGGGCTTCAACTCCATCGGGATCCAGTCCGCCGGTGGGGCCGGGATGGCGCTGGCCGAATGGATGGACAGCGGTGAGAAGCCGTTTGATCTGGGTGATGTGGACATCAGCCGGATGCAGCCGTTCCAAGGCAACAAGAAGTATCTGTTCGAGCGTTCGAAAGAAACGCTGGGCCTGCTTTATGCGGACCATTTCCCCTATCGTCAGAAGGCCACCGCGCGCGGCGTGCGCCGGACCCCGTTCCATCACCACCTGCTGGAGCAGGGCGCTGTCATGGGCGAAATCGCCGGTTGGGAACGTGCCAACTGGTTTGCGAATGAAGGTCAGGAACGCGAATACCAATACACCTGGAAGCGCCAGAACTGGTTTGAAAACTCGGCCGCTGAACACCGTGCTGTCCGCGAAAATGTCGGCATGTATGACATGTCGTCCTTCGGCAAGATCCGTGTGGAAGGCCCCGATGCCGAAGCCTTCCTGAACTACATCGGTGGCGGCGATTATTCGGTGCCCAACGGCAAGATCGTCTACACCCAGTTCCTGAACAATCGCGGCGGCATTGAATCCGATGTCACCGTGACCCGCCTGACCGAAACCGCCTATCTGGTGGTGACGCCCGCGGCGACACGACTGGCGGATCAGAGCTGGATGGAGCGTCACAAGGGCAATTTCAACGTGGTGATCACCGATGTCACCGCGGGCGAAGGCGTATTGGCGGTCATGGGGCCGAATTCGCGCAAACTGCTGGAAGCGGTGTCCCCCGCCGACTTCTCCAACGCGGCCAACCCGTTTGGCACCGCGCAGGAGATCGAGTTGGGCATGGGCCTGGCCCGTGCGCACCGCGTGACCTACGTGGGCGAGCTGGGCTGGGAGATCTATGTCTCCTCCGACATGGCAGGCCACGCGTTCGAAACGCTATACGAAGCTGGTCAGGACATGGGCCTGAAACTGTGCGGCATGCACATGATGGACAGCTGCCGGATCGAAAAGGGCTTCCGCCATTTCGGCCACGACATCACCTGCGAAGATCACGTCGTGGACGCGGGTCTGGGTTTTGCCGTCAAGGCAACCAAGGACTGTGACTTCATCGGTAAACAGGCGGTGATCGAGCGCAAGGAAAGTGGCCCCAAGAACCGTCTGGTCCAGTTCAAGCTGACCGACGCCGAACCGCTGCTGTTCCACAATGAGCCGATCCTGCGGGACGGTGAATATGTGGGCTATCTGTCGTCCGGCAACTACGGCCATACGCTGGGTGGGGCCATCGGTCTGGGCTATGTGCCGTGCGAGGGCGAAAAGGCGGCGGACGTGCTTGCTTCGACCTATGAAATCGACGTCTGCGGCGTGAAGGTGAAAGCCGAAGCTTCGCTGAAACCGATGTACGACCCGAAGTCCGAGCGCGTGAAAGTCTGATCTGTCAGCGCGTAGAAATGTGGAAGGCCCTGATCGCAGGATCGGGGCCTTTTCCTTTCGATGGCAACGGGCCGAACAGTGCCCCACATGGCCACTTGCGCCGGTGAAAGAGAATGTTTAAACGGCTTTTCGTACCCGCCTGACAACTCTGGCAGGATGGGTGCCATGTCCTTTGTCGCGGGGCGCACGCCCTTGCAGCAGCAGGATGCCGCTGTAGCTCAGCTGGTAGAGCACGTCATTCGTAATGATGGGGTCGGGGGTTCGAGTCCCTTCAGCGGCACCACTTCCCAAATCTGCATTGGATGAGGCCCGCAAGCGGCGGGGAGACGAGGCCTGAGGGCTGTTCAGCGCGTTCCATCAACGGGTTCGCGTTGCCGGATCGTGACGGGCTTTGAAAACCCGTGTAAGGAGGGTCAATGCTCGGCCCCATCACGGGAAACGGGTCTGTCAGCTGCGGAGAACGACCCTGTCCGGATTTTCTACAGAAAGCCGAGATCGCCTGATTGCGCAGATCAGCGCCTCCGGACTGGTGCAGCTGACCGGGGCCATCGTTCCGATGCAGGGTGGTCGATCGAACCATGTCTGGCGGTTGCTGGGGGAACCCGATTGCGTGTTGAAGGTTTTTGAGGCCCGCGCGTCAAATCCCATGTTCGCAAATGATGCGGGACGCGAGGTCGCCTGTCTGACCAGGCTGGCGGGCAGCGGTATGGCGCCCGAACTGGTCACGCATGGCAGCTTCGAAGGCTACGCCTGGGTCCTGTACCGGCATTTGTCCGGCAGCCCCTGGACTCAAGGCCCCGACATCGTGGCACAGCTGCTGGGACGTCTGCATGCCTGTGATCCGCTGACCGACCTGCCGCTGGGCTGCAATGGTAGCCAGGACCAACGGGACCATGCGCTCAGGATCCTTGCGGGGTGCTCGGACGCCGTACGGTACAGGCTTCTGGCTCTGCGGCCAGATCAACAGGTGGCACCTGTCGCCCGCAGGGTGCTGGTGCATGGCGATCCGGTGCCCGGCAACCTGGTGGCCCATGATGGAACCGTGTCCCTGATCGACTGGCAGTGTCCGGTTCTGGGTGATCCCGCGGAAGATATCGGGATCTTCCTGTCCCCTGCGATGCAGCATCTGTACCGGGGAGATGTGCTGAGCTCAGCAGAGGTCGAGGGCTTCCTTTCGGCCTATCCTGATCCTGACGTTGTTCATCGCTACAGGCTGCTGGCACCCTGGCTTCATTGGCGAATGGCCGCCTATTGCGCGTGGCGTGCGGAGCACGGCAAGAGCGATTATGCCGAGGCGCTGGAGCTGGAGGTCGCCGTACTTGAGGATCAGAGGTCCAGAGCGGCCAGAACCGCATAGGCGGGCGGCATCAGCACGCGACGCATCGGACCCAGTGGAAACTTGCGCATCTTCTGCAGGACCGGAGAATAGGGCAGATCGCCGGGCTGGCCCAGGATCAGACCCGCCAGCAGCCGGCCGCTGTAGGTGCCCATTGCCACCCCGTTCCCGTGATAGCAGAGCCCCGCGAACAGCCCCGGTTGCTCTGGCACGGGACCGACGAAAGGCACAAGATTGCGCGACAGGCAGACCATGCCTGACCACATATGCGTGGTTTCAACCTGCGCCCAGTCGGGGAACATCGCGTCGAAATCCCGCCGCAGCTTCAGCCGGATCCGTTGTTCCACTCCGGGGGAGGCCAGCAATCCGCCCCGCATGCCGAACAGGAACCGCCGATCCGGCATCAGGCGGAAATAGTGCAGCATGTTGCGGGTGTCATAAGCCATCTGCGCGGTGGTCCAGCCCTGTGCCTCCAGCTCGGCCTCGGACATCGGACGGGTGACCATCACCGTGGATTGTGCGGGCATGTAGCGACCGGCCAGCCAGGGGGGCAGATCTTCGGAGGAATAGCCATTTGTGGCGATGATGACCTGATCGGCTTGGATCTCGCCCTGAGCGCTGCGCAGCACAAAGCCCCGGTCGCGCCGGTCCAGCGCGGTCACCGCACTGTTCTGAAACAGCCGTGCGCCGTGTTGGGTTGCCGCATCTGCCAGACCAAATAGGTATTTCCGCGGGTTTAGGGCAAAGCCTTCGGGGCGGGTCAGTGCGCCAAAGAAGCTGCCCTGCATGCCATTCTGGCGCAGGTCGGCTCGTTCGACCAGTTGTGGATCAATCCCTTCGCGCTCCATGCTTTCGGCTTCTTGCCGGAGGTGGCGCATCGCACGTGGAGTATGCGCCAGCTGCGTTTCGCCCCGGGAATGGGTGTCCGCTTCGATAGCGTGACTGGTCAGCAGTCTGTGGACCAGATCGACAGCGGCGGATTCGCTGGCCTCATATTCTGCGGTGGCCTGTTCCCCAAAGGCGCGCGCCATTGCACCGTGGCTCAGCTTTGAGCCGCCCAGACAACAGAACCCGCCATTGCGACCGGAGGCGCCCCAGCCCGGCGTGTTGGCTTCCAGAACCGCCACATCCACGCCAGCCTGCGCCAGGTGGAGCGCAGCGGAGATCCCGGTGAAGCCACCCCCGATGATAGCGACATCTGCCGTCTGCGCGTCCTCCAGGCTGGGCCAGTTCGGGGCGGTGACGGTTTCATCCCACCAGCACCCCGCACGTGGCCCGTCGCCATAGGCGAACTCGCCAAAGATGCGCTTCATGCAGTCCGCTCAGCTTCGCGGGTTTCCCGTTGCTGTCTCACGGCCTGCCGCTTGGACACCAGTGAGGCGCTGATCACGCCGACGGTGACAATCGCGATCATCAAAGTCGACAGCGCGTTGATCTCTGGACTGACGCCCAGACGCACGGCCGAGAAGATCTTGATCGGCAGGGTCGTCGCGGAGGGACCGGAGGTGAAGGACGCAATCACCAGATCATCCAGCGACAGGGTGAAGGCCAGCAGCCAGCCCGAGATGACCGCCGGTGCGATGATCGGCAGTGTTACCAGACGGAAGGCTTCGGCGGGAGAGCACCCAAGGTCCAGCGCGGCCTCCTCCAGCGACCTGTCGAAGGTGACAAGACGGGAGGACACAACGACCGAGACATAGCACATGGAAAAGGTCGTATGCGCCAGCACGATGGTCAGAACCCCCCGGTCCAGTCCGATGCCGATGAATAGCAGCAGCAGGGACAGGCCGGTGATCACCTCTGGCATCACCAGCGGGGCATAGATCATGCCGGAAAACAGCGTACGGCCAAAGAACCGCCCGCCGCGCACCATGACATAGGCGCCCATGGTGCCCAGCACCGTGGCGATGGTCGAGGAAAACACCGCAACCTTCAGCGTCACCCAGGCGGCGTTCAGATAGGCCTCATTCTGCAGCAGTTCGCCATACCATTTGGTCGAAAACCCCGCCCAGACCGTGACCAGCTTGCTTTCGTTGAAGCTGTAGATGATCAGGATCACCATGGGGATATAGAGAAACGCAAATCCCAGGGTCAGGGAGACAACATTGAACCAGCTCAGTCTGTTCATTGGTCTGCCTCCTGCTGCTTCTGCTGGTTGCGCTGGAACAGCACGATCGGCACCACCAGCAACAACAACAGCACGATGGCCACGGCGCTGGCGACCGGCCAGTCGCGGTTCGAGAAGAACTCTTCCCACAGCACCTTGCCGATCATCAGCGTGCCCGAGCCGCCCAGCAGCGACGGGATCACGAACTCACCCAGGGCCGGGATGAAGACCAGGAACGACCCGGCGATGATGCCGTTCTTGGACATGGGGATCGTCACCAGCCAGAACGCCAGCAACCGCGAACAGCCCAGATCCTCGGCCGCTTCGATCAGTGATTCGTCCAGCCGCTCCAGCGCCGCATAGATCGGCAGGATCATGAACGGCAGGTAGGTATAGACGATGCCGATATAGACGGCAGTGTTGGTGTTGAGGATGGTCAACGGTTCCGAGATTATCCCGGTCCACATCAGGAACTGGTTCAGGAACCCTTCGTTGCTCAGGATCCCCATCCAGGCGTAGACGCGGATCAGGAAGCTGGTCCAGAAGGGCAGGATCACCAGCATCATCAGCGTTGGCCGCCACTCTGCCGGGGTTCGGGCCATGCCGTAGGCGATCGGATACCCGACCAGCAGGGTCAGCACCGTCGAGATGACGGCAATCTTCAGACTGCTGAGATAGGCTTTCCAATAGAGGTCATCTTCGGTCAGGAAGACGAAGTTTTCAAAATCCAGCTCAGCCAGGAATGCCCCGATGCCCGTTGCCCAATCGAAATGCGGCAGATAGGGCGGACGGGCCAGCGCCACATCCGACAGCGAGATTTTCAGCACGATGGCGAAAGGCACCAGGAACAGGGCCATAAGCCAGAAGTAAGGGGTTCCAATCAGGAGGTTCCTAGACACAGCAGAGCGACGGGAGTCGTCAAGAGACCGCCACAGGAGGTAAGCCAGTCCCCCCAGAATGACGGCTTGAAGGAGGTACTGGAGAAATGGCGTGGAAAGAGTGGCAACTGGCAACAGGAAGCCAAAAAACGACGCTCCAACCAAGAATAGTATCAGCCACAATAGCCCCATAACCGAACCTGATACCAATACAGCCAGAACGAGCGCGATGAGTGAATTGTTTAATCTGCGCATCATTCCGCCAGCAGAACGCCCGCCGTAGCTGTCCACGACAGCCAGACAGTGTCTTCCCAGGTGAAGGAACGTCGGGCGATCCGCCGGGTGTTTGCGGTCTGCGCCTTGATCACGGTGCCCGAGGGCAATTCGACGTAATAGGTGGAAATATTGCCCAGATACGCGATGTCCAGGATCTTGCCCTGAACCAGATTGTCGACCCCTTCGGGCTTGTCGGCGTTGATGGTGACCTTTTCCGGCCGGATCGCCAGATGGCATTTCTGCCCCTCGGCGAAGGTTGTGGTGGAGGTGGCGTTCAACGGGGCCTGCCCTTCGGACCAGGTTACGGCGTATTGATCTTCGCCGTTGGCGCTGGCGGTGCCTTCGATGATGTTTACGTCGCCGATAAAGTCCGCAACATAGACGGAATTGGGTGTTTCATAGATCCGGTCGGGCGTTGCCACCTGAATGATCTTGCCGTGATCCATCACCGCGACGCGGCTGGCAACGGTCATCGCTTCTTCCTGGTCGTGGGTGACGATCACGAAGGTCGTGCCGGTCTTTTCCTGGATGTCCATCAGCTCGAACTGGGTTTCCTGGCGCAGCTTCTTGTCCAGCGCGCCCAGCGGTTCATCCAGCAACAGCAGCTTGGGGGCCTTGGCGAGCGAACGTGCCAGCGCCACCCGCTGTCGCTGACCGCCCGAGATCTGATGTGGTTTGCGTCGGGCGAATTTTTCCAGCCGCGTCAGACGCAGCATCTCTTCAACCCGTTCGGTGATATTATGTTTCGGCATGTTCTGCCGCTTCAGCCCGAAGGCGATGTTGTCCCACACCGACAGGTGCGGAAACAGCGCGTAGGACTGGAACATCATGTTGACGGCACGCTTGTTGGGGGGCACGGGCGCGATGTCCTGCCCGGCCAGATGGATCGTGCCTTCGGTCGGGGTTTCGAACCCGGCCAGCATCCGCATCAATGTCGTCTTGCCACACCCCGACGGGCCCAGCAGCGCATAGAATTCACGTTCGTAAATATCGATGGTCAGATCGTCGATGGCGACAAAGTCACCAAAGCGTTTGGTGACGTTCTGGAAGTGAATCAAAGGCTTGGCCTCGGCATCCTCCCAGGGTGCAAATACGGTTGAAGTCACGAAAACCCCCGGCTGGTTTCGTCTGCTGGCTGTTGCAGATTTTCTTGATACCCGCGCCTGTGCCGACGCGTTCAATGGGAACAAGGCGGACCGTCAGGGCCCGCCTTGTCATAAGGATCCGATCAGGTGCCGGATTTGACCTTGGTCCACAGGCGCGTCACGGCGCGCTGGGTTTTCGCCGGATAGGGCGTGGTGGTGTAGAGGTTGCCCATGGTTTCTTCATCCGGGTAGATCGCGGGATCCCCGATCACGTCCTCTTCCAGGAATTCCTGAGACGCCTTGTTGCCGTTGGCGTAATAGACGTAGTTGGATGCCGCGGCCATGTTGCCCGCGTCCATGATGAAGTCCAGGAACTTGTGTGCGGCTTCGGGGTTCGGTGCGTCGACGGGGATGGCCATCTGGTCGAACCACATCAGCGAGCCTTCCTTGAAGGCGTGGTATTCGATTTCGACGCCATTCTCGGCTTCTGCTGCGCGGTCACGGGCCTGCAGCACGTCACCCGACCACCCCACGGCAACGCAGATGTCGCCATTGGCCAGCGCGTTGATGTATTCCGAGCTATGGAACTTCTGGATGTAGGGGCGCACGCCCATCAGGACCGGCTCGGCCTTGGCGATCACGTCCTTGTCGTGGCTGTCGGGATCTTCACCCAGATATTTCAGCGTCAGGGGAATGATCTCTGCCGGGGCATCCAGGAAATGCACGCCGCATTCGGCCAGCTTTTCCATGTTTTCCGGCTTCAGGATCAGGTCCATGCTGTTGACCGGAGCGTCTGCGCCCAGGATCTCGCGGACTTTGCCAACGTTCACGCCCAGCCCGGTGGACCCCCACATGTAGTTGATGGAATAGGCATTGCCGGGGTCGTATTGGGCGGTGCGCTGTTCGATCGCGTCCCACATGTTGCCCGCGTTCGACAGTTTCGAGGCGTCCAGTTTCTGGAACGCGCCCGCCTGGATCTGACGCTGAAGGAAGGTCCCGGTCGGAACCACGACGTCATAGCCGGAGCCACCGGCCAGCATCTTGGTTTCCAGGACTTCGTTGCTGTCGAAAACATCGTAGATCAGCTTGATCCCGGTTTCCGCTTCGAACTTGGACAGCAGTTCCTCGTCGATGTAGTCGGACCAGTTGTAGACGCGAACTTCTTCGGCGAGCGCGGCGGTGGCGCCCACTGCCAGAACGGACGTCAGCATCATTGCTTTGAGTTTCATGCATGTCTCCCTGTGCGTGCCGACTTTTTGGATCGGCTGGCAAGATTTGATCAAGTTTTGCCGCTTTGGGCAACAAGTTTTATGTTTTCACGCTGATATGTATCGTGCAAGCTGATGCCAGAGGTTGATGGAGAGTCATGTTGAACCTGCCCCGAAAAAAGGACGAGACCGCACAAGAAAACGGCACGAAACAGCCTGCGCATGAAGTCGTGTACCAGAGTTTGCGCTCCAAGATCCTCTATGGCGATCTGGCACCCGGGCAGGCGGTGACCATACAGGGTCTGACCGAAACGCTGGGCGCTGGGATGACCCCGGTGCGCGAAGCGATCCGCCGGTTGATCTCGGATGGGGCACTGACCTTTCAGGGCAACCGCCGGGTCAGTGTGCCCCAACTGAACAAAGATGACGCGGCACAGCTGATTTTTGCCAGAAAAACAATGGAAACAGAGCTAACGCGCCGTGCGGCCAGCCGCATCAGCGAAGCCGATATTCTGGAGCTGGAGCGGATCGATACAGAGCTGGATGCCGCGATTTCCAATGGCGATGTTCCGGGCTATCTGCGCTTGAACTATGCGTTTCACACGACCCTCTATGCCCACGCTCGGGCACCGATCCTGTCGGATCTGACCGAGCGTCTGTGGCTGCGCTTCGGGCCGTCGCTGCGGGTGGTGTGCGGACGTTTGGGAACGCAGTCCTTTCCGGACCGGCACAAGGACATTCTGGATGCGTTGCGAAAGCAGGATGCCGAGCTTGCGGCGCTTGCGATGGAGCGGGATGTGGCGCAGGGCATGGATCAGGTTTTGCAGGCGCTGAGCGACGCAAAGTGATTCGATTGACAAACAGGGATTTGATCATATTCTGAATTCCAACCGCGAATTTCAGGAGTTGATCCCATGCGTGCGATCTCCAATCACTTGCCAACCGCTGAGCTTCAGGCGCTGGACGCCGCGCATCACATGCATCCGTTCACTGCCAACGGAGAGCTGGCAGACAAGGGTGTCCGCGTCATCACCCAGGCCAAAGGGGTGACGCTAAAGGACAGCGAAGGGAATGAAATCCTGGATGCGATGGCCGGGCTTTGGTGCGTGAATATCGGTTATGGCCGTGACGAACTGGCCGATGTGGCGGCCCGCCAGATGCGCGAACTGCCCTACTACAATACCTTTTTCCAGACCACCCATGTTCCGGCAATCGCGCTGGCGAACAAGTTGGCAGAGCTGGCGCCGGGCGATCTGAACCATGTGTTCTTTGCCGGTTCCGGGTCGGAAGCCAATGACACCAACATCCGCATGGTGCGGCATTACTGGGCGATGAAGGGCAAGGCGGACAAGTCGATCATCATCAGCCGCAAGAACGCCTATCACGGCTCTTCGGTCGGCAGTGGATCGCTGGGCGGCATGTCGGCAATGCATGAACAGGGCGGCCTGCCGATTCCCGATGTGCATCATATCAACCAGCCCAACTGGTGGGCCGAAGGTCAGGACATGGATCCCGAAGCGTTCGGGCTTGCCCGTGCGCAGGAGCTGGAAGAGGCCATTCTTGAACTGGGCGAAGACCGGGTTGCCGCCTTCATCGCAGAACCGGTGCAGGGTGCAGGTGGTGTGATCGTTCCGCCGGACAGTTACTGGCCTGAAATCCAGCGGATCTGTGACAAGTATGAGATCCTGCTGATCGCCGATGAAGTCATCTGTGGTTTCGGCCGAACCGGCAATTGGTTCGGATCGCAGACCGTGAACATCCGCCCGCATATCATGACCATCGCCAAGGGACTGAGCTCGGGCTATGCGCCGATCGGCGGGTCCATCGTCTGTGATGAGGTGGCCTCGGTCATCGGCGGTGGTGAGTTCAATCACGGCTATACCTATTCCGGTCATCCGGTCGCCGCTGCGGTGGCGCTGGAAAACCTGCGAATCATGGAAGAAGAGAATGTCGTCGGCCATGTCCGCGATGTGGCGGCCCCCTACCTGAAGCAGAAATGGGAAGAGCTGGCCGATCATCCGCTGGTTGGTGAAGCCAAGATCGTGGGAATGATGGGTTCCATTGCCCTGACACCGGACAAGGCCACCCGCGCCGCCTTTGCGGCTGACGCTGGCACGGCCGGCTATATTTGCCGCGAGCGCTGCTTTGCCAACAACCTTGTCATGCGCCACGTCGGGGACCGCATGATCATTTCTCCGCCGCTGGTCATCACCTGCGATGAGATCGACACGCTGATCGCACGCGCTCGCAAGTCTTTGGATGAATGTCTGGAGGCGTTGAAAGAGCAGGACCTGCTCAAGGCGGCCTGAGGTCAGACGACCGCGCTTCAACCGTTATCCCCGGGGGCATTCGCCCGGGGGTGGCGGCTTTTTGATCTGATGAAGGCTGAGGCGCTGTTCCTGTTCGGCAAACTTCGGACGCAAGATGTGTCGCAAAAGCAAAGACTTTGGGCAGATGGCTGTGTTGATTAGGAAAACCCGTATCCAATGTGTCGGAAATTCCACACTGACAGGAGAGCAATTTTATTGCTAGGAAAGTAGCCCAACGGCGTAAAGTGATCTGAAGCGACGCATTCTTGTTGCATAGCCGGGCTGGTCACGCTTTAGTCAAGAAAACAAGCGGCAAATGTCGCAACAACAAACAGGGGGTCGCTTTTGGCTGACGGAAGCAACAGCGATGCGTTCGTAGAATTCGAACGCGTTCAGAAAAGCTATGACGGCGAAAATCTTGTCGTCAAAGATCTTAACCTCACCATGCCGAAAGGCGAGTTTCTGACGATGCTTGGCCCCTCGGGGTCCGGGAAAACGACCTGCCTGATGATGCTTGCAGGGTTCGAAACCGCAACGCATGGGGACATCCGCCTGGGTGGCACGTCGATCAACAACATTCCGCCGCACAAACGCGGCATCGGGATGGTGTTCCAGAACTACGCCCTTTTCCCGCATATGACGATTGCCGAAAACCTGTCCTTCCCTCTGGAAGTGCGGAAGATCGGCAAGTCCGAGCGGGAAGAGAAGATCAAGCGCGCGCTGGACATGGTTGAAATGGGCGCCTTCGGTGGCCGTCGCCCGGCCCAGCTTTCGGGCGGTCAGCAGCAGCGTATTGCTCTGGCGCGGGCACTGGTGTTCGAACCCGAGCTGGTTCTGATGGACGAACCGCTGGGGGCGCTGGACAAGCAGCTGCGCGAAAAGATGCAGTTCGAGATCACCCGCCTGGCGCATAACCTGGGTATTACCGTTGTGTATGTGACCCACGACCAGACCGAAGCGTTGACCATGTCCGACCGCGTTGCCGTGTTCGACGATGGCCGCATTCAGCAGCTGGCGCCGCCCGATCAGCTGTATGAAGAGCCCGTGAACAGCTTCGTCGCGCAGTTCATCGGCGAAAACAACACGCTGGAAGGTACCGTCAAAGAGATCAACAATGGTGTCGCTCTGGTGCAGCTGGACGATGGCGAGCTGATCGACTGCAAACCTGTCCATGACTCGGTTCAGGCCGGTGCGCGCACCCGCGTGTCTATCCGTCCCGAGCGCGTCGAATTCAACAAGAGCCGCCTGAGCGCCGATGCGCATACGCTGAAGGCCGAGGTTCTGGAATTCATCTACATGGGCGACATCTTCCGCACCCGTCTGCGTGTCGCGGGCAATGATGAGTTCATCATCAAGACCCGGAACGCACCTGACCAGGTGCGGCTGGAGCCGGGCGCCCAGATCGAAATCGGTTGGCTGCCCGAAGATTGCCGCGCACTGGATGCCTAATCCGGTTCGCGCCCGGTTCCGCTTCGGCGGAACCAACCAAAAATAAACAGTAAATCCAACAAGGAGAGAGAAGGTATGAACTTCAAGAAACTTGCTGCTCTGGCCGCAACCACCGCTCTGTGCGCACCTGCTGCGTTCGCGGCGGACATGGCCAACGAACTGACCCTGGTTTCCTGGGGCGGCGCCTACCAGGCGAGCCAGCAGAAGGCCTATGTTGAGCCCTATCTGGCAATGAACCCGGGCGTGAAGATCATCTGGGACGAAAGCTCGGCCGAAGCGGTTGCGAAGCTGCGCGCCATGAATGAAGCCGGCAACGTGACCTGGGACCTGGTTGACGCGGTTGCGTCGGACTCCATGCGCCTGTGTGACGAAGGTCTGGCGGATGAGTTGGATCACGACAACGACCTGGCAGCCGCACCCGATGGCACCTCGGCGTCCGACGACTTCGGTGACCTGCTGGTCTCCGACTGCTTCGTCCCGCAGATCGTATACTCGACCACCTTCGGCTACCGCACCGACCTGATCGACAAGCCGGATTCGGTTTGCGCGATCTTCGATCTGGAGAAGTATCCGGGCAAGCGTTCGCTGCAGAAGCGTCCGATCGACAACATGGAATGGGCTCTGTACTGCGATGGCGTTGCCAAGGACGACATCTATGAAGTGCTGGGCACCCCGGAAGGCGTAGACCGCGGTCTGGCCAAGCTGGACACCATCAAGGACAGCGTTGTCTGGTGGACCGCCGGCGCGGAAACCCCGCAGCTGCTGGCAGACGGCGAAGTCGTCATGGGTTCGACCTTCAACGGTCGTCTGTTCTCGGCCATCGCCGAGCAGGGCCAGCCGATCGGCATGCTCTGGGACATGCAGTCCTTCGACCTGGACGGCTGGATCGTTCCGGCAGGTCTGCCTGCGGACCGCAAGGCTCGCGTCATGGACTTCCTGAAGTTCGCGACCGACACCCAGCGTCTGGCGGATCAGGCCAAGTACATCTCCTACGGTCCGGCACGCGCCTCCTCGGCACCGCTGGTTGGCAAGCACGCCGAGCTGGGCATCGACATGGCACCGCATATGCCGACCGATCCGGCAAACGCGGGCAACGTTCACGTCTATGACTACGAATGGTGGGCAGACAACCGCGATGATCTGGACGCGAAGTTCCAGGCGTGGCTGGCGAAGTAAGCCCTGCTCAAGACGACATGGGAGGGCGGTCGACGCCCTCCCTCTCATAACGTTCGGTCCCAAAGAAGGACCCAACATTCCGCCCGACCTGTCGTGGCGCAAGACCAACGGGAACTCCCATGAGTGATTCAACCTCTTCCGGACCGGTATTGGCGGCAGACGGTACGCCTCTGAAGCGTAGTCTGGCCCGCGCGCTCCGCATGCAGAAGATGCGTGCGTTGATGCTGATTGCGCCGCTGCTTCTGTTTGTCCTTCTGACCTTCATCCTCCCGATCGCGGACATGCTGTTCCGCTCGGTCGAGAACCAGATCGTTTCCGAGACCCTGCCCAAAACCGTGGTTGCGCTGCAGGATTGGGATGCCGACAGCGGCGAAGCGCCTGGCGAAGATGTTTATGCCGCGCTTGCCGTCGACATGAAGGCCGCGGCCGAGGCCAAGCTGCACACGCGTGTCGGCTCGCGCCTGAACTATGAAAAACCGGGGATCTCCTCGCTGTTCCGCAAGGCAGGCCGCAAGGTCAAGAAATGGGATGTCGAAAACGGCGGTCCGTTCAAGGAACAGTTCATCAAGATCCACAAAGGGTGGGGCGATCCCGACGTCTGGCGCACGATCCAGACCTATTCGCCCAGGCTGACAAACGGCTATTTCCTGAATGCTGCTGACATGCAGAAAGGGGCCGATGGGGCCGAATGGCGCCCCGAGAACGAACAGATCTATTGGACCCTGTTCATCCGAACCATGATCATGTCACTGGCGATCACCTGTTCCTGTATCATTCTGGGCTATCCCGTGGCCTGGATTCTGGCAAACCTGCCGGCGCGGACGGCGAACCTGTTGATGATCCTGGTGCTTCTGCCCTTCTGGACCTCGCTGCTGGTGCGGACCTCGGCCTGGAAAGTGATGCTGCAGCAGCAGGGTGTGATCAACGAAACCCTGGTCTGGCTGGGGCTGGTTGCGGATGATGCACGACTTGTGATGATCAACAACCAGTTCGGTACGATTGTTGCGATGACCCACATCCTGCTGCCGTTCATGATCCTGCCGATGTATTCGGTGATGCAGACCATCAAACCGACCTATCTGCGGGCGGCCAAATCGCTGGGTGCGACCAACTGGACCGCGTTCTGGCGGGTGTATTTCCCGCAGTCCGTGCCGGGTATCGGCGCCGGTTCTATCCTCGTGTTCATTCTGGCCATCGGCTACTACATCACGCCGGAACTGGTGGGCGGCACCAAAGGTGTCTTCATCTCGAACCGGATCGCCTTCCATATCTCCAGCTCGCTGAACTGGGGTCTGGCGGCTGCACTGGGCACCATCCTGCTGGTGGTCGTTCTGATCCTGTACTGGGCCTATGACAAGATTGTCGGCATCGACAACGTGAAGCTGGGATAATCGACATGGCACTTACACCTGTAGAAAACCAAACCCCCGCCTTTACCGCCGGCGTTTCGGCTGTGGCCGGTGGCTTCGCCGGACTGTTTGTCGGAACCGCCCAGGGCTCGGGCCTGATGGGCATCCTGATCGGCGCAGCGCTGATGGCCGTGATCGGTTTCATCTGTGCCGGTATCACGGACAAGGAAAAGCCGGTCCGCTGGGCTTTGCTGGCTGCATTCACCGTTGCGGGCTTCGCGCTTGGTGGCCTGCCGACTGCTGTGCTGGGCATTCTGTTCGGCCTGTTCTTTGGTTGGTTCGCTTTCTGGCTGGCCACCAGCCGTTACCGCGCGCATCTGGCCCCGTATCTGACCCCTGGTCAGGTGCTGTGGCACTACACCTTCCGGGTGATCTGTGGCGCGATCTTCGTGTTCCTGATCACGCCGATCCTGGTGGTTATGCCGCTGTCGTTCAACGCACAGGACTTCTTTACCTTCACGCCGGAAATGCTGCGCTTCGATCCCGAAGGTTACTCGCTGAAGCACTACCGTGACTTCTTTGGCAGCGATCAGTGGCAGAGCTCTCTGCGCAACTCGCTGACCATCGCGCCCGCAGCAACGCTGCTGTCGGTCGGGTTTGGCACACTGGCGGCCATCGGCCTCAGCCAACCGCATGTGCCGTTCCGCCGTGCGATCATGGCGATCCTGATTTCGCCGATGATCGTTCCGCTGATCATCTCGGCCGCTGGCATGTACTTCTTCTACAGCCGCATCGGCCTGCAGGGCACGTACTTCGGTGTGGTTCTGGCACACGCAGCCTTGGGCATTCCCTTTGTGATAATTACGGTGACCGCAACGCTGGTGGGCTTTGACCGCTCGCTGACGCGGGCTGCGGCCAACATGGGGGCAAACCCGGTCACCACCTTCTTCAAAGTGCAGATGCCGCTGATCCTGCCGGGCGTGATCTCGGGCGGTCTGTTCGCCTTCATCACCTCGTTCGATGAAGTTGTGGTTGTGCTGTTCGTTGGCTCTGCCGGTCAGAAGACCCTGCCATGGCAGATGTTCACCGGCCTGCGCGAGCAGATTTCGCCCACGATCCTGGCGGTTGCGACGATCCTTGTTGTGATCTCCATCGCGCTGCTGACCACGGTGGAAATGCTGCGCCGCCGTTCGGAACGTCTGCGGGGCATGTCGCCCAGCTGATCGGCCGAGAGGTCCAGAAAACAAAAGCCCCGGTCGCCTGTGAGGTGACCGGGGCTTTTTTGTTCAGCGCAGCTTTTTCAGCAGGCTGAGCGAGGCATGCCCGTCGGGCTTCAACCCCTGTGAGATTTGGTAGGCGCGGATTGCGGCAACCGTGCGCGGCCCGATCTGACCGTCCACGCCCTGGGTGTCGAACCCGGCGCGGGTCAGCCGGCGCTGGATTTCCTTGCGCTCCCGTCGGGTCAGGGCGCGCTCGCCGCGCGGCCATTCGGCCTGGATGGCGGGACCGCCTGCGATGCGGTCGCTCAGATGTCCGACACCGATGACATAGGCATCCGCTGCATTGTAGCGCTCGATAACCGAGAAGTTCTTGAAGATCATGAAGGCGGCGCCTTTGCCACCCGCGGGTAGCAGGATCGACGCGCTGCCATGGTTCGGAACGGGACGCCCGTTGATGTCCCGGACCCCAAGCCGCGCCCATTCTGACGGGGATTTCTTGATCGAGCGTTTGGCCAGCCCATAGTTGAACCCGCTGGGCAATTTGACTTCCACGCCCCAAGGCTGTCCCTTCTGCCAGCCGAAGCGCGCCAGATATGCCGCGGTCGAAGCCAGCGCGTCCGTTGGATTTTCAGACCAGATATCGCGCTTGCCGTCGCCGGTGAAATCCACTGCGTAGGCCTGGTAGGAGGTCGGAATGAACTGCGTGTGACCCATTGCGCCCGCCCAGCTGCCGGTCATGTTGCGGGGGGCGACATCGCCGGATTGTAGGATCTTCAGCGCGGCGATCAGCTGGCTTTCAAAGAACTTGCCGCGCCGACCGTCGAAGGCCAGCGTCGACAGGGAACGGACGATGTCCATGTCCCCGCGATGTTCGCCGTAGGCGCTTTCCAGCCCCCAGACGGCGGTGACAACTTCCTTTTCGACCCCGAAATGCGCCTCGATCCGCTCCAGTGTCCGGCGGTGCTGGCGCAGGGCGGCCTTACCGTTGCGAATCCGTTTGTCGGACACGGCGCTGTCCAGATACTGCCAGATCGTCTTGGTGAATTCGGATTGGTTGCGGTCGCGTCGGATCACCTCGGGATCGTAGCTTACACCGCGAAAGGCCCGGTCCAGGGTTGTGGCAGTGATGCCCTGCGCCATCGCCCGTTTGCGAAAGCCACGTACCCAGGCCTGAAACCCGGGATGCGCCGCGACGGGTTCGACCGCAGGCTGAGAGCTGACTCGCTCGGGCCGCAGCACCGGACGCGGAATCGCATTCAGCGCAACCCGCGTTGTCATAGCAACGTCGCTTTGTTGATTTGACGGCCGATCGTTGGGGCGCAGAGAGCGCTCAATCGCCGTGGCACTTGCAGAGGAAACACCCAATACGGTCAACGCGACCGCACCTAACCATGTACGCATGAAAACTTGTCCTGATTTGCTGCCCAGGTTCAGACTAACGCAAAACGGGAAATTTCAAAAGGATCTGCGCGTATCGATAGCGATCAATCGCCTGCCCGGGGCAGCCGAAAACCGCCTAGCGACGTTTGCGCAGCACCTTGCGGGCCAGCTTGTCCTTCTTGCGCTTGGACTTGTTGACCTTCCGCCGGGTGACGCCCGCAGGCGACCCGCGACGCCCGCGTGGGAGGGCCTGGTCCTCGATCGAAAGCAGCTCCAGCTCCAGCCCGCCAGTGACCGGCGTGGCCTGCGTGATCCGCACCGCGGCGCGCTGGCCGATTGCGATGGTAAAGCCGGTGTCGACACCGGTCAGGGTGCCTTCTTCCTGGTCGAAGTGGAAAAACTCCCGCCCCAGGGTGCGGACCGGGATCAGCCCGTCAGCGCCGGTTTCATCCAGTTTGACGAAGGCCCCAAAGCGGGCGATCCCGCTGATGCGCCCCGTGAATTCATTGCCCACACGCTCGGACAGATAGGCCGCCAGATACCTGTCGGTGGTGTCGCGTTCGGCCATCATCGAGCGCCGCTCGGTTTCCGAGATATGGGTGGCAGTGTCCTCCAGCCGGTCCAGCTCTTCCGGGGTCAACCCGTCCTTGCCCCACTTGTGCGAGCTGACAAGCGCCCGGTGCACGATCAGGTCCGCATAGCGGCGGATCGGAGAGGTGAAATGCGCATAGCGTTGCAGCGCCAGACCGAAATGCCCGAAGTTTTCAGGGCTGTAATAGGCCTGTGTCATGGACCGCAGGGTGGTGATGTTGATCAGCTCCGCCTCATCCGTGCCCGCCGCCTGGGACAGCAGCGCGTTCAGGTGACGAGTCTGCAGAACCTGTCCCTTGGCCAGGTTGAAGCCGGCCGATTGGGCGGTTTCGCGCAGCGCGTTCAGCTTCTCCGGCGAGGGTTCTTCGTGAACGCGGAACAGCAGGGGCGAGCGTTTCGCGATCAGCGTTTCCGCGGCGCAGACATTGGCCAACACCATGAACTCTTCGATCAAACGGTGCGCATCCAGCCGGTCACGGAAGTTCACCGATTCGACCTTGCCGTCATCATTCAGCACGATCTTGCGTTCGGGCAGGTCCAGATCCAGCGGCTGGCGCCGTTCGCGCGCTTGTTTCAGCGCGTCGTAGGCGGCGTAGAGCGGGCGGATCACCCCTTCAAGCAAGGGTTCGGTGCGCTCGTTCAGCCGCCCTTCCATGGCGTCCTGCACCTCACCATAGTGCAGCGAGGCCTGCGACAGCATCAGCCCGCGCACAAAGTGATGAGAGATCTTGTTGCCTTCGGCGTCCAGTTTGATCCGGACCGCAACACAGGCACGCGGCACCCCTTCGTGCAGTGAACACAGGTCGCCGGACAGGCGGTCAGGCAACATCGGGACAACGCGGTCCGGGAAGTAGCTGGAGTTGCCACGCTTGCGGGCCTCTCGGTCCAGCGCGGATCCGGGTGTGACATAGGCCGCAACATCGGCAATCGCGACCCAGACGATATGCCCGCCGGGGTTGTCGGGGTCGTCGTCGGCCTCGGCATAACAGGCGTCGTCATGGTCACGGGCGTCGGCCGGGTCGATGGTGATCAACGGCAGGTCCCGCAGGTCTTCGCGACCGCTCAGCCCAAGGGGGCGGGCCTTGTCGGCTTCGGCAATTGCCTCATCCGGGAAGGCATCGGGGATCCCGTGCTGGTGAATAGCGATCAACGACACGGCCTTGGGGGCAGACGGATCGCCCAGACGTTCGACAATCCGTGCACGGGGCAGGCCCATACGGCCCTTGGGCCCGGCCTGTTCCGCCTCTACCAGCTCACCGTCGCGCGCATCCAGCGTGGCCTGATCCCCGACGATCCATTCGGTCGAGGACGCCTTGTCGATCGGCACGATCCGCCCGCCTTCGGATCCCTTGCGGAACACGCCCAGAACACGTTTGGGATTGGTGCCGATGCGCCGGATCAGCCGGGCTTCATAGTTGTGATCGGCTTCATGCACGACGGTCAGCCGGGCCAGGATCCGGTCCCCAGCGCCAAGCGCCGGATCGGACGCGCGGGGGATGATCAGAACGATGGGTTCAATCCCTTCGCCATGCCATTCCAACGGCCGGGCAAACAGATCGCCTTCGCTGTTGGGGGCCTTGACCTGCAGCACGGATACCGGCGGCAGGCTTTCGGGGTCGCGATAGGTCTTGCGCCGTTTCTGCAGGTGGCCGTCCGCCTCCAGCTCTTTCAGCAGGCGTTTCAGATCGATCCGCGCAGCGCCCTTGATGCCAAAGGCTTTGGCGATGTCACGTTTCGAAGTCTGGGTCGGGTTCGACGAGATCCAGTCCAGGATCTCCTCTTTCGTAGGGATACGGCTCATGCTTTCGACCTAGCACGCGCTCCGCACCTCGTCATGCGCTAAAACGAATGGTTCAGAGGGTCTGGAGCAGATCTTTGGCCGTATCCACGTCCCGCAGCTGGTCCACCAGCGCGATCCGCTTGCCCGGCAGGCTGGCCATGCTGTCGCTCAGCGCGTGCGAGCTGGACCAGCGCACCTTGTCGAACAGGCCGGCAGGAATGCGGCCTGCCTGTTTCAGGCCGACCAGCCAATATCCACCATCCGGGGCCGGGCCGAACACGGCGTCATGCTGGCCCAGCGTGGCAAAGGCCCGGGCGATGTGGTGGCGTCGGATGCCCGGAATATCCGCACCGATCAGGCACACGCGCCCCGGCGGGGCAGAGCGTAGCGCCCGCGCCATCCGGTCCCCCAGTGATCCCTGACCTTGGGCCATCCGTGGCAGGTCACCCGGCCATCCCCGGAAACACAGACCTTCGGCGTCGGGGGAGACCGCCAGAACGATCTGCCAGCGGGGATCCCGCAAGCGGCGCATCAGGGTGCGGGTCTGATGCCGGAACCACCAGGCTGCGGCGACCATGCCGATGCCTTTTCCCAGACGGGTTTTCACCCGGCCCGGTCGCGGCACCTTGACCATGATCACCAGCGTGCGGTTCATCCCAGGTCCATCTGCATGTCCTGGTGTTCGATCCCGGCATCCATGTAGACCGGGCCAAACGCCTGAAACCCAAGCTTTTCATAAAAGCTGAGCGCGTGGACCTGTGCCCCCAGCTTGGCGTGGCGCACGCCGTCGGTGGCGCGGGCGACCTCCACGGCCTTGCGGATGAGCGCAGCGCCCATTCCTGTGCCTCGCGCCTGTTTCAGGACGCAGACACGACCGATCTTGGCGGTGTCGCCCTTGATCAGGATCCGTGCGGCACCCTGGGGATCCGCCTGGTTTCGGGCCAGCAGATGGATTGCGCTGTTGTCTAGCCCGTCGACCTCTTCCTCGACCGATACGCCCTGTTCCTGAACAAACACGATGTTGCGCAGCTCCAGGCAGGTCGGCAGCTCATCCGGCGTTGCGACGTCAACGGTCACGGTCATGCGAAATAGTCCTTCAGCATGCGGGTGTAGATATCCTTGAGCTGGTGGATCTGTGCCACTTCAACCCGTTCATCCACCTGATGCATGGTGCGCCCGACCAGTCCGAACTCTACCACCGGGCAGTGGTTCTTGACGAAGCGCGCGTCCGAGGTGCCGCCGGTTGTCGACATCTCGGGCGCAATGCCCGTTTCCGCCTCGACCGCACGGGCCACAAGCTCGGACAGCGGCCCCGGAGGGGTCAGGAAGCTTTCGCCCGAGATCTTGATCCGGATGTCGATTTCAACGCCATGGGCTGTGGCCACCTTGTCCGCTTCGCTGCGCAGCCAGTCGCTGAGATCGGCGCCGGTGTGCAGGTCGTTGAAGCGGATGTTCACGGTCGAGGTGCATTGCGCAGGAATGACATTGGTCGCCGGGTTGCCCGTGTCGATGGTCACAACCGCCAGGGTCGAGGCATCGAAATGGTCGCTGCCCTGGTCCAATTCGTGGCTGGCCAATACGTCCATCAGGCGGGCCATGGCCGGCAGGGGGTTCTTGGCCCGATGCGGATAGGCTGAATGCCCCTGGACGCCGGTCACGGTGAACCACGCGGTCATGGAGCCACGGCGGCCGATCTTCATCATCTCGCCCATCCGGTCGGGGCAGGTGGGTTCGCCAACGATGCACACGGACATCTGTTCGCCTGCGTCCTGCATGTAGTCCAGCAAGGCGGTGGTGCCGTCCACGGCATCGCCTTCTTCGTCCCCGGTGATGGTCAGGACAATCGCACCCTCAGGCGGGGTTTCCCGCACAAAATCCACGGCGGCTGCGGCAAAGGCGGCAACGCCGGATTTCATGTCCGTCGCGCCACGGCCATACATGAAGCCGTCCTGTTCCTGAGCACCGAAGGGCGGCATGGTCCAGGCGTTTTCATCCCCCAAAGGAACGACATCCGTGTGCCCGTTGAAGCCGAAGGTCCGCTGGTGCCCTTTGTCACCCCAGCGTGCAAACAGGTTGCTGACCTCACCGCGATCCACCCGCGTGCATTCGAAACCGGCCTCGCTCAGCAGTTCGGTCAGAAGCACCAGCGCGCCGCCTTCTTCGGGTGTCACCGACGGGCAGCGGATCAGGTCGGCGGTCAGTTTGGCGGCATCGGTCTGTGGCATGAGCCCCTCCGGGTTTTGGTCAGATCCTGCCCTAGCCTGCTTTCGGCAAAGGTGCAAATTTCTGGCCGGACCCTACAACAGACGCCAGGCCGCGTCGTGTCAATTGTGCCGCAAACACAGCATGTTGTCCGCCTGATCACAATTTCCCTTCGCGTCACCTGAAAAGCCATGTTAAACGCAGATTAAAACATAGACCCGAGGCAGGGCACCCGAGCAAAAGAGCCGAAAACGGCCAATACTCTTGTTACCGCGCGCAAGACGCGGAACGCATCTGACGTGTGATCCAAAGTCGATCCCGTCGGACTCTGCCTTGGCATGAAGTTGGGGCAGACAATGGTAGCAGCGTCCGAGTTGACCTATCAGACCAACGCCAGCGCATTTGCGATGGCGCAGACCATCTTTGGCGATGGTGTCACCGTGGTGGGGGCGTCCTATTCCGGCGACCGAAATTCCTCGGCCATCTTCTCGAACGGCGACAGCGTTTCGCCCAACGCAACGCCCAGCGACACCGGCGTCATCCTGTCGACGGGTCGTGCGCGGGACTACACCAATTCATCCGGGCAGGCCAATCAGGACACCAACACCTCGACCAATACGCGGGGGGTGAACAACAACTCCGATTTCAACGCGGCCGCTGGAACGCGGACCTACGATGCCTCCTATCTGGACGTCAGCTTTGTTCCGACTTCCAGCGTGATGACGATGCAGTTCGTGTTCTCATCCGAGGAATATCCGGAATACACGAATTCGATCTATCAGGACTTCGTGGGCGTTTGGGTCAATGGCACCCAAGTGGATCTGACCATCGGAAACGGGGACACCGATCCGGGCAACATCAACACGACCACAAACGAAAACCTGTTTCTGGACAACGGCAATGATTCCTACAACACGGAAATGGACGGCCTGACGGTCACCATGACGCTGACGATGAATGTTGTTCCCGGTGCGGTGAACACCATCCGTATCGGTGTCGCGGATGTGTCGGACAGCAACTATGACAGTAACCTGCTGATCGCTGCGGATTCCGTCCAGACCGAGCTGGTGGCGCTGGACGACAGCACCACGCTCTACCCGACCGGTGAGGTCGATCTGGATGTTCTGGACAATGACATCAACAACGGCGGCGGCACCCTGACGATCACCCATATCAACGGGGTTGAGGTCAATGTCGGCGATACGGTCAACCTGAACACCGGGCAAAGCGTTCAGCTGAACCCGGACGGCACGCTGAAGATCATCGGCAACGGCGACATCGAAGATTTCAACTTCACCTACGCAACATCCGATGGGTCCAATTCGGATACCGGATTCGTCAATGTCAGCTCGATCCCCTGTTTCGTGGCGGGCACGCAGATAGCCGTGCCCGGCGGTGAGGTCGCGGTCGAGGACCTGGTGCCCGGGGATCTGGTGCTGACACGGGACAGCGGCGCACAGCCCTTGCGCTGGATTGGGCAGCGCACCGTCGCGGCAGAAGGGGAGTTTGCCCCGATCCGCATTCGCGCCGGAGCCTTTGGCGATCACGAAGAACTGCTGGTTTCGCCGCAACACAGGGTGCTGATCCAGAACGCCTATGCCGAGGTTCTGTTTGGTGAGAGCGAGGTTCTGGTTGCCGCCAAGGATCTGGTCAATGACCGCAGTGTGACCCGGCAACCGGGCGGTACAGTCACCTATGTGCATCTTCTTTTCGATGAACATCAGGTTGTGTTCTCGGAACGTCTGGCAACGGAAAGCTTCCTGCCTGGCCCGCAAACCACGGCCCTGTTTGAGGCCCCGCAGGTGCAGGAAATCTGTTCGCTCTTCCCCGAGTTGGACCCGATGTCCGGTGCCGGTTACAGCGTGGCAGCACGCCGGACGTTGAAAGGCTATGAGGCCCGGCTTTTGCTGGCATCGGTGGCAGAGGCGGCCTGAGATGGGATGGATCGGCCTGTCAGATCGGGAAGGGACGCGTTTTGCGGCACAGGGGTTGGCCCGTGCTGCGACCTCACCCGACCTTGTTGATATGTCGCCCGACGGGCTGATGGTGCGCGGCACGCTGGTGATGGAAACCCGCCTGCCGACCACCCGCACGCTGGAGCCCTTGTTCCTGTTCGAGCAGGACGGAACCTGGCCGCTGCATTTCGCCATCCATGCGATTCCGGGAGGGGGCGTTGGTCTGGTTCTGGGGCAAGGGGATGGTGTTGTGCATCAGACGCTCAACCATTCGCAGGTCAGCCGCACGGATACGTTGCGCATCACCTATCTCTGGGATGCGCCGCGCCGCTGGGGCAAGCTGGTGATTGAACGACCGCAGGATGAAAAACCGCTGCTGGTTGACGTTCCAGCGCCCAAACCGCTGCGTGTTCGTGATGCGCGCTCGCTCCTGCACGATGGGCCATTGCGCTACGTCTCGCCCGAGGTGTTCTTTCTGGCCCTTTCATCACGGCTGGAACCGATCGGGCCGATGCCGGCGCTCTTGCCCTCAACGCCAATAGAGACGCCCGACGGATATCGGAAGCTGTCAGAGCTTCGGCGCGGCGACGTGGTGCTGACCGAAGCCGGCACCGCAGTGCCGGTTCTGCACAAGATCAAGCATACGGTGCCCGCACGGGGGTCATGGAAGCCGGTCCGGTTGCGCGCACCCTATTTCGACCTTTTGCAGGATATCGACGTGGCCCCCGGCCTGCGTATGCTGTTGCGGGGCAGCGAAGTGGAATACCTCTTCGGCAAAGAAGCGGTGCTGATCCCGTCACGGCACCTGAACAACGGCACCGCGGCCTACCAGCCCGACTGCGGCCCGCTGGTCACATACATGCACTTGCTGTTGCCCAACCATGAAACCGTCCGGGCGGCCGGAACCAACCTGGAAAGCCTGTTCATCGGCCGTCTGCGCCGGGATCGGCAGCAGCTTGCGCTGAGCCTTCTTGGGGCGGTGGATCGCAACACACTGCCGGAACATGCCAAGCGGGCCTATCAGGTGCTTGGGTCCTTTGATGCAACAGTTTTGGCCGAGCGTCGCGTTGCCTGAGGCGTTGCTTGCGTCAAAGCCGGATTCTGCATAAGAAACGGGAAAACCCGGCAAAACAGATGCATCTAATCTCTCGCATATTTCGTGTCGTCGCTACCCTTTGCGTGATGTGTCTCGCTCAGGTCACGGCTGCTCAGAACGTGGTCGTTTCCACGGTCACCCGTCCTCCGTTTTCGATGCCGGACGAGTCCCAGTTCGGATCCACGGGCTTTTCCATGGACCTGCTTCAAAGCATCGCCAAGGAACTGGATTGGGAGGTCGAGGTTCGCAGGCATGACGGTTTTGCCGACATGCTGGGCAGCGTCCAGGACGGGTCTTCGGATATGGCGATTGCCAATATCTCGATCACGTCCGCGCGTGAAAAGGTCATGGATTTCAGCCAGCCGATCTTTGAGGCGGGCCTGCAGATCATGATCCCGGCCAAGGACGCAATGGAGCCTTCGCTCATCGATGCGATCTTTTCCACCGATCTGCTGATGGCGATCGGCGTTGCCTTTGTCCTGCTGCTGGCGGGCGGGATGCTGATGTGGGTGTTCGAACGGCGCGCCCAACCCTATTTCGACCGGCCCCTGCCCGAAGCCTGGTTCCCGTCCTTCTGGTGGGCCTTGAACTTGGTGGTGAATGGCGGATTTGAAGAGCGGATGCCGCGTACCCCGTTTGGCCGCGTGTTTGGGGTCATCCTGGTGGTGTCATCGCTGTTCATCGTGTCGGTCTTTGTGGCAAAGATCACCGCCGCCATGACGGTTGAGGCAATTTCCGGATCCATCCGGTCGGTGAATGATCTGTATGGCGTCAAGGTTGCGACGATCCGTGGCTCCACCGCGGCCGGTTTCCTGGATCGGCGCGAGATTGATTATCGCGGGTATGAGACGCTGGATCCGATGATCGCGGACTTCGAGAGCGAGCAGGTCCGAGCGGTCGTCTTTGATGCGCCGGTTCTGTCCTATTACACGTCTCATCAAGGCGAACAGCACGGTCGCCTTGTGGGGTCGGTGTTCCTTAGCGAGAACTACGGGATTGCCCTGCCGACGGGCTCGCCGCTGCGCGAAGACGTCAACCGGGTGCTCTTGGGCATGCGCGAAGACGGGCGATATGAGGACCTCTATCGCAAGTGGTTCGGCATGCGGAACTGATCCGCTCAGTGGATGGGCGTGTCTTCATCCGTGTAGAACGGAGTGACCTGGGCGACGATAACCGCGTTTTCATCCAGCGCCCGCTGCATCAGTGACCGCTCTTCCGGATCGATGTCATGGCCCTGTGCTTCGCGTTCCTCAAGCGTGCCATAGCCGGTGACATCCAGCGGCGCGGTGTCGGCCTGTTTCAGGATGGCAACGGTTTCGCGCACGGCCTCGGCTTCGTCGATGCCCGAGGCATAAACCATCAGCGCGGCGCCGGTGGCCTCGTCGGGCAGCCCGTCACCCTGTTTCCGTCCGATCTGGACCAGCAGCGTGTACACCTGCTGACGTGTGGCTCGTTTCTTTTCCATGACTGCGCCTTAGCCCCGCAGAGCAGGGCGGGTCAAGCGGATCTCCGCGATGTACAGCGGCGTCAGGGCGGGCTTGCGGATTTTCGATGCGCATAAAAGGATCTTTAAGCCCTGTTGGGTAAGCCTGCGTTGGAACCGAAAGAGGGCCAGCGCATGATCAGCGCCTCCAAACTTCAGATTGATACCACTGCCTCTGCGCTGGATATGGCGCAGGCCATGTTCGGGAACGGGATTGCGATTGTTGATGCTTCCTATACCGGGGCCGGGCGGGCGTCGGGGCTCTATTCCGGTGGGGATGAAACGGCGGCACAGCTGACCCCGTCGGACAGTGGTGTGATCCTGTCGACCGGGCGGGCCGACAGTGTGACAAACGCCTCGGGCGATGCCAATGTGCGCTCCAACACCTCCACTTCGAACCGGACATCGGGTGACTCCGATCTGGATGATCTTGCCGGGGTGCGCACCTACGACGCCGCAGTTTTTGAAGCGGATTTCATTCCCCAGGGCGAAACCCTGACCATGCAGGTTGTCTTCTCGTCCGAGGAGTATCTGGAATACGTGGGCTCCGGCTTCAATGATGCGGTGGGCATCTGGGTGAACGGGCAGCAGGCGGAACTGACCGTCGGCACCGGTGACATCACCATCAACAATATCAACGATGAGTCGAATCAGAACCTTTACGTCGACAACCCCTCCGCGTCGGAGGTGGCCAATACGGAAATGGATGGCTTCACGCTGACCCTGACGCTGAAGGCACCGGTTCAGGCGGGCAGCGTGAACTCGATCAAGATCGGTATTGCCGATGGGGGGGACCGGTACTTCGACAGCAACCTGCTGATCGCCGGGGATTCGATCCAGACCGCTCTGGTTGCCGGCGACGATTCGACCGAAATCGCGGGAACCGGAACAGAAACGCTGGATGTGCTCGCCAATGACAGCAGTTCCGGCGGCGGCAGCCTGACGATCACCCATATCAACGGAACAGCGGTCAACGCAGGGTCGACCGTTGTGCTGTCTTCCGGCGAAACGGTCACGCTGAATGCGGATGGGTCGTTCGACATCACGTCCGACGGGGATGAGGGCAGCAGCGTTTTCTCCTATTCGGTCGCGGATGAGGACGGCAACACCGACACGGCCTTTGTGACAGTCACTACGACGCCCTGTTTTGTCGCGGGAACACTGATCGATACGGACATCGGGCCGCGCCGGGTGGAACACCTGCGGCCCGGGGATCAGGTCTGGACGTTGGATCGCGGGTTTCAGCCCTTGCGCTGGATTGGGACCACAACGCGTCACGCAATTGGCACGGATGCGCCGGTGGAATTTTCCCAGAACACACTTGGGACGCATGAACGGGTGCTGTTTTCACCCAACCACCGGGTGCTTTTGCGCTCGCCTCTGGCCGAGCTTTACTTTGCGGCGTCAGAGACGCTGGTCAGGGCGGCTGATCTGGTCAATGGCACCACGGTCCGCCGGGTCACCGATGGGGGACCGGTCTGTTATGTCCATCTGCTGTTCGACCAGCATGAAATCGTCCTGTCCAACGGCATGTTGTCAGAGAGCTATCATCCGGGTGTCCTGACGCTGAATGGCTATGATGCCGCCGTTCAGGCGGAGGTTCTGTCGCTGTTCCCGGACCTGAAAGAAATGTCAGAGTTGGACTATGGGCCAACCGCACGGCGGGTTCTGCGGAGGTTCGAGGCGGAGCTTTGTCTGGCTGGCTGATACCCGAAGCCATCACACAAAAAAGGCGCCCGAACCCTCGGACGCCTTTCAAATTCAGATCCGCGCAGGATCAGTCGCGCAGCAGCTCGTTGATACCGGTCTTCGAGCGGGTCTGTGCGTCCACGCGCTTGACGATCACGGCGCAATACAGGCTGATCCCGTTCTTCGAAGGCATGGAGCCCGACACGACAACGGAATAGGGCGGTACTTCGCCATACATCACTTCGCCGGTTTCCCGGTCGACGATCTTGGTGGACTTGCCGATGTAGACGCCCATGCCCAGCACCGAACCTTCGCGCACGATGCAGCCTTCGACGACTTCGGAACGCGCCCCGATGAAGCAGTTGTCCTCGATGATGGTCGGGCCGGCCTGCATCGGTTCCAGAACGCCGCCAATGCCGACGCCGCCGGACAGGTGCACGTTCTTGCCGATCTGCGCGCAGGAGCCGACGGTGGCCCAGGTGTCAACCATGGTGCCTTCGTCAACATAGGCGCCCAGGTTCACGAAGGACGGCATCAGGACCACGCCCGGCGCGATGAAGGCCGACTTGCGGACAACGCAGTTCGGCACGGCGCGGAAGCCAGCCTCTTTCCACTCGTGGTCGCCCCAGCCTTTGAACTTGCTGTCGACCTTGTCCCACCAGCCGCTGCCTTGCGGGCCGCCGTCATGGATTTCCATATCCTTGATGCGGAAGCCCAGCAGAACCGCTTTCTTGGCCCACTGGTTGACGTGCCAGTCGCCGTTTTCCAGCTTTTCGGCAACGCGCAGCGAACCGGAGTCCAATGCGTTCAGCGTATCTTCGATGGCTTCACGGGTTTCGCCACCCGTGGAGGGGGAAATGGTGTCACGGGCCTCCCAGGCGGCCTCGATGGCAGTTTCCAGCTGCGCGTTGGACATGTGTTATCGCTCCGAAATCAGTTGGATTCGGGCTTTCATAGCGGCAAGAACCCCGCGCGTCATTCCCCGAATGCGGCATTTGTGGGCTTTGTGCCGTCCTTAGGCGGCTCTGGAGCGGTTATTGCACCCTGCGCAGGTGGCGTTTCAGGATTTCGCCGGCCTTGATCCCGTCCCTTTCGCGCAGCGCAGACAGGATGGCCGCGTGATCCTTGTCAGGTCGGGGGGACCACTGGTTCTTCCAATGCGCAAACAGATGGCGGGCGCTGGCGATATGCAGATCGTCAATCGACGCCAGCAGGCGTGGCATGTTGCAGGGGGCCAGCAAGGTCCGATGAAAGGCGCGGTTGCTGGTCTCCCAGCTTTCCATATCGGTCGCCGCATCGCAGGCCAGGCGCAGTTCGTCCAATTCGTTCAGGTGCTCTGCCGTCATGTTGCCGATGGCGTGGCGCAGCGCCAGCCCCTCCAGCGCCACCCGCATCTCGACGATTTCGCGGATCTCTGCCGGGTTCAGTGCGGTGACACGCATGCCGCGCCGGGGTTGCGACGCGGCCAGCCCGTGCGCTTCCAGCCGCAACAGGGCTTCGCGGACCGGCACGTGGGAGGTTTCGAATTCTCGGGCGATATGATCCTGCCGCAGCTTTTCGCCTGCGGGCAAATCCCCAGATACGATCCTTCGGCTGAGGGTCTGGTAAATCGTATCTGCAATGGTTCCGGTCATGGAGCATCTTTAGGAAGACTGTTCCACACCTGCAAGCCGCGGGTTGGAATTACAGGAACGGATCGGGTGCGATGTTTCCGCCGCAGACCAGAACGGCGACCTTTTCATCCGGTTCGGGAACATACGCACCTTGCAGCAGGGCGGCCAGCGCGGTTGCCCCCGCAGGTTCCACCAGGATGCGGTGTTTCTTCCACAACAGAGCCTGGGCATTGGCGATGCTGTCATCGCTGACGGTGATGGAAGAAACGTCGGCCCGGGTGGCCAGATCAAAACAGATGGAACCGATGCGTTTGGCCCCCAAAGCATTGGCCGCAATCCCCGACACCTCAACATCCACGGGCCGACCCGCTGCAAGCGCGGCATGCAGCGCGCAAGAGGTCTCGGGCTCTACCGCCACCACCTTGCGCCGCTCGCCCAGCCAGGCCAGAGCGCCCGCCACAAGGCCACCGCCACCCACGGCGATCAGGACGGTATCGGCCTCCAACCCCTGGGTTTCCCATTCGGCAAAACAGGTGCCCTGGCCCGTAACCGTGGGCGTGGCGTCATAGGCATGGACCTGCATGGCGCCCGTTTCCGCCTCAAAGCGCAGGGCCTGGTCCAGCGCGTCGGAATAGGCCCCGGCGACCACCCGCAGATCCGCGCCGGTGTCCCGGATCAGAGCAATTTTCGACGCGCCGGCCATTTCCGGCACGAAAATCGTGGCCCTGTGTCCAAGGGCTTGGGCCGCAAAGGCAACGGCTGCGCCATGGTTGCCACCTGACGCGGCAACGATCCCCGCCTTTGGCACGTCGGTTTGCAGAAGCGTGTTGAAGGCCCCGCGCGCCTTGAAGCTGCCGGTGTGCTGCATGTGCTCCAGCTTGAATTCCAGTAGCCGTCCGAAGGCGTCCGACTGAAAAACAGGAGTTTTCAGGACGTGCGGCGATACGCGTTCAAGCGCGGCTTCGATTTCGGAATTCCAGTTCATGTCACATGCCTGTGCCTAGTGTTCTGTCGGACGACCCTATAGGCTGATCGGGAACATGCAAGCAGGGAACATCCGATGAAAGAAGACCGTTTGAGCCGGTTCAGCGACGCGCATACTGACAGGGATCGGGCCGAACACGTCCCTTCGACCCCACAGACCGAATCCCCGGCTTATGCACTGGCCTTTGCAGACAAGGATTTCCTGTGTCGCGAGGAATTGCGCCCGGTTCGCCTGCAGCTGGAGCTGCTCAAGCCGGAACTGATGATGGCGGAGCGTGAGATCAAGTCCACCATCGTGATGTTCGGGGGCGCACGGATCCCGGAACCGGCAAGGAAGGCCGAGGCACGGACCGAAACGCTGGCTGAACTGTCGGCCTTCTACGACGAAGCACAGAAATTCGCGCGTCTGATGACCGAGAAGTCAAAGACAACAGGCTGCCGTGAGGACGTGATTGTCACCGGCGGCGGGCCGGGTGTCATGGAAGCGGGCAACCGCGGCGCGGCCGAGGCCGGTGGATGCTCCATCGGGTTGAGTATTGTTCTGCCACATGAACAGGCGCCCAACACTTATGTTACGCCTGAGCTCAGCTTCAACTTCCACTATTTCGCGATCCGCAAGATGCATTTCCTGATGCGGGCGCGGGCGATTTGTGTGTTCCCCGGCGGATTCGGAACGCTGGATGAGCTGTTTGAATCCCTGACCCTGATTCAGACCGGGCGGATGCAACGTGTGCCGTTCCTGCTGTTCGGGCGCGCCTTCTGGGAAAAGGTCGTCAACTGGGAGGCGCTGGCCGATGCCGGGACCATTTCGGAACAGGATCTGGACCTGTTCCGCTTCGTGGAAACGGCTGAAGAAGCAATTCACCTGATCGAAAACTGGGAACCTGCCCCTGCCCGGGACAACTTGCCGGGACGGGAGTGACCCTTTCGCCCTGAAATTGATGGGCGTTCGGGCAATTGAACGGGGTGGATATCAGCCCAGTTCGGCAGGCAGAACGCCCAGTTCGGTTCCTTGGGGCAGGCGGGTCACGACCTGTTTGCCCTGACGGTTCTTGATCGCATAGCCAAAGCCGATGAGGCGGAATTTCCATTCGCGTGTGCTCAGCGCCTTGCCGCGTTCCTGACGCAGAAGATCCAGAACCCCTGGTTCGATCATGCTGCCACCGATATCTGCATGTGCCATTTTCAGTCTCCTTTTGTTTGTTCTCAATTTGGAAACTGACTGTTCACCGGGGCAAAAGTTTACCGGAAATGTGGAAAAAATGTGCCGATGGTTCTGTTGCGCGTCAGGTCTGCAGAAACAAGCGGATGCGCCGGTCCAGCTGTTCTGCCCAGACGGAATAGGCCAAGGCATTGGGGTGAAAGCCATCTTCGGCAATGTATTTGGGATCAAAAGGCACTTCGGGTGCCAGGATCTCTGCCTCATTCATTTGCGCCAGTTCGGCCTGCCGCGCCGCCTCCAGCCGCTCTGCGTGACGTCCCAGGGCCCACGCCAAGGGGTTCGGCAGCAGGGGAAACTGTGCAATCGGGGGGATTGCGTTCAGCAGAACCAGCTGAACGCCGAAGCGGTTGATCAGGATCTGAACCAACTCCGTCTGCCTGCGTGCAAACGCCTTGGGTGACATGAACCGCGTCGTGTCGTTGACCCCCAGCGCCACCACCGCGACGTCCAAGCGGAGGTCGGGCAGGGCCGCCAGACGGTCCAGGGTGTCGCGGGTGCGATGACCTGTTGTGGCCTCCAGCCTCCAGTCGACCTCTGCGTGCTGGCTGAGACGGGACACAAGCGCGCCGCTCAAGGCTTCGGCCTGAGCCCCGACGCCCACGCCCGCGGCAGAGCTGTCGCCGGTGACCAGCAACCGCAATGCCGGTCCGGATCCGGCCCGACCCCTGCGTGGGCCCCCAGGTTCGGGCAACATCTGCGCGCGTGAGCGCACCATCAGCCCCTGCACCGCAAGCACAGGGATCAGGGGGATGCGCAGGATGCGGTCCATTGGCGGTCCCCCACCCAGCGCTCAGCTGAGCGCTTCGCGGAACTTCAGGAAACGCGCATCCGTCCCGACGCGGGCATTCATGGCTTCACGCAGGGCGCCCACGGATTTGTAGGGCCGCATTGCCACTTCGAAGGTTTCGATCAGCCCCTCGTCGTTCAGCTTGATCAGGTCGACACCAACGGCGTCCAGATCACCGACCTTGCACTGGAATTCCAGCGCCCAATCCTTGCCCTCCCCCATGATCCGGCGATAGGTGAAATCGGTGAACACCTGTCCGACATGGCCCAGAACCGCCGCAACCGCCTCGCGCCCGGTCCAGGTTGCGTAATAGGTCGGCGGCAGGAAACGGACGTCATCGGCCAGAAGTTCGGCTATCTTGCTGTCGTCACCCTGGGCCACGACCACGACCATGCGTGAAATGGTTGGATGCATCGGCTTACTCCCTCGGTTTTTTGGGCAAAGAGTGGGCGGCAGATCCCAAGTCTGCAAGCCCAAACGTGGCGACAACTTGTCTGGCGCGCATAGAAACGTTAGGTGCTGCTGCATGCCCGTCAGCAGTGAATATACCCCGCCGCAGGACCCGTTGGAGATCCTTCACGAAGATGCAGAGCTTCTGGCTGTGAACAAACCCGCCGGTTTGCTCAGCGTTCCCGGACGGGGGGCGCATTTGGCGGATTGCCTGCTGACCCGGGTTCAGGCGGTCTTTCCTCATGCCCTGCTTGTGCACCGGCTGGACCGGGACACCTCTGGCGTGATCGTGTTTGCGCTGACCCCGCACGCGCAGCGCAGCCTGTCGATGCAGTTTGAAAAGCGCAGCACCCGCAAGGTCTACGTCGCGCGGGTCGCGGGCTGTCTGGAGCCGAAGTCGGGCACCGTTGATTTGCCGCTGATCGTGGACTGGCCGAACCGGCCGCGCCAGATGGTGTGCCACGACACGGGCAAACAGGCGGTCACCGATTGGAAAGTGCTGAAATCCTCTGATGCGGAAAGCCGGGTGCGGCTGATGCCGAAGACCGGGCGCTCGCACCAGTTGCGCGTCCACATGCTGGCGCTGGGACATCCGATCCTGGGCGATCCGCTTTATGCCGACGGGGCAGCGCTGGAGTTTGACCGGATGATGCTCCATTCCGAGGAGCTGCGGATCAAGCACCCCGACAGCGGCGAAAGTCTGCGGTTCCGGGCCAAGGCGGACTTCTGAGGTCCACCCGCAGCGCAACGCGCTGCCGGGCCCAACGGGGGGAGGGGCCGCAAGGCCCTGACACCGGGCGGGAGGCCGCCGGCCGGGATCAGGTGCTGATGCGCAGCCAATGTGGCGGCAGGATATCCGGGTTCGACAGTTTCGGGTCCCCGAACCAACTTGCCGGCCCGGCAACACGCTTGTTGTCCTTGCGGTTCAGCCAGGCCGCCCACCAGGAAAACGAACTGTTGCCGATGATATTGTGCTGACACAGGCTCATCAGGCGCATGTCCTCGAAATCGGTCTCGGGCCCGTTGAAATCCACCACCACCTTCTTGCAGGGCAGCGGTAGGTTCTCCTTGGCCCAATCCGGATCGTCCGAGAAGACAAACACTGTGGGGTCCGCAGGCAGCCCCTCGCAGACCCGGCTCAGCGCGGCCTCATAATAGGCCTGATCGCACAGTACATGCGCCCCAAGGGTCAGGTAGTCCCCGCGCCGTACATGCAGCGAAATCGACAGGCTTTCGCCGATCCGCGCGGCCATCTCTGCGTTCTGGGAATTGCTGAACTCCGGAAAGGTGAAATCGGCGCGGATCTTTTCTTCGATATGGGAAAAATAGCGCGCGCTCTGCCAATAGCCGTGCAGGTAGGTACCGTCCTCGGCCGTCTCAATGGCGGGATTGTAGCCAAGGCCGCGCTCGCGCTGAAACCGCGGTGCGCCAAAACCCAGACGCCACAAACCATAGCGCAGGGGGCTTTCGGATTTGATCGGCGGCAGTGGCGCGGGGGACATCACGTCCAGGTCGAACACACGGGTCAGCACGCCTTCGTTGCGGGCCAGCGCCTCGCGGCTGTCCAGCCCAACGGGCACCCGGTGGCGAGCCGCCAGCCCGGCAGCGGCGGCATATTGGAACATCTGGTTGCCCAAACGTCCATGGAGTCGGGTAATGATCATGCTGAACCTCCTGCCGCTTCTGCCTGTCTAAGCGCTTCCGCGGACCAGTACCAGACGGCGTGACACGGGACATCAGCCTTTTGCCGCCCGCCAGGCCCCGAGTGGCGCCGCGCCGAAGTCCGGATCGGGGGCATCATCCATCACGGACAGAAACTCGATCGAATGCCCATCGGGGTCCTTGCAGTAGACCGTCATGGCCGGCATCCAGCCGATGACATCGGGCTCGGTGATCGGATTGCCTGCAAACCCAAGCGGTGGCACGTCCAGATCCTGCAACCGGCCGCACAGCTGTTCCAATGCCTCGGCCTCGCACCGGAAGGCCATGTGCAGGGTCATCGACAAGGGGGCGCTGCCGGTTTCCCATAATCCCAACATGCCGGTCTTGCGATCGCCGACCCACAGAAAGGCGGCATTGCGGGACGGTGTTTTGCGGGCCAGTTCCAGCCCAAGCTTGCCAACGTAGAAATCAAGCGCCCGGGTCAGGTTGCGGACGGGCAGGTGGGTTTCGTAAACCCCGGTAATCGAATCTGAAATCTGTGTCATATGCGGGTCCTTCAGGGATGCTGTGCTGCCACCCTGCAAGCTCAACCATGGTTCAGGTCAAGCAAAGAAACCCCGGCTCCTGTGACGATGAGGTCAAAGTAAAAGGGCCGCCAGATCGGCGGCCCTTCGGGATCACTCGGCGGTCCAGCCGCTGACGGCCTTGACCTCAAGGAAGTCTTCGATCCCCCAGCTTCCGCCTTCGCGTCCGTTACCGGATTGCTTCATCCCGCCAAAGGGCGATCCGGCAGAGCGCGGCTTGCCGTTCATTTCGACCATGCCAGAGCGCAGCGCGCGTGCCATGCGGTTTGCCCGGGCGGGGTCCTGGGTCTGAACATAGTTGGTCAGACCGTAGGGCGTGTCGTTGGCAATGGCGATGGCTTCTTCTTCGGTGTCGAAGGGAATCATCGCCAGAACCGGGCCAAAGATCTCTTCGCGGGCAATGGTCATGCTGTTGTTGACGTCGGCAAAAACCGTGGGCTTCACGTAGAAGCCCTTGTTCATCCCGTCCGGACGGCCGGTGCCCCCGGCGACCAGACGCGCGCCTTCGTCGATGCCCTGCTGGATCAGACCCTGGATCTTGCCCCACTGCATTTCGTTCACGACGGGGCCGATGTGGCGGCCTTCATCATGGGCATTTCCAACCGTGACCTTGGCGGCAACCTCGCCCGCAGTTTCCACCGCCTGATCATAGATCGAGCGCTGCACCAGCATCCGCGACGGCGCGTTGCAGCTTTGACCGGTGTTGTTCATCATGTGCAGCACGCCGCGTTTGACGGCTTTTTCGTCGGCATCTTCGAACACCACATTCGCGCCTTTGCCACCCAGTTCCAGGTGCACTTTCTTCAGGGTGTCGGCCGCCGCCTTGGAAATCGCGGTGCCCGCGCGGGTGGATCCGGTGAAGGACACCATGTCCACGTCCGGGTGCGCAGACAGCTGCGAACCGACGCCCACGCCGTCACCGTTCACCAGGTTGAAGACACCCGGCGGGAAGCCTGCCTCGTCGATCATCTCGGCAAAGATCATCGCGTTCAGAGGGCTTTGTTCGGACGGTTTCAATACCATCGTGCAGCCGGCGACGGCGGCGGCGCCAACCTTCAGCGTGATCTGGTTCATCGGCCAGTTCCACGGCGTGATCAGCGCAGCGACCCCGACAGCTTCGTGGATGATCCGGTCTTCGGGGGCGTGATCCCCCAGCGGCTTGTCGAACTCAAACGCCTTTGCCGCCCGGATGAAGTTCTTCAGGTGATAGATCCCCGCGCCCACCTGCTGGGTTCGGGACATGTCGATGGGGGCGCCCATTTCGCTGGACATGGCCTGTGCCAGATCCTCGCCGCGGGTTTTGTAGGCGTCGACCAGCTTTTCAACCAACGCAATACGTTCTTCGACAGGGGTGGCCATCCAACCCGGCAGCGCGGCCTTGGCCGCTGCAACCGCGGCATTGGTATCGGCTTCCGAACCCAGCGAAATCACGGCACAGGCGTCTTCTGTCGAAGGGTCGATGACGTTGAAGTCGTTCGCCTGAGACGGTGCGACCCATGCCCCGTTGATATAGAAGTCTCTCTTTTCGATCATGGTGCGGATCTCCCGGTTGTTTGGATTGTCGACCGTTCGGTCGGCTATTGGCGACACTCTGTCACTGCTGTGGGCGCTGTGCAACCGGAATGCCGGGGAACGCTCTGCCCCAGGGCCGCCAGTGTCCGGAGGTATTTCCAGGCGATATTCGGAAACCTCTGATACTGTGGCGAAATCGTTGCCGGGGACGTGTTCAAATTATCTGCTTTGCGGGGATGTAACGTCACGGAAGAACCACTAGGTTGACGATACAGAATTCGCTTAACGCATGAGAGGAGTCCCCCCATGGGCCTGCGCATCAACGACACCGTTCCCAATTTCACTGCCGAAACCGACCAGGGCACCATCACGTTCCACGACTGGATTGGTGACAGCTGGGCCATTCTGTTCTCCCACCCCAAGGACTTCACCCCGGTCTGCACCACCGAATTCGGTGCCGTGGCACAGCTGGCGGATGAGTGGGACAAACGCGGCACCAAGGTCATTGGCGTCTCGGTGGATGGCGTTGAAGACCACAAAGGCTGGAAAACCGATATCGAAGGATACGCAGGCACCAAGGCCGGTTTCCCGATCATCGCGGATGAAGGTCTGGCCGTGTCCAAGGCCTTCGACATGCTGCCGGCAGACGCCTATCTGCCCGATGGCCGCACCCCCGCCGACAGCGCAACCGTGCGTTCGGTCTTCATCATCGGCCCCGACAAGCAACTGAAACTGTCAATGACCTATCCGATGAACGTTGGCCGCAACTTTGCCGAGGTCCTGCGCGCGCTGGACGGTCTGCAAACCGCGGCCAAGGAAAACGTGGCAACCCCTGCAAACTGGGTCCCGGGTGAGGACGTCGTCATTCCCGTGGCGGTCAGCGATGAGGACGCAAAGGCGAAGTTCGGTGAGTTCACCACCCACTTCCCCTATCTGCGCACCGCAAAGCTGCCGGGTTAAGCCAGCGTTTTCTGTGGGTGTGTTGACACCTGCGCGCGATAGACGGCGCGCTTGAATTCCCGCCCCAGCTTGTTGTTGGGGCGGCTTTTTTTCTGGATGGTGGAGCCGCCAAGCTCGGCCGTGATCTCACTGACGCCGTTGGGCAGGATCGTGTGGATCTGTTGACCGTGGATCCAGTGCATCTGCAGGAAGGTATCAACCGGCCGGTCCAGCACCTCAGACGCGTCCAGCAGGCGTCGTGCGGCATGTTGGCCGACAACCTGAGCAACCGTCTGCAATCCAACGACCTTGGGCAGAAACAGCTTAGCCTCACCATGCGTTGCGATGGTGCGGGCGGAGGCCTCGCGCCGTTTGGCCGGCAGGCGGAAGAAGCTGTCGGCATCCGCGTTGTCGGTGACCAATGTCATCGTCTGGGCCCAGTGCTCGGCATCGACAGCCAGATCATCTTCGACGATCAGCGCGTACTCCAGACCTTCATCCAGAATGTGCTGCCAACAGCGGCGGTGGCTCAGAAAACAGCCTACCTCACCTGCGGACAGGGGGAAGGGATAGGATGGCCGGTGCAGGTCCCCGCCACGCATCTGCACGCTGTCTATCACGTCCCGCCCGATCACCGCATCAATGACCTGCGGCGTGGGCAAAAGGCCCAACAGCTTCTGCACATTCGGGGCGCGCTTTGTGTCGCCGGGCATATGGATGATCAGGGATCGCATGGCCCGATCATACCGGGCCGGGCCATGCGGGGGAAGGGTCAGAAGTTGAACCGAACGCCAACGTTCAGGTTGAAGCTGCTCAGATCGTCCTCAACAGTGCCGGTCAAGGCCCCCGCCGGGGACAGGCGCGGGCTGCTGACGTCAAAGGCCCGGGCATACCGCGCGTCGAACACGATCGAGGTCTGGTCGTTCAGCGCGTAGGACACACCGGCGATGGCCTGCGCGGCAAAATTGGTGTCATCACCGTCGATCCGCACACCCGGACCATAGACCAGATCCAGGTCAGAGCGTGTGGCGCCCACGCCGAAGCCCGCAAAGGGCGTCCAGGCACCGGTTTGTTTGAAGTCGAACAGGACGTTGGCAAAGATCGAGGTGGAGCTGACGTCGCCCGATACGTTTGTTTCCGCCCCCGGTCCATTGCCCGAGAAGTTCAGGCCGGAGACATCGTTGTTGCGGTACGACAGTTCCAGCTCAAGCCGCGTGCCGATCGTGTCATTCGACCACCGGGTGATTTCGCGGCCCACCGACAGGCCCAGGCCAAAGCCATCGTCGAAGTCACCCGTAACCGATTGCGGTGCGCCGCCGATGCTGCCGGAGAAGCTGGTATCGTCCAGCTGCGAATACCCGGCAAAGCCTTGCAGGTAATAGCCGTCCGGCAGGGATTGTGCCGAAAGCGATGTGGCACCCAGTACAAGGGCACCGGCGGTCAGGAAAGAACGGGGAAGCATTCAGAAACCTCTGATCTGTGATGGTTTACAGATCTGTCATGCGGGCATTCGACATAGATCGGAAGCCCTGCGCGGGTCACGTCCCTTCACGGGTTTGGGCGTTGGAAGTGACCGCGCCTGACCCCACGTCCGCTTTGGCCCAGAAAACACAGGGTCACCAGCGCTCACAAAGAGCAGAGCGATGATTTTCGCGTTGTTTTGCGGTCAGAGGCCCATGGGTGGGTGTCACTCTGTCCTGTCGTCAATCAGGGGGTCTGCTATCAGATCTTCGATGAACAGGCTGATCAGTTGCAGCCGCCCGGCCACGCCTGCCTTGCGATAGACAGCGGCGCATTGGGCCTTGATTGTTCCTTCGCGGGTCTGGCGGATTTCGGCCATTTCGCTGATCGACAAGCCCTTGATCGCCAGCATCGCCACGTCACGCTCTGCGGCGCTCAGCCCCCATTCGGTGAACTGGTGTTCGATGAGCTTGGCAAGCGAGCCTTTGGCGATTCGGACTTGCCGGTTCAGATCCGACTGCTGGTGCAGCAGGTCGCGGATCTGAAGGGCCGTGGCGACGAACCCCGCAACCAGGGCCAGGGCAACCAGCATTTCGAAACTGTGGTAGTGGCGAAATCCAAGGGCGGCGTCCTGTCCGGCCCAATCGGCCAGCGCGTCAAACAGGAAAAAGGCAGCGCAGCCAGCCTGCGCCACCAGAAGACCCCAGAGCCAAGTGAGTTTGCGAAAGGTCATGGCGTCCTTGTCTGCGGAACCGGTCAGTCGTCGTCCTGTTCGATCTCACGCACCGTGCCGTTGGCCGGGTTCAGGACCAGTTCAGTTTCGACCCCATCCTTGAGAACTTCAACCTCGATTTCGCCCCCTTCGAATTCGATCTCCTGCACGTCATAGCCCAGGGCTTCGATTTGTGTGCGGATTTCGGTTTCCGATGTTCCGATGCGATCTCCGACGGTGATGCCGGCAAAGGCCATGGCAGGGATGGCCAGGATCAGGGCAGTCAGGGTCAGCGGCTTGTTCAGTTTCATCGTGCATTTCCTTTTCGTCTATGCGGTTGCGATGACACCGAACTGGGCAGGGCGGCCGGGATGTGCGATTGGACCAAAGGCCGAAAACCGCCCGATTGGACCAAAGTTTATGCGGATTTTCAGGGGATTACCGGGCTGGTGCCGCAAAATGAAAACGGCCCCGGACAATGCCGGGGCCGTTTCTGACTTTACCAGTTCCGGGATCTTAGTCTTCGGATTTGGCTTTCTTTTCCTGAACGATCTCTTCGCCGGTTTCCTGATCGACAACTTTCATCGACAGGCGCACCTTGCCACGATCGTCGAAGCCCAGCAGCTTGACCTTAACTTCCTGACCTTCTTTCAGAACATCCGACGGATGGTTCAGGCGGCGGTTTTCGATCTGGGACACGTGGACCAGACCGTCGCGCTTGCCAAAGAAGTTCACGAAAGCACCGAAGTCGACGATCTTCACAACCTTACCGGTGTAGACCTTGCCTTCTTCCGGCTCTGCCACGATCGAATAGATCATGTCATAGGCTTTCTGGATCGCTTCACCGTTCGGGCTGGCGATCTTGATGATGCCGTCGTCGTTGATGTCGACTTTGGCGCCGGACACTTCAACGATTTCACGGATGACCTTGCCGCCCGAACCGATCACTTCGCGGATCTTGTCGGTCGGGATCTGCATGGTTTCGATGCGCGGAGCGTGGACCGAGAACTCATTGGTTTCGGACAGTGCTTTACCCATCTCACCCAGGATGTGCAGACGGCCTTCCTTGGCCTGGGCCAGGGCGGCTTTCATGATTTCCGGGGTGATGCCGGCAACCTTGATGTCCATCTGCAGCGAGGTGATGCCTTCGGAGGTCCCCGCGACCTTGAAGTCCATGTCGCCCAGGTGGTCTTCGTCACCGAGGATGTCGGTCAGGATGCCGTACGAGCCGTCATCTTCCAGAACCAGACCCATGGCCACACCGGCAACCGGTGCTTTCAGCGGAACACCTGCGTCCATCATGGACAGCGAGCCACCGCAGACCGATGCCATCGACGACGAGCCGTTGGATTCGGTGATTTCCGACACGATGCGGACCGTGTAGGGGAAATCGGTCGGGGCGGGCAGAACCGCCTGCAGGGCGCGCCATGCCAGCTTGCCGTGGCCGATTTCACGGCGACCGGGCGAACCAACGCGGCCAACTTCACCAACCGAGTAGGGCGGGAAGTTGTAGTGCAGCAGGAAGTTGGATTTGAAGTTGCCATGCAGCGCGTCGATGAACTGTTCGTCGTCGCCGGTGCCCAGGGTGGTCACGACCAGGCCTTGGGTTTCGCCACGGGTGAACAGGGCCGAACCGTGGGTCCGCGGCAGCAGCGAGGTTTCGCAGACGATCGGGCGAACCTGGTCCAGCGCACGGCCGTCGATGCGGCGGCCGTTCTTGACCACGTCACCGCGCAGAACGCCGGATTCCAGCTTCTTCAGAGCGGAGCCCAGGTTTGCGTCTTCCTGCTGCTCTTCGCTCAGGCCAGCGATGACCTCTTCTTTCACCGCGGCAACAGCAGCAACACGTTCCTGCTTGTCGGTGATCGCATAGGCGGCGCGCATCTTCTCTTCGCCGGCCGCTTTCACGGCTTCATACAGCTCCGAGTAATCCGGCGGGGTGAAGTCGAACGGCTCTTTGGCCGCGTCTTCGGCCAGCGCGATGATCAGGTCGATTACCGGCTGGATCTGCTCGTGCGCGAAGGTCACGGCGCCCAGCATTTCTTCTTCGGTCAGCTCGTAAGCTTCCGATTCAACCATCATCACGGCGTCTTTGGTGCCGGCAACAACCAGGTCCAGACGCTGTTCGGGGTTCAGGCGCAGGTCCTGCATGTCGTCGACGGTCGGGTTCAGGACGTAGTCACCGTCCACGAAGCCAACGCGCGCACCGGCGATCGGGCCCATGAAGGGAACGCCGGAAATGGTCAGAGCGGCCGAAGCGGCGATCATTGCGACGATGTCGGGGTCGTTGACCAGATCGTGGCTCAGCACGGTGCACATCACCAGAACTTCGTTCTTGAAGCCGGGCACGAACAGCGGGCGGATCGGACGGTCGATCAGACGCGCGGTCAGGGTTTCCTTCTCGGTGGGGCGGGCCTCACGCTTGAAGAAGCCGCCGGGCACCTTGCCCGCGGCGTAGTATTTTTCCTGGTAGTGGACGGTCAGCGGGAAGAAGTCCTGGCCGGGCTTCTGCTGACGGGCAAAGGTCACGTTGGCCATAACCGAGGTTTCGCCCAGAGTGGCGATAACCGAACCGTCGGCCTGACGGGCAACCTTGCCGGTTTCCAGTGTGAGCGTTTCCTCGCCCCACTGCATGCTTTTCGTCGTTACATCAAACATATGCGTATCCTAGATGGGAGCACTCCCAGGCGTATCCCGGGTCTCCCGTTTTGCGTGGCGGCCCCATTGCCGCCGACCCCTTCCATCTTTATTTCGCGTGCCGGGGTCATGGCACATCGTCTCAGATGTGCGGCCCATACAGCAGTTTGGCCGATTTGTGAAGCAATTGCTTGCCCCGGCGGTGTGGGGCGCTGCCCTGAGCCGCCGAACCCGGCGCTGCGGTGTGGAGGGGTTAGGCTTTTCCTCCTCCGGTAGATCTAAATTTTGCCAAAATTGTCTGATTACTGTTGTGCAGGGCCCTTGTGCCCGGCTTTGTCTTGCCTTGGAGGGGGTGAGCAGGCTGGGATGCAGATGCGCAGCTTTGCTTGCCGAAAGGGGTCTGACGAAAACACAGATGCGCCCGCTGGCGCAGCGGCACAGAAACGATTGAGAGCAGAATGAAGAAGTTTCCCACCGCCCTTTTGACCGTTTCCGCGGTCCTTTTGGCTGCGTGCAATGCCACGCCGGTCAATGATGCGCCGGACGATGTTCCCACGAAACAGGTGCACGCCGTCCCCGAACCAGAGGTTCCCGGCCCGACCGATCAGGCCCAGCCGATTGAACAGGTCAGCCGCAACGCTTCCCCCAGGATCCTGACCATGGGGGACAGTTTGATGGCCTGGCACGGGATCACCGGTGGTTCGATATCCCACTCGATCTCACGCACGTTGAATGAACCCGTTGCCAACAACGCGGTGGGGGGCGCGCGGATCCTCTACAAGTTGCCGCTGACCGGTGCGATGGGGATGAAGATTGCCAGCCAGTACCGGGAAGGGGATTGGGACTGGGTTGTCGTCAACGGGGGCGGGAATGACCTGTGGCTGGGCTGCGGATGCGGCCCCTGTGAGAAGAAGATGGGCCGCCTGATTTCCGATGACGGACGCCGGGGAGAAATCCCGCGGCTGGTCGACGGTCTGCGCAAAACCGGCGCACAGGTGGTCTATGTCGGGTATCTGCGCAGCCCCGGGGCTTGGTCGCCGATCGAACATTGCCGCGACGAAGGGGATCAACTGGAAACCCGCATCAGCAAACTGGCGGACATTCTGCCGGGGGTTCATTTCGTGTCGCTGGCCGATCTGGTGCCGCATGGCGATCGGTCCTATCACGGGATCGACATGATCCACCCGTCGCTGAAGGCCAGCCGTGAAATCGGTCAACGGGTCGCCGCGGTGATCCAGAGTGCCGAGCAGGTGGAAGACTAATACCTTAGCCTCTGTTCAAACACGCGCAGAGGCCGACCCAGCCAATCACATACGCACAAAAGAAAACCGCCACCCCGATGGGATGGCGGTCTGAAAACCTGGTAGGGCGCGTCTTAGCGACGGATGCCCAGGCGCTTGATCAGGTCCTGGTAACGTGCAACGTCTTTTGCCTTGGTGTAGTCCAGCAGCTTACGGCGCTGAGCAACCATTTTCAGAAGGCCACGACGACCGTGGTT